>NZ_JBEYJD010000005.1:0-289529 GCF_040636125.1 Streptomyces sp. NPDC006733 | reverse complement strand
GTCACCAATACCGGTCCTTCGGAGATCACCGGAGATCTCGGCGTGAGTCCGGGTACGTCGATCACCGGGTTCCCGGCCGGCACACGAGTGCCGGCCCGCCGTCGTTCGTGTCAGAACCTGGGCAGCGGTACGAGCAGCTCCGGGCGCAGCGCGAGGTCGCGGAGTTGCGCCATGGTAAGCGGCGGCGCGGCCATCCAGGCGGGGTCGGAGGGGCGGCCGGACAGCGAATCTCCGGCGTTGACATCGATGAACATCGAGCGACCGTCGGGAAGTGACAGGCCGGCGCAGTATCCTGCGACGCTCTTCCAGCGGGCGTCGTCCCTCAGCCGAACCCCGGGCAGGATGCGCCACGTCCACAGGGTGCGGCCGCCGCTCAGTTCCGTCTTCCCGCACTCCGCCGTCCAGGGCTTCGTGTCGAATTCGGCGCAGACGTCGTGCGGTCCGTACGCGTCCGGTGCGAAGTTGTGGATCGAGATCTCGCCGTACCTCCCGTCCTTGGTCACCCGGTACGTCCCGTCACCGATCGCGACGTTCTTGTCGGGTTCGGCCTTGCTGTTCAGGTCGATCCGGCCCACGTCCGATGGGAGCAGTTCCCTGAGCAGCGCGGTCTGCGTCAGCCCGCTGTACTCCGTAGCGCTCTGCACCCGCGGTGCCCTGCCCGTGCCTGGCATCAGCAGCAGGCCGGCGGTCACCGCGCCGGCGAGGGCCAGCGCTGAAACGGCGATCCGGGCCCGAGTGCGCCGCCGTCTCAGGGTCCGGGCCCGGGCGAAGATCCGTTCGGTCGTGCCGTTCGGTCCGGGCACGAGACCGTCGACGGCCCTCTGCAACAACTCCCTGACTGCTTGGTCCTGGCTCATACCCGTTCTCCCTGCACTTCGGCACGGAGCGCCGCCATCCCGCGCGCCGCGTGGCTCTTGACGGTGTTCTCCCGCATGCCGAGCGCCTCGGCGGTGGCCTCGACGGTCAGGTCCTCCCAGTACCGCAGGACCAGGACGGCGCGCTGTTTGGGCGTGAGGCGGGCGAGCGCCGCGCGGACGGCCAGGCCGGTGTCCGCGTCGGTCTCGGGGCCGGGGCCGACCGGCTCGGGCAGTTCGCCGTAGGGCTGCTCGCGGTGCCAGAAGCGGCGGCGGGAGGCGATGAACGTGTTGACCAGGGTCTTGCGGGCGTACGCCTCGACGTTGTCCAGGCGCTGCAGCCGGCGCCGGCCCAGGATGACCTTCACCAGGGTGGTCTGTACGAGGTCGTCCGCCTCGTCGCGGTCGCCGCAGAGCAGGTAGGCGCTGCGGAACAGCGCGAGGCGCCGTCCGGCGATGAACGCCTCCAGCGCGTCGTCGCCGCGGTCGGCACCGTCCTCCTGCGACATGTCGTCCCCTCCCTCGCCCCGTCCGGGCCGGCAGCCCGTCACTGTGTCAGTGCGCTGGACGGCCCCGGAGGTTGCACCCGGGGGTGACGTATGTCGCTTCGTGCGGTGGGGGCTTCACCCGGGGCGGACGGCGCCGATAGTTTCTGCTGCATGTTCGCTGCCTACGCCGCACGTATCGACCGTGACCAGCCGCTGAACGGCCTGGAGCTGGGGGAGCGCCCCGAGCCCGAGCGCCGGGAGGGGTGGACGACCGTCACGGTGAAGGCCGCGTCGCTCAACCACCACGACCTGTGGTCGCTGCGCGGCGTGGGGCTCGGGCAGGAGCGGCTGCCGATGATCCTTGGCTGTGACGCGGCCGGCATCGACGAGAACGGCGACGAGGTCGTCCTGCACTCCGTCATCGGGCAGTCCGGGCACGGCGTCGGACCGGACGAGCCGCGCTCGATCCTCACCGAGCGGTACCAGGGGACTTTCGCCGAGCGGGTGTCGGTGCCGGCGTGGAACGTGCTGCGCAAGCCGGCGGAGCTCTCCTTCGAGGAGGCGGCCTGCCTGCCGACCGCGTGGCTGACCGCGTACCGGATGCTCTTCACCAACGCGGGCGTGCGGCCGGGCGACTCGGTCCTGGTGCAGGGCGCGGGCGGCGGCGTGGCGACGGCGGCGATCGTGCTGGCGAAGGCCGCGGGGCTGCGGGTGTTCGCGACGAGCCGCGACGAGGGCAAGCGCAAGCGCGCGGTCGAGCTGGGCGCGGAGGCGGCCTTCGAGCCGGGCGCGCGGCTGCCGCGGCGGGTCGACGCGGTGATCGAGACGGTGGGCGCGGCGACCTGGTCGCACTCGGTGAAGTCGCTGCGGCCCGGCGGCACGCTGGTGATCTCGGGCGCCACCAGCGGCTCGAACCCGCCGGCCGCCGAACTGACCCGGATCTTCTTCCTGGAGCTGAAGGTCGTCGGCTCCACGATGGGCACCAAGGACGAGCTGGAGGACCTGCTCAGCTTCTGCGCGGCCACCGGCGTCCGACCGGTGATCGACTCGGTGCTGCCGCTGGACCGGGCCCGCGAGGGCTTCGAGAAGATGGCGGACGGCGACCTGTTCGGAAAGATCGTGCTGACCGCGAACTGAACGGCCGGGTGCGGGTCCCGTCCCGCGGAACCCGCACCCTTCCCCCGTGCTTCGCGCCCCGCGCCGGCCCGTCAGTCCTGGGGGCCGCGCAGCACGGCGGCGATCCGGGCCGCCGCGGTCGACAGGTGGCGCCGCGCCTCCCGCAGCTGGCCCGCGTCGACGCCCCGGTCGCGGGCCGCGTCGCGGATGTCGTCGCGGAAGCGGTCCAGGAGGCGTTCCAGCTCGCGGCCGGGGTCGGCCACGTCCTCCGACCCGGTCTCCCGGGCCCACTCCGGCTCGTCCGCCTCGGCGGGGGCGTCAGTGGCGGCCGCGTCGGCAGGCGCGTCAGCGGCCGCGTCCCGGTCCTGCCGCAGGTAGCCCGGCCAGGCGGTCGAGATGTGGCCGGTGGCCCGGCCCAGCGCGCCCAGTTCGCGGTTGAGCTCGGCGAGGCCCTCCTTGAGGCCGCCCTGCCAGTCGCCCTCGCGGACGTGGGACTGCACCTGCTCCTGGACCTGCTTGGCGATCCGCTGCACCTCCACGCGGGCGAACTCCTGGGCCTCCTTGGCCTGGAGCCGGGCGGTGCGCGCGTCCTCCTTGGCGCGGCGGCTCTCCTCCTTGGCGCGCCGGGCCTGGTCCTTCCACTCCTGCTTCATGGCGCGGAAGTCCGTGCCGGCGCCGTTGGGCGGAGCGCTGCGCGCCTGCTGGGCAGCGGCCCGGATCTCGCGGCGCAGGTCGCCCGCGGCACCGCGGACGTCCTCGCGGATCTCGGCGGCCAGCGTCGAGACCGACTCGCGGATCTCGTTCTCCAGGTCCGCGATCTCGTCGGCCCTGGAGGCCAGTTCCGCGCGGCCGCCGTCGGAGATGGAGTACACCTTGCGGCCGCCCTCGGTGCTGTGGGTGACCAGGCCCTCCTTCTCCAGCTTGGCCAGCCGCGGGTAGACGGTGCCGGCGGAGGGCGCGTAGAGGCCGTGGAAGCGCTCCTCCAGCAGCCGGATCACCTCGTAGCCGTGGCGCGGGGCCTCGTCCAGGAGCTTGAGGAGGTACAGCCGCAGCCGGCCGTGGGCGAAGACGGGGGGCATGTCAGACGTCCTTCCGGAGCGAGGGGGTCCCGTCGGCCGACGCGCCTGACGGCTCGTCGTCGACCGGTGGGCGGCGCAGCAGGGCGATGGCGCCCGAGACGGTGGTGGCCTTCAGGTGCGCGCCGCCGGTGCCGATCCGCCCGGTGATGCGCTTGGCGCCCCACTGGCCGCTGACCCGCAGGTCCTCGAAGGCGCAGGAGACGGCTCCGCTGGCGGTGTTGGCGTCGACGTCGGCGTTGGCCGGGTCCGGGATGCGCACGGCGATCTCCCCGGAGACGGTGTTCAGCCGGACGTCGGCGCCCGGGGGCGTCTCGGCGGGGGCCAGGTCGAGCACCATGTTGCCGCTGACGGAGTCGGCCTTGATGCGGGCGCCGCTGCCCTCGACGACGGTCAGGTCCCCGGAGACGGTGCTGACCTGGAGGTCACCGGAGACCGCCTGGGCCTCGACGTTGCCCGAGACGGTGTTGGCGCTGACCGGTCCGGCCACGCCGACCAGGGTGACGTCCCCGTTGACCCCGCGCACCTGGATGGCCTGCGAGAGGCCGGAGACGACCGCGCTGGCGCCGACCACCCCGACCTCGGCGCGGGTGTGCTGCGGCACGGCGAGGGAGACGACCGCGTGCCGCTCCCAGCCCTTGCCGCCGAGCCACTTCAGGAAGCCCTTCCACTCCAGGTCGTCGTAACCGACGGTGAGGACTCCGCCGTCGAGGCTGACCACCAGCGGCGGTCCGTCGAGCTCGCCGACCTCCAGCCGGGCCGGCCCCTCCTCCACGCCCACGACGTTCACCGCGCCACCGACGATGCGCACGCGCACGGTGTCGACGGGCGCGTCGAAGACGAGCTTCTGTGGTTCGGTGACGGTCCATTCCGACGTGCCGCTCATGTCGACCCTCCTCGGTGGTACGGCAGGCAACGCAACATATCGCGTCTAGGTGATAGACACGATATATCGCGTACCGGAGAAGTCAAGCGGCCCGTTCCGAGGCGTCGGGCCGCTCGCGGCTCACTCCTCGTCGTCCTCGTCGTCCAGCCTGGCCAGCCAGGTGGCGAGCCGCTCCACGGGGATCTCGAAGTCGGGGTTGAGGTCGACGAACTCCCGCAGCCGGGAGGCCAGCCACTCGAACGAGACCTCTTCCTCGCCCCGGCGGCTCTCAAGCTCCTCGATACCGCGATCGGTGAAGTACACGGGATGCTCCATAGCTCCAAGCAGTGGTCACCGGTGCACACGGACACCGCGACACGGGGACGGTGGGACATTCCAGGCAAGGATAGGCAGCATTCCCACACTCCCTCGCGCGGGTCCCCGCAGGCCGCTAGCCTTTCGTCACAGCAGGCCGAACGGGGGGTGACGCGGCGTGACAGGGGGGTATGGGGGCGCACAGGACGCACAGGGAGACGACTCGGATCCGTTCGAGACCCTGGCGCCCCTGGTGAGAGCCGCCACCGTACGGGTTCACGCACCGCCCCCCGGGTATGCCCCCGACGGGTCCGGTGGGCCGTCCGCTGGGGACGTCGCCGTCCGCCCGTGGGGCAGCGGTTTCTTCGTCGCCCCGAACTGGGTGCTCACCTGCGCCCATGTGGCGCTTCGGGGCGAGGGGGGCGCGGTGGCTGACGGTGGACGCGAGGTCGGTCTCACCTTCGACGGGCACACGGTGCGCGGCCGGGTCGAGTGGGCCGAGCCGCTGGAGAACCCGGGCCCGGGACTGTGGCCCGCCCCCGACCTGGCGCTGATCCGGCTGCTGGAGCCGGTGCCGCACGCGTGCGTCTGGCTCACCGAACGCACCTCCAAGGTGTTCACCCGCAAGGAAGTCGCCTTCTTCGGCTGCATGGAGGTGGACGGCGAGGTCGAGGACGTCAGCGGCCGCTGCACCATCCGCGGCGAACTGGGCCGGGACGGCAAGCTCCGGCTCGGCAACGAGGACGAGATCCCGTCCGGCGCCTCCGGCGGCCCGGTCGTCGACCTCGCGCGCGGCGAGGTGATCGGCGTGCTCAAGGCCCGGCGGGGCGGGCAGGACGGCGGACTGGCCGTCTCCGTGCTGCAACTGCGCGGGCTGCCGCTGCCGCAGGGCCCGGCCAGGGCCGAGTCCGACGACCTCTTCCAGCGGGTGGTGCACGGCCACGACCGGCACCACGCCGACCGCCACCGGCTCGCCGACACCAACCGGACGACCTGGACCGACGCCCACAACCTGCTGGGCGCCACCGCCGGGCGCGCCCTGTCGCCCGGGATGCGCACCGAGCTGCTCGGGCTGCTCGCCGAACTGCCGCCGCCGGTCAGCACGGCGAGCCTGCTGGCGGCGGTGAACGAGCTGCGCGGCCAGCCCTGCGAGAACCTGCCGCTCGCCCCGCGCTCCTGGCGCGACGGGCTCGGCCTCCTGTACGACCTGCGGCGCGGCCAGAGCGAGTTGGAGACGATCCTGCGGTACTGCGTGCGTGTCGCGACGGCGGAGCGGCCGTACGAGGCGGCGCACGGCGCCGAGCGCCGGCTGTGGAACTGGGCGGCGGCCGTCGCCGCGAGCGAACGGGACCTGTCGCGCGGCTTCCGCAACGACCTGGGCCGCGAGTGGCTCTCCCGGGTCAACGCCCGCCGCATGGACCCCGGCCCGTCCGGGGTCCGCGCGGCCCCCGACCCCGGCAGCCGGCCCGCCCGGGAGCCGGTCTCCGCCCCCTCGGTGCTGCTGGAGATCGACCGCCGCGGCTGGGAACGCGACAGCTACGACTGGCGGATCGCCATCGTGGACGCGGCGGGCGACGTCCTGCCGGTGGCCGAGGGCGCCGACGGCACGCGGCTGGGCGAGCTGCCGCAGCGGCTGGGCGCGCCGCTCGCCGAGGCCTTCCGCCGCTGCGACGAGCCGGGCCGCCCGGCGGTCCTTCAGGTGGCGGTGGTCAGGGCGCTGCTCGAACTGCCGGTGGAGACCTGGCGCACCCGGCCGGACGGCCCGGCGCTGGGCGAGGTGCGGCCGGTCGTCGTCCGCCCGGCCGACCCGGACTACGACCCGGACGAGGTCAGCGAGGACGCGGCGCTGCGGCGGGCCCGCTGGAAGCGCGTGCAGGCGGGTCCGATGGAGCCGGTGATCCTGGACTGCGACCACGGCACGCCGGCGCCGGTGCCCGCCGACGCCGAACTGCGGTTCCGCGGGCTGTACTCGGTGCCGATCCTGTGCCGCGCCTCGGAGGCCGAGGACGGCCCCGCGGCGCTGCGCCGGGTGACGGGCGCCGGCTACGGGGTCGTGCTGTGGCGACGGGAGCGGGCCGGAAGGGACCGGGTGTGCTCGGACTTCCACCGGGGGGTGGAGCGCACGGTCACGGACGCGGGGCAGGCCGACCGGCTCCCGGAGGCGGTGCGCCGGCTCCGGTTCGACCTGGCGCACCACGAGCTGGAAGCCTATTTCTCGCAGGACCTGATCCTTTTGTACGACGACCCCACCCGACCGCTGCCCGGCACCGATCAGCCGCTGGAGACGCCATGACCGGCCGAACACACCCCTTATGCTCCGCCCCCACTCCGTGGGACGGTCGGTACGTGGTCTGCGCTCCTGCCATCGACGTACGAGCGACGAGGAGCACATAGTGCCTGACAACAACCCGCGGCCCGACGCGACTGCCGGGGCCGACGGCATCGAAGAGAACGAGTGGCTGATCTACCGGGGCGCGGGGGAGCCGCACGACGGGATCAGCGCGCTGCCGGACCCGCCGCCCTGGCGGGACTTCGACGGCGGCCCCCTCGTGGAGCCCGGCCCCGGCACGGACAGCGCCTCGACCCGCCGCCTCGGCGCCTACCGGCACATGGCGCAGCTGCACCGGCCGAGCCCGGAGGAGCTGGAGATCGTCAACGCCGCGCTGTACCTGCGGCGTCCGCTGCTGGTCACCGGCAGCCCCGGGACGGGCAAGAGCACCCTGGCGCACGCCGTCGCCTACGAGCTCGGCCTCGGCCGGGTGCTGCGCTGGCCGATCGTCAGCCGCACCACGCTCCAGGACGGCCTCTACCGCTACGACGCCATCGCCCGGCTCCAGGACACCCAGATCGCGGCGAGCAGCCGGGCCCAGACCCCGGGCGGCATCGGCAGCTACATCCGGCTGGGGCCGCTCGGCACGGCGCTGCTGCCGACCGCCCGGCCGCGCGTCCTGCTCGTGGACGAGCTGGACAAGAGCGACATCGACCTCCCCAACGACCTGCTGAACGTCCTGGAGGAGGGCGAGTTCGCGATCCCAGAACTCGAACGGCTCGCGGAGCGCGAGCCGCGGGTCGAGGTGCTCACCGACGACAGCACGAAGGTGACGGTCGAGGACGGCCGGGTCGGCTGCCGGGCCTTCCCGTTCGTGGTCCTGACCAGCAACGGCGAGCGCGACTTCCCGGCTCCGCTGCTGCGCCGCTGCATCCACCTGGAGCTGGGGCAGCCCGACCACAAGCGGCTGGCCACCGTGGTCAGGGCGCACCTGGGCACCGAGGCGGCCAGGATCGGCGACGACCTGATCACCCGGTTCCTGGAGCGCTCGCGCAGCGAACTCCTCGCCGCCGACCAGCTGCTGAACGCGATATACCTCACGCACCACGCCGCGCCGCCGTCCCGCGACCGGCTCGCCGACATGCTCATCCAGCGTCTCGACAGGCCGAGGTGAGGGTGTGACCTCGCAGCCACCGACGCCGCCTCCGGCGCAGCAGCCCCCGGGGCAGCCGCCTCCGCCGGGGCCGGCCGCGGCGCGCCCGCGTCCGCGCCGCGATCCGCTCGCGGAGGTCATCGAGCGGCTGCGCGGGGCCGGACTCGACCCGGACCTGGGCGAACTCGCCGACGCCGTGTGGCTGGCGCGCTGGTCGCAGCCCACCACCGCGGGCGCGGAGCCCGGCGAGTGGGCCGACGGCCCGCGCCCGGCGGGGCCCGCGACGCGCGCGCACGGCGCCGGCCCCCTGGAGCGGCCGCCGGCGGACGGTGCGGGAGCGGAGCCCGCCGAGGACCCGGGGACGGACTCCGGCCGGTCCCGCGGCCGCTCCCTCGGGGGCAACATCGCGCTGTACCCGGGGGAGCGGGACCGCACGGCCGGCGGCGGACGGGGCGCCGCCCTGCCGGGCGGCGCCGTCTCCATCGGCGTTCCCGAGGCGCCGTCGCTCCCCGGGCTGCTGGAGCTGCAGCGGGCGCTGCGCCCGCTGCAGCGCTACCACAGCGCCGCCCCGCCGATCCGCAGCGTGCTGGACGAGGCCGCCACCGCCGAGTGCAGCGCGCGGGCCGGCGGGCTGCTGATGCCGGTCTTCCGCAGCGTCTCGCGCGGCGACGCCTCGCTGCAGCTGCTGATGGACGCCTCCTCGTCGATGTACGTGTGGGAGCGCATGCTGGGCGAGTTCCAGCAGGTCTTCGGCCAGCTCGGCGCCTTCCGGGACGTGCACGTGCAGTACCTGCACCAGTCGCCGGACGGCGGTGCGGCCGTCAGCCGCCGCTTCGAGGCCGGCACCGCGCCCCTGCGCTCGGCCGACCAGCTCAGCGACCCGACAGGCCGTCAGGTGACGGTGCTGGTCAGCGACTGCGCCGGGCCGCTGTGGCGCAGCGGCGAGGCGCACCGGCTGCTGCACCGGCTCTCCCGGTACGCGCCGGTCGCCGTGCTGCAGCCGCTGCCGCAGCGGCTGTGGTCCCGCACCCGGCTGCCGACCTCGTACGGGCTGCTGATGCGCGGGCAGGGCCCCGGGCATTCGGCGGCGCTGCACTTCGAGGGCGAGGGTGTCACGGAGCGCCCCGGCCTGGCCCCGATCCCGGTGCTGCCGCCGACGGCAGCCGCGCTCGGCGCGTGGGCGCGGCTGCTCTCGGGGACCGGCACCGGCCCGGTGCCGGCCGCGGTGGGCTGGGTGCGCGCCGACCAGCCGGCGGCGCCGCCGTCCCGGCCGCGCAGACCGCTGGCGCCCGCGGAACTGGTCGCCCGGTTCCGCTCCGCCGCCTCGCCGGGCGCGGCGCAGCTCGCCGTGTACGTCGCCGCGGCCCCGCTGTACCTGCCCGTCATGCAGCTGGTGCAGCGCACGATGCTGCCCGACTCCGGGCCCGCGGAGCTCTCCGAGGTGCTGCTCAGCGGGCTGCTCACCCGGGCGGGCTCGGGCGGCTCCAGCGGGCCGGGCACGGAGACCCCCGCGTACGGCACGGTCGTCGACACGACGCCCCCGTACGGCACCGTGATCGGCGAGGCGCCCCCGGCGCGCCCGCCGGCGCAGTGGTACGAGTTCGCCGAGGGCGTCCAGGACGTGCTGCTGGGCCCGCTGGGGCGGGACGAGGCGCTGCTGGTGCTCAAGCACTGCTCCGAGTACGTCGAGCAGCGCTTCGGGCTCGGCGGCCCCAACTTCCCGGCGCTGGCCATCGCCCAGCTGTCGGACGACCGCGGCGAGGCGGCCCAGGGCCGGCTGCCGCTGGACGGCGGCACGGAGGACTCGGCGCGGCGGGCCGCGCAGCCGTTCGCGCAGGTGGCGGCGAAGGTACTGGAACGGTTCATCCCCCTGACGGACGTCGCCGAGCAGGTCCCGGTCACGCCTTCCGGCGCCCCCCGCTCCGAGGCGGCGCTGGAACGGGCGCGGGCGCTCGTCGCGCGCTTCGAGGCCGACGGGATGGTGCAGAGCCTGCTGGACGCGGTGCAGCTGCTGCGCAGGGCGGCGGCCGCGGGGCTGCCGACGGAGGCCGATCCCGAGCTGTGGGGCGAGCTGGCCCAGGACCTGCTGCGGCTGTGGCGGCTGCAGGGCGGGGCGCAGCTGTTGCGCGAGGCGCAGTCCGCCGCGGAGACCGCCGCCGCCGCGCCGGGTGCGGTGCGGGCCCGCGCCGTGCTGGCCCGGGTGCTGCACGCCGCCGCGTCGGACCTGCGCGCGCTGGGCCAGCGGCAGGCCGCGCTGGAGCTGCTGCGGCGCGCGGACCGGGAGTTCACGGCGGCCGGTGCCGCCGCGGACCTGGAACCGGGCGAGGCGCTGCGGATCACCCTGGAGCGCGCCGAGGTGCTGGAGGAGCAGTGGCGGCTCAGCGGGGACACCGGGCCGTTGGAGGAGACCATCGGGATGCTGGAGGCGTTCTCCGACGGGCGCCCCCGGGAGGGGCGCGACGCGGCGCAGCCGGCCGGGCTCTCGCTGGCCCGGGGCCGGGCGCTGCTGATGCTGGCCGGGACGGCCGACGACCAGGAGCGGTCCCGGGTGCAGGCCGGGCAGGCCGCCGAGTCGCTGGAGTTCGCCCGCGCCGCGATGGCCGCGGAGCAGGCGCCGATCGAGGACCGGGTGCGGGTCCAGCTGCTGCTGACCGACGCGCTGCTGCTGGCGGGCGACCGGCTGGAGCAGGCCGGCCGGCTGCTGGCGAGGACCCTGGAGGACGTCAGGGAGCAGTCGCTGCGGGCCGAGGTGCTGGTCCGCTCCGCCCGGCTGTGGGTGCGGCGGTACGAGGCGGGCGGCCCGCCCTCCGACCTGGACGAGGCGGCCGACCGGTTCGAGGAGGCGGGCCGGCTGATGCTGCGCGACCGCCCCGAGTACGGGCAGCTGATGGAGGAGTGGGGCGAGGTCCTGCTGCGGCGGGCGGACCTGGCGGGCGGCGCGACGGTCGTCTCACGGGCGATAAGGGTGCTGCGGGACTGCCGGATGCACTCCCCGGCCGGCCACCCCCGGCTCACCCACCGGCTGATGATGCTGGGCCGGGCGCTGCTGCTGCGGTACCGGACGCGGCGGGACCTGCTCGACCTGCGGGACGCGGAGCACATCTTCGGACTGGCGGCCAGGAACGGCGGCCCGCCGCTGGAGCGGGCGCGCGCCTGGCTGGCGCTGGGCGAGGTCCGGCACGCGCTGGGCGAGGTCCGGCACGTCGGCGGCCCCGACCGGTGGGACCAGGCGGCCGACGCCTTCCGCCGGGCCGCCGAGACGGCGCGCCTCGCCGAGGAGGGGATGCCCGACCCGGCGGCCGCGGTGCGGCTGGCCGCGGAGGCGCACCGCTGGCGCGGCCAGGTCAACGAGTCCGCGCAGTGGCCGCGGGCGGCCCGGGAGGCGTACCGGGCGGCCCTGGAGGAGTGGCGCAGGCTGCCGGACGGCGGCGGGCGGGACGCCGAATGGACGGCGGAACGGCTGGCCGCCCTGGGCGGTGGAAGGTAGGAGGGGCGGCCGGCAGACCGCGCCGGGGTTTGGCCGCCCGGTGGGCGGGCATCCCAGATGGGCCCCAACTAAGGGGCAGCGAAGGTGGTGTGACGATGCGTCAGCACGAGAGCGCGGAGCGTACCGAGGAGCAGGAAGTCACCGGGGCGCAGGGCCCGGGGACGGCGGGACTGCCGGATCTGCTGGACCTGGACCTGGAGACATTGCGCGAGCTGGACCATCCGGTGCTCTCCGAGGTGCTGGAGGGGCTGCGCGGCCGGCTCGGCGAGCCGACGGAGATGCTCTGGGGATTCGGCAACGCCTTCTGACCGGGCGCTTCGGCGGGCCCTTCGACAAGGCCGCCGGAGCCCTCGACCGGCCCCGTTTCGGTCGTGTTCGGCGCCGTTCCGGACAACGCCGGTCCTGAGGGGTTTACAGCGTCGCGCCGGAGGAAGGTCTCGCCACGACCGGGGGACGGGAGTTTTCACCGTGAGGCACGTGGGACACCAGACGGGGGCACCACCGGAGAGAGCACCGCGGACCTTCACCGGGACGGAGGCGGAGGCGGACCGTCCGCGTCCGGTCCCCTTCCGGCAGTTCATCCTCAAGATGAACGGCCGCTGCAACCTCGCCTGCCGCTACTGCTACCTCTACGCGGGCCCCGACAGCGGCTGGCGGAAACGTCCCGTCGCACCCGCCGCCCCGGTGCTGGACGCCGCCGCCCGCCGGATCGCCGAGCACGCCGCCGCGCACGGCCTCACCGACGTCTCCGTCGTCCTGCACGGCGGCGAGCCGCTGCTCGCGGACGCCGCCGTGCTCGGCGGCGTCGTCGCCCGGGTGCGGGCGGCCGTCCCCGCCGGGTGCGCGGTGCACGCCACCGTCCAGACCAACGGCACGCTGCTGGACGAGGACCGGCTGCGCACGCTGGCCGCCCACCGCGTCCGGGTCGGCGTCAGCCTCGACGGCGGGCTGCCCGCCCACAACCTGGCCCGGGTGGACCACGCGGGCCGCCCCTCGTGGACCGCCGCCGCGCGCGGCCTGCGGCTGCTCGCCGAGGACCGGCACCGGGAGAGCTACGCGGGCGTGCTCTGCGTCGTCGACCTCGCCTCCGACCCCGCCGAGGTCTACGACTCGCTGCTCGCCTTCTCGCCGCCCGCCGTGGACTTCCTGCTCCCGCACGGCAACTGGAGCGCGCCACCGCCCGGCCTGCCCGCGCCCGCCGGGCGGCCCGCCCCGTACGGCGACTGGCTGTGCACGGTCTTCGACCGGTGGTGGCGCTCCGACCGCCGCCGGGTCCGGGTGCGGATCTTCGAGGAGTGCCTCGCGCTGCTGCTCGGCGTTCCCGCGGCCACCGAGTCCCTGGGGCTGCAGCCGTTCGACGCGGCGGTCGTGGAGACCGACGGCAGCATCGAGCAGGTGGACTCGCTCAAGTCCGCCTACGAGGGCGCCGCCGCCACCGGCCTCGACGTCTTCCGCCACAGCTTCGACCAGGCCCTCGCGCACCCCGGGATCGCCGCCCGCCAGGGCGGGGCGGCCGCGCTGGCCGGGCAGTGCCGGCGCTGTCCCGTGGTGCGGGTGTGCGGCGGCGGGCACTACGCGCACCGGTACCGGGCGGGGGAGGGCTTCCGCCACCCGTCGGTGTACTGCGCCGACCTGGAGCGGCTGATCCGCCACGTCGCCGCCCGGCTCGCCGAGGCGGCCGCGGCATGACCGCAGGCCGCTCCTCGCCGGCGCACCGGAGCGTCTCCGACGCCGTACTGCGCGAACTGGGCGCCACCCACGGCGGCCCCGGCGCGCTCGCCCTGCTCACGGCCGGGCAGCACACCCTGCGGCTGCTGCAGCTGCGGGCCCTGCTCGACGCGGTCGCCGAGACGCCCGGCCCGGTCGCCGTGCGGTGCCGGCGGCACTGGGCGCTGCTCGAAGCCGCCGACCGGGCCGACCGGGAGGCCGCCCGCCGGGTGCTCTTCTACCCGCTCGTCGGCCCCTGGCTCCGCCGCTGCCTGCGCCGCCTGGGCACCGCGGCCACCGAAGCCACCTCCAGCGAGCACGAGGCCGAACTCACCCGCGAGCTCGCCCACCTCGGCGCCCTCGCGGCGGCCGCCGCCGTCCGCGCCGGCCTGCCGTTCACGCTGCGGCTCGGTGCCGCGGAGGGACTGGGGGACGACGACGTGCTGACGCTGCCCACCCTGGGCGCGCTGGGCGTGCCGGGGACGACGGGGCTGCACTTCGACGGGCGGCTGCTGACCGTCACCCCGGAGCACGGCGCTCCGGCCGCGATCCGCCGCCACCCCGACGGGACCTGGCGCTCGGACGATCCGCGCTGGTCCCCGCTGCGGGTCCTCACCGGCGGGCCGCGGCCCGTCCTGCTCGACGAGATCGACCCGTTCCGCACGGCGGACAGCGGGCTGGAGCGCCACGGGCTGCGACCGGGCGACCGGATGGGCGCCGACGAGCCGGAGCAGTGGCAGTCGGCCTGGGACGGCGCCCTGCCGATGATCGCGCTCGGCGGCCCGGTGCGCACCGACGAGGTCGCCGCCCTGCTGGACTGCCTGGTGCCGCTCGCCCCGCCCCCCGGGGCGGTCCCGTACGGCGGCGCCGCCGCGCACTGCAGCGGCACCCGCCGCGAGGCGTTCGGCGCGGTGCTCAGCAGCACGCCGCGGACCCCGGCGTACCTCGCCGCGACGCTCGTCCACGAGTTGCAGCACGCCAAGCTCAGCGCGCTCACCGACCTCGTCCCGCTGCACACCGCGGGCCCCCGGCAGCGGTACTGGGCGCCCTGGCGGCCCGACCCCCGGCCCTTCGACGGGCTGCTGCAGGGCGCGTACTCGCACCTGGCGCTCGCCGAGTACTGGCAGCTGTTCGCGCTCGGCGCCAAGGACGCGGCGGAGCGCGACAAGGCGTGGGCGGAGCACTCCCGCTGCCGCGAGCAGGTCGGCGCCGCGCTGCCCTCGCTGGCCGGGTCGCAGAGCCTCACCCGCGAGGGGCGGGTGTTCGTCGGCGCCATGGTCCGGCAGCTCACCCGATTGAAGGATCATCCGCCGCCCCAGGGGCACTTGGCCCGAGCGAGCGCCTACGTGGAGACCGCCCGCAGGATGTGGCGGAGGCAGACCTCGGGAGGGGAACCGCCGGTGTATGTTCCCAGCAGAGGCATCTAACGGCGCGTCAAGGCCGTACGTTCGTTCGCATCACGAGGGAGACGGTCGCATGACCGTAGTGCGGAAGTCGACGGCAACGGCCGAGAGGCAGCCCGTCACCATCAGTTTCGCGGGATTCAACCGCGCGTGGGCCGCGTGGATCGGCAACCGGCTGGAACGCCAGGGGCACCGGGTTTCGTTCGCCCGTTTCGACCCGCCTCCGGGCACCACGATCGAGCAGGCCCTCGAGGACCTCATGCTCGCCGAGGGACGCATCCTCATCATCCTCAGCGACTGGTACTTCCAGTTGGGGCCGCGCACCCACGAGGAGTGGAACAAAGCGCTCCGCACCGTGGTCGCCACCAACCCGGACCGCTTCGCCGCGGTCTCGGTCACCAACGCGGCGCTGCCCACCGCGACCGCCGCCCTCAGCGCCTCCTCGCTGTGGGGCATCGGCGCGCACGAGGCCGAACGCCGCCTGCTGGCCCGGATCGGCACCGCCGACACCGCGCCGCCGGAGGAGACCCCGGCCCGCGGCGGTCCGCGCTTCCCCTACGACCAGCCCCGCGTCTGGGGCGGCGTGCCGCGCCGCAACATCCGCTTCACCGGCCGCGAGAACCTGCTCGGTGACATCTACCACCGGCTGCAGCAGGCAGAACAGGGCGCCGCGGTCGTCACGCTGCTCGGCATGTCCGGCGTCGGCAAGACCCAGATCGCCGCCGAGTACGTCTACCGCTTCGGCTCCGAGTACGACGCCGTCTGGTGGGTCCCCGCGGACCAGCGCGGCACCCTGCGCCAGCGGCTGGCCGAACTCGCCCCCGCGCTGGGCCTGACCACCGGGCCCGAGTACGGCGAGCGGCTGCGGGCCGTGCTCGACGCGCTGCGCCGGGGCACCCCGTACTCCCGCTGGCTGCTCGTGCTGGACGGCGCCGACCAGGTCGGGGACATCGCGGACCTGCTGCCCAGCGGTCCCGGGCACGTCCTGATCACCTCGCAGAACCGGGCCTGGGGCGAGCACAACACCGCCCTGATGGAGATCCCGGTCTACACCCGCGACGAGAGCATCGCCTTCGTCCGCCGCCGGGCCGCCCGCCTCGACGTGAGCGACGCCAACCGGCTCGCCGAGGCGCTGGAGGACCTGCCGCTGCTGCTCGACCAGACCGCGGGCTGGCTCAGCGACTCGACGATGTCCGTCGACGAGTACATCGGCCTGCTGATCACGGGCTCCAACGCCGAGGCCGGCCTCAGGGTCGCCGCCGACTTCCCGATGACGTTCCAGACCGCCTGGTCGATACTGCTCAACCAGCTGCGCGACACCGAACCGGCCTCGATCGAACTGCTGCGGCTGTGCGTCTTCTTCGCACCCGGGCCGATCCCCGTCCGGCTGCTGCGCGAGCTGCCCCTGCGCGACCTGCCGGAACAGCTGGTCGGGCTGATGAACGACCCGCTGCGCTGGAACGACGCCACCGCCAAGCTCGTCCAGTACTCGGTGGTCCGCCGCGAGTCCCACGACGTGGGCGTCGACGAGCCGGGCGGCGGCTCCGACATCCTGCACATGCACCGGATGGTCCACCAGACCGTCCGCGACGGCATGCCCGAGGCCGTCCGGGCCGAGTACGCGGGCGTCGTGCGCCGGGCCCTGGCCGCCGCCGACCCCGGCCGTCCCACCGACACCCGGCTGTGGCCGCGCTACGCCGAGCTGACGCCGCACCTCAAGGCGGCCGGGGTGCTGGAGAGCACCGACCCGGACGTCCAGCAGCTGGTGCTCAACTCGCTGCGCTACATGTACCTGTCGGGCGAGTACAAGTCCGGGCTGAAGCTGGCGCAGCGCGCCATGGTGGCCTGGCGGGAGCTCCTGGGCGAACTCCACCCCAGGATCTGGGACCTCAGCCACCACTACACCAACCTGCTGCACTCCACGGGCGACTACGTGAAGGCCGAGGCGATCTCCCGGGCCGCCGTCGACCACCTGCGCGAGGAGCGCGGGCAGCAGGACCTCGACCTGCTGCGCGCCGCGTCGGGGCTGGCGGCGTCGCTGCGCGGCCTCGCCCGCTACGACGAGGCGTACGAGGTGTCCCGGCTGGTCCTGGAGGGCTATCTCGAACTCGTCGGCGTGCGCGACTCGCGCACGCTCAGCGCCCGCAGCAACCTCGCGGTCTCGCTGCGGCTGCTCGGCCGCTACGAGGAGGCGCTCGACCTGGACCGGGAGACCCTCGACATCCGCCGCGAGGCGCTGCGTCCGCTGCACAACTGGACGCTGATGTCGGAGAACAACTACGCCTACGACCTGCGGCTGCTCGGCCGGTACGACGAGGCCGTCTCCGTCCAGGACCGCAGCGTGCGCACCCACCGCGACGTGATGGGCGCGGACAACCCGCAGACGCTCCGCGCCGAGCACAACCTCGTCATGGGCCAGTACCGCGCGGGCGACCGCCGCTCCCAGGCGGTGCTCGCCCGGCTGCTGGAGCGCGTGGAGCGGGTGCTGGGCGAGAGCGACCCGCTGACGCTCATGGTGGCCGCCACCTACTCCTGCGTGGCGCGCGAGCACGGCGACCTGGACCGGGCGCGCGCCATCGGGGAGGCCGTCACCCGGCGCTACACCGCCACGCTCGGCGCGGCCCACCCGTACGTGGTGGGCACGCTCGGCAACAACGGGCTGGTGCTGCGCGCGGCGGGCGAGCGGGACCAGGCGCGCGAGCTGGTCGAGGAGTCGCTCGCCGGGATGGTCGAGGCCGTCGGCCCGGACCACCCGTGGACGCTGGGGTGCGCGCTGAACGCCACCGCCACCCGCAACTTCTCCGGCGACCCGGAGGCCGCCGCCGAGCTCAGCCGCGACACCGCGACCCGCTCGGCGTCGGTCCTGGGCGCCCGGCATCCGCTGACGCTCTCCGCCCGGGTGGCGCTCGCCGCCGACCTGCGGGCGCTGCGCAAGCGCCAGGAGGCGGAGAAGGTCGAGGAGGAGGCCATCGCGACGCTGGGCACGACGCTGGGCACGCAGCACATCCACACCGTCTCGGCCCGCTCGCGCACCCGGCCGTACTGGGACTTCGAGCCCCACGTGAGCTAGCCCGGCCGGCCGGCTCCGCCGCACGGAAAAGGGCCGGGCCCGCCACCTGAACTCAGGTGGCGGGCCCGGCCCTTCGCGCTTGCCGCCAGGTCAGATCGTGAAGACCTCGTTGACCAGGGCCTCCTGCTCGGCCTGGTGGCGCTTGGCGGAGCCGACGGCCGGCGACGAGGACGACGGGCGGGACACCCGGCGCAGTCGGTCGGCGTTGTCGGGAGCGGCGCCCAGCACCAGGTCCAGGTGGTCGATCAGGTTCAGGGCGATGAACGGCCACGCACCCTGGTTGGCCGGCTCGTCCTGCGCCCACACGTACTTCTGGGCACCGGTGTACCGCGCCAGCTCGGTCTGGATCTCCTTGCCGGGGAGCGGGTAGAGCCGCTCGATCCGGACGATGGCGACCTCGTTCGCGCCCTTGGCCTCACGTGCCGCGACCAGGTCGTAGTAGACCTTGCCGGAGCAGAAGACCACCTTGCGGACCGCGGACGGGCTGACCGTCGTGTCACCGATGACCGGCTGGAAGCCGCCCGAGGTGAAGTCCTCGGACCGGGAGTTCGCGGCCTTCAGACGCAGCATCGACTTCGGGGTGAAGACGATGAGCGGCTTGTGGTGCGGGTTGTGCACCTGCCAGCGCAGCAGGTGGAAGTAGTTCGCCGGCGTGGTGGGGCTGGCGACCGTCATGTTGTTCTGCGCGCACATCGCGAGGAAGCGCTCGATGCGGGCCGAGGAGTGGTCCGGGCCCTGGCCCTCGTAGCCGTGCGGCAGCAGCAGGGTGACGCCGGACGTCTGGCCCCACTTCTGCTCGGCGGAGGAGATGAACTCGTCGACGACGGTCTGCGCGCCGTTGACGAAGTCACCGAACTGCGCCTCCCACATCACCAGCGCCTCGGGACGGGCCAGCGAGTAGCCGTACTCGAAGCCCATCGCCGCGTACTCGCTGAGCAGCGAGTCGTAGACGTTGTAGCGGGCCTGGTCGTCGGAGAGGTAGAGCAGCGGGGTGTAGTCCTCGCCGGTCTCCCGGTCGACCAGCACGGCGTGCCGCTGGCCGAACGTGCCACGGCGGGAGTCCTGGCCGGCGAGCCGGACCGGGGTGCCCTCCATGAGCAGCGAGCCGACGGCGAGGGTCTCGCCCATCGCCCAGTCGATCGTGCCGTCCTCGACGCTGGACGCGCGGCGCTGCAACTGCGGCAGCAGGCGCGGGTGGACGGTGATCCGGTCCGGGATGTTGACCTGGGCGGCGGCGATCCGCTTGATCGTCTCCTGGCTGATCGCCGTGTCCAGCTTGACCGGGAACTCCTGCGTCGGCACCGGCATCTCGGTGGCGGCGGGGGCGGAGGCGGCCTCGCGGACCTCGGTGAAGACCTTCTCCAGCTGGCCCTGGTAGTCCTGCAGGGCCTGCTCGGCCTCTTCCAGGGTGATGTCGCCCCGGCCGATGAGGGACTCGGTGTAGAGCTTGCGCACCGAGCGCTTCTTGTCGATGAGGTCGTACATCAGGGGCTGGGTGAACGAGGGGTTGTCGGCCTCGTTGTGACCGCGGCGGCGGTAGCAGACGAGGTCGATCACGACGTCCTTGTTGAACGTCTGGCGGAACTCGAAGGCCAGCCGCGCGACGCGGACCACGGCCTCCGGGTCGTCGCCGTTCACGTGGAAGATCGGCGCCTCGATCATGCGGGCGACGTCGGTGCAGTACATCGACGAGCGCGACGCGGCCGGGGCGGCGGTGAAGCCGACCTGGTTGTTGATCACGATGTGCACGGTGCCGCCGGTGCGGTAGCCCCGCAGCTGCGACATGTTGAGCGTCTCCGCGACGACGCCCTGGCCGGCGAAGGCCGCGTCGCCGTGCAGCGCGACCGGCATGACCGTGAAGTCGGTGCCCGCCTTGTTGATGATGTCCTGCTTGGCGCGCGCGATGCCCTCGACGATCGGGTCGACGGCCTCCAGGTGCGAGGGATTGGCCGCCAGCGAGACGGTGATCTGCTCGCCGTCCAGACCGGTGAAGGTGCCCTCGGCGCCCAGGTGGTACTTCACGTCGCCGGAGCCGTGCATCGACTTCGGGTCGAGGTTGCCCTCGAACTCGCGGAAGATCTGCGCGTACGACTTGCCGACGATGTTGGCCAGCACGTTCAGCCGGCCGCGGTGGGCCATGCCGATGACGACCTCGTCGAGCCGCGCCTCGGCGGCCGCGTCGATGACGGCGTCGAGCAGCGGGATGACGGACTCGCCGCCCTCCAGCGAGAAGCGCTTCTGGCCGACGTACTTGGTCTGCAGGAACGTCTCGAACGCCTCGGCCGCGTTCAGCCGGCGCAGGATCCGCAGCTGCTCGTCGCGCTCCGGCTTGGTGTGCGACCGCTCGACGCGGTCCTGGATCCACCGGCGCTGCTTCGGGTCCTGGATGTGCATGAACTCGACGCCGACGGTGCGGCAGTACGAGTCGCGCAGCACGCCGAGGATGTCGCGGAGCTTCATCAGCGACTTGCCGGCGAACCCGCCGACCGCGAACTCGCGCTCCAGGTCCCACAGCGTGAGGCCGTGCTCCAGGACGTCGAGGTCCGGGTGCTTGCGCTGGCGGTACTCCAGCGGGTCGGTGTCGGCCATGACGTGGCCGCGGACCCGGTAGGAGTGGATCAGCTCGAAGACCCGCGCGGCCTTGGTGACGTCGTCGTCGTGCGCGGTGTCGATGTCGGTCCGCCAGCGGACCGGCTCGTACGGGATCCGCAGCGACTCGAAGATGTCGTCGAAGAAGCCGTTCTCGCCCAGCAGCAGCAGGCTCATCTGGCGCAGGAACTCGCCGGACGCCGCACCCTGGATGACCCGGTGGTCGTAGGTGCTGGTCAGCGTCATGACCTTGGAGATGCCGAGCTTGTTCAGGGTGTCCTGCGACGTGCCCTGGAACTCCGCGGGGTAGTCCATCGCGCCGACGCCGAGGATCAGGCCCTGGCCGGGCATCAGGCGCGGCACGGAGTGCACGGTGCCGATGCCGCCGGGGTTGGTCAGCGACGCGGTGACGCCGGTGAAGTCGTCCATCGTCAGCTTGTTCGCGCGGGCGCGGCGGACGATGTCCTCGTACGCCTGCCAGAACTCGAAGAAGTTGAGCGTCTCGGCCTTCTTGATGGCCGCGACGACCAGCTGGCGGTCGCCGTTGGGCTTCACCAGGTCGATGGCCAGGCCCAGGTTGACGTGGGCCGGCTTGACGAGCGTCGGCTTGCCGTCCTTCTCCGTGAAGGAGTGGTTCATCGTCGGCATGGCCTTGAGGGCCTGCACCATCGCGTACCCGATGAGGTGCGTGAAGGAGACCTTCCCGCCCCGGGCGCGCTTGAGGTGGTTGTTGATGACGATGCGGTTGTCGAACAGCAGCTTCACGGGGACCGCGCGGACGCTGGTCGCCGTGGGCAGCTCGAGGCTCGCGTTCATGTTCTTCGCGACGGCGGCCGACGGGCCGCGCAGCGTGACGTACTCCGGTCCGTCCGCGGCGGCGGCCGGTTCCGCGGCCTTGGCCGGTGCGGCCGCCTTCGCGGGAGCGGCGGCGGCCGGCTTGGCGGGGGCCGGGGCGGCCGCGGGCTTGGCCGCGGCGGGGGCCGGCGCCGGAGCGGCGGCCTTCGCGGCGGCCGGCGCGGCCTGGGGTGCAGGGACGGCAGCCGGGGCCTGCGCGGCCGGGGCCGGCGCGGTGACCGGGGCGGCCACGGCGGATCCCGTGTCCGTCCCTGGCTTGTAGTCGGCGAAGAAGTCCCACCAGGCTCGGTCTACCGAGTTCGGGTCCTGGAGGTACTGCTGGTAGATCTCATCGACGAGCCACTCGTTGGGGCCGAAACCCGCGACAGGGCTCTTGCCCTGCCCGGTGGCGTCGATCGAGGTAGTCGAGCTATTGGGGGACTGTGGCGACACGGCGGCAACCGCCCTCTTCCGCTTCACAAGATGGTGGACAGCGGGAATAAAGGCTACGCCTACCGGGCCGTTCGGCGCAGGCCCGGGGGTCAGTCGTCGCGTAAGTCACACCGGAAGAGGGGTTTCGACGCTGTACGTGGCGGGAAATTGGACCCTCTTGAGGGGTTGTGACGGCAGTCCCCCGTACGAGTACGGCCCGCTGTCCGCCGCACCCGTATTGCCAGCCTATGTCAACGTTGCGCGGGAACCGAACCCGGAAGCGTGACGCGGATCCGGCAGCCCCGCGGCGATTCGGCCACCTCGATGTCCCCGCCGTGCAGATCGACCGCCCAGCGGGCGATGGCCAGGCCCAGCCCCGTACCGCCGTCGCCGCCGGGGTGGGCGCCCCGGTTGAAGCGGTCGAAGACCCGGTTGCGCTCGGACTCCGGTATGCCGGGGCCCTCGTCCCGCACGTCCAGGTCCAGGCTGCCCGGGGCGTCCCCGCGCCGGGCGCGGACGGTGACCCGGCCGCCGGGCGGGCTGTGCTTGACGGCGTTGTCGACGAGGTTGGCGACCACCTGGTGCAGCCGCTCGGCGTCCGCATAGGCGGTCAGCTCCGGCGGGGAGACGTCCAGGTGGAGGTGGACGTCGGCGCGGGGGCGGCTGCGCGAGCCGGCGCGGGCGCCGCCCTCCATGCCCAGGCTGGCGGTCTTCAGCACGGCCGACAGGTAGGGCCAGACCTCGAACGGCTTGGCGTCCAGGCGCACCGCTCCGCTGTCCAGCCGGGACAGGTCCAGCAGCTGGCTGACCAGCTTGCCCAGCCGCTCGGTCTGCTGCAGCGCGGTGCGCATCGTCTCCGGATCGGCCTCGGAGACCCCGTCGACGACGTTCTCCAGGACCGCCCGCAGGGCCGCGATGGGCGTCCTGAGCTCGTGTGAGACATTCGCCACCAACTCCTTGCGGTGCTGGTCCACGGCCTCCAGATCGGCCGCCATGCGGTTGAAGGTCTCCGCCAGCTCGCCGACCTCGTCCCGCCGGACCCGCGCCACGCGGCGGCTGTAGTCGCCCTGCGCCATGGCCCGCGCGACCGCGGTCATCTCGCGCAGCGGCGCCGTCAGGCCGTGCGCCACGAACTGGGTGATCAGCAGGCAGGCGATGATCGAGAAGATGGTGATCACGCGCAGCTCGGTGGCCGAGTGGATGGCGACGATCACCAGCAGGGTCGTGATCAGTACCGAGACCACCACCAGCAGCTGCAGGGCGGCCTTGATGGACCGGAGCGGGTCGTAGGGCCGCAGCGCCGCCCACAGGCGCTCCCACAGCCGCACCCCCGTCCTCATGGGGCGGGGGTCTCCAGCGCGTAGCCGACCCCGTGCACCGTACGGATCCGCTCGGCGCCGATCTTGCGGCGGAGCGCCTTGACGTGGCTGTCGACGGTGCGGGTGCCGGACGCGTCGGCCCAGTCCCAGACCTCGGCCAGCAGCTGCTCACGGGAGAGGACGGCGCGCGGCTGCTGGGCCAGGCACACCAGGAGGTCGAACTCGGTCGGGGTCAGGTGCACGTCGGTGCCGCGCACCCGCACCCGTCTCTGCGAGTTGTCGATCTCCAGGTCGCCCAGCTGCAGGCTGCCGCCGCGCGGGCTGTGCGCGGCTATGGTCGCGCGCTCGACCCGGCGCAGCAGCACGTGCACCCGGGCGGCCAGCTCGCGCATGGAGAACGGCTTGGTCATGTAGTCGTCCGCGCCGACCCCGAGGCCGACGAGCATGTCGGTCTCGTCGTCACGCGCGGTGAGCATCAGCACCGGCACCGGCCGCTGCGCCTGGACCCGGCGGCAGACCTCCAGGCCGTCGTAGCCGGGCAGCATGACGTCGAGCACCAGCAGGTCCGGCTGCCAGGCGATCGCGGTGTCGACCGCGGTGGGCCCGTCCCCCGCCGTGCGTACCTGGAACCCCTCGGCGCGCAGCCTGGCCGCGATGGCGTCGGCGATCGTCGGATCGTCCTCCACCACCAGCACCCGGCGCTGCGCGCCCGGCGTCGTCTGTGTGCTGTCCATTGCCGCCCCACAAGGTCGTCCCGGTTGGCATGCAGCGTACGGGGCGGCCGACGCGCTCGGCTACGTGGCCCAAAAGGGACAGTCGGCGCTCTTTCCGGGCGCCTCGGAGGTGATCGCTCAGAGCGAACAGCGGATGGGGAACACCAGGGGCCTCACATGCATTGAGTCCACATAGCTCAACTTGCTTGCTTAGGGAGAGATCATGGCTGCTGTATCCGCATCGTCCGGACCGCTCACCCTGCCCGTGCTGCCACTGGACGACGCTGTGGTGCTGCCCGGCATGGTGGTGCCGCTGGACCTGACGGACACCGAGGTACGCGCGGCCGTGGAGGCCGCGCAGTCCGCGCACGTCCCAGGAAGTAAGAGCAAGCCGCAGGTGCTGCTTGTTCCGCGGATCGACGGCACGTACGCCGCCGTCGGCACGCTCGGCTCGATCGAACAGGTCGGCCGGCTGCCCGACGGGGATCCCGGGGCGGTCATCCGCGGGGTGAAGCGGGTGCGGATCGGGGCCGGGACCACCGGGCCCGGCGCCGCGCTGTGGGTGGAGGCGACCGAGGTGGAGGAGCCACCGGTCACCGAGGCGCCCGGCGCCGTCGCCGACCTCGTCAAGGAGTACAAGGCGCTGGCCACCAGCTGGCTGCGCAAGCGCGGCGCCTGGCAGGTCGTGGACCGGGTGCAGCAGATCGAGGACGTCTCGCAGCTCGCCGACAACTCCGGCTACTCGTCGTTCCTGACCACCGAGCAGCGCGTGCGGCTGCTGGAGACCGGCGACCCGGTGGAGCGGCTGCGGATCGCCATCGCCACGCTCCGCGACCACCTCGCGGAGCAGGACGTCGCGGACACCATCCGCAAGGACGTGCAGGAGGGGATGGAGAAGGCCCAGCGCGAGTTCCTGCTCCGCCAGCAGCTGGACGCGGTCCGCAAGGAGCTCTCCGAGCTGAACGGTGAGCCGGAGGACGAGGCGGGCGACTACCGGGCCCGCGTCGAGGCCGCCGACCTGCCGGAGAAGGTCCGCGAGGCCGCCCTGAAGGAGGTCGAGAAGCTGGAGCGCTCCTCCGACGCCTCGCCCGAGGGCAGCTGGATCCGCACCTGGCTGGACACAGTGCTCGAACTGCCGTGGAACACCACCACCGACGACGTCTACGACATCCCGGGCGCCCGCTCGGTGCTCGACGCGGACCACGCGGGCCTGGACGACGTCAAGGAGCGCATCACCGAGTACCTGGCGGTGCGCAAGCGCCGCTCGGACCGGGGCCTCGGCGTGGTCGGCGGCCGCCGCGGCGGCGCCGTGCTGGCGCTCGTCGGCCCTCCCGGGGTCGGCAAGACCTCCCTCGGCGAGTCCGTCGCGAAGGCCATGGGGCGGAAGTTCGTCCGGGTCTCGCTCGGCGGCGTCCGGGACGAGGCGGAGATCCGCGGCCACCGGCGCACCTACGTCGGCGCGCTGCCCGGCCGGATCGTCCGGGCCATCAAGGAGGCCGGGTCGATGAACCCGGTGGTGCTGCTGGACGAGATCGACAAGGTCGGCTCCGACTACCGGGGCGACCCGGCGGCGGCGCTGCTGGAGGTCCTGGACCCGGCGCAGAACCACACCTTCCGGGACCACTACCTGGAGGTCGAGCTGGACCTGAGCGACGTGGTCTTCCTGGCCACCGCCAACGTCCTGGACTCGATCCCCGAGCCGCTGCTCGACCGGATGGAGCTGGTCCGGCTGGACGGCTACACCGAGGACGAGAAGGTCACCATCGCCCGGGACCACCTGGTCCCGCGCCAGCTGGAGCGGGCCGGACTGCTCACCGACGAGGTGGCGCTGGACGACTCGGCGCTGCGCAAGCTCGCGGGGGAGTACACCCGTGAAGCGGGTGTCCGCACCCTGGAGCGGTCGATCGCCCGCATCCTGCGGAAGATCGCGGCCCGGCACGAGTTGGGCGAGCAGAAGCTGCCGTTCACCGTCAGCGACGCGGACCTGCGGGCGCTGATCGGGCGTCCGCACCACACGCCCGAGTCGGCGCAGGAGCCCGACGAGCGGCGGACGGCCGTCCCCGGGGTGGCGACCGGCCTCGCCGTGACCGGCGCGGGCGGCGACGTGCTCTTCATCGAGGCGTCGCTGGCCGATCCGGAGACGGGCGGCTCGGGGCTGATCCTCACCGGACAGCTCGGCGACGTGATGAAGGAGTCGGCACAGATCGCGCTCTCCTTCCTGCGCTCGCACGGCGCGGAGCTGGAGCTGCCGGTGGGCGACCTGAAGGAGCGCGGCGTGCACATCCACGTGCCCGCCGGCGGCATCCCCAAGGACGGCCCGAGCGCGGGCGTCACCATGACGACGGCGCTCGCCTCGCTCCTGTCGGGGCAGCGGGTCCGCACCGACGTGGCCATGACCGGTGAGGTGTCGCTGACCGGGCGGGTGCTGCCGATCGGCGGCGTCAAGCAGAAGCTGCTGGCCGCGCACCGGGCCGGGATCACCACGGTGATCATCCCGAAGCGCAACGAGCCGGACCTGGACGACGTGCCCGCGGAGATCCTGGAGAAGCTCGACGTCCACCCGGTCTCCGACGTCCGCCAGGTGCTGAAGCTGGCGCTGGAGCAGTCGGCGGCGAGCGACCGGATCCCGGTCGCCGCCTGACCGCTGCCCCCGTGGCGGACACGCCGACAGGGCGCCCCCCTCCCCCCGTGCGGAGGGGCGGCGCCCTGTCGTCGTGCTGGTTCGCGCGGAGCGGCTATCCGTTGGCGAAGGCCTGCAGCCGGTCGTAGGCCCCGTTGAAGCGGTCCTGGTCGCCGGGGAAGACGCCGGAGTCGGCGTACTGCCAGATGGTGTGGAAGCCCCAGCCGGCCGGCAGGGCGCCGACGCTGGTGGAGTAGCGCGGGATCCACAGCGGGTTGGTGCCGGAGAAGGCGCTGCTGTTGCCGGTGCACTGCGTCCACCAGTTGGTGGAGGAGTAGATCGTCGGGTAGCGGCCGGTACGGGCGCGGTACTGGTTGCTGAACGCGGCGATCCAGTTGACCATGCTGCCGGCGCTCAGGCCGTAGCAGGTGGCGCCGTACGGGTTGTACTCGATGTCGAGCGCGCCGGGCAGCGTCTTGCCGTCACCGGACCAGCCGCCGCCGTGGTTGACGAAGTAGTCGGCCTGGGCGGCGCCGCCGGAGCTGTTCGGCAGCGCGAAGTGGTACGAGCCGCGGATCATCCCGACGTTGTACGAGCCGTTGTACTGCTGGGCGAAGTACGGGTTGGTGTACGAGGTGCCCTCGGTGGCCTTGACGTAGGCGAACCGCCCGCCGTTGGACCAGGCGGCCGACCAGTTGACGTTGCCCTGGTAGCCGCTGACGTCCATGCCCGGGGTCTGGGTGACCAGTGGGGTGGCCACGCCGCCGGTGCTGGTGCTGCCGCCCTCGTGGGCGCGGATGGTCGAGCCCATCCAGTCGAGTTCGGGGTGGGTCATCGGACCGCTGCCGGCCGCGCCGGCGGAGTTCGGCAGGGCCAGGAGGGCGGCGAGGAGGGCGGCGAGGAGGGCGATGAGCACCCCGGCGGTGAGTGCTGCTCTGGTGCGGAAGGATCCTGGACCGTGCACGGCGGATGGGGCTCCGAAGGACATGTGTGCCTCCATGGGGGACGGGGCCTGACGCGCACCATGGCTTTGGGATGGCCATGACACGATGAAGGTAGGTGCGGAAACTACGCGCGTGGAAGGGTCCCCGGGAACCGCCGTTGGTCTACACCTGCGAAATACTGGGGCGCCTGCGGGAACGACGAACGCTGGAAGAAACTTTCAGCCCTCTGAAAGCGAAAGCGCTGTGGACGAGCAGATGGAAGCCCTGGAACGCGAGCTGACGGTGTTCTACCGGCGGGCCCGCGCGTCCTCCGGCGAGATGGCGCGCGAGCTGCACCCGGAACTGGAACCCGCCGCGTACGGACTGCTCGTCCGGCTCCAGGAGTGCGAGCCCGAGCGCGCCACCGACCTCGCCGCGTACTTCGGCGTCGGCAAGGCCACGATGAGCCGGCAGCTGCGCGCGCTGGAGGTGCTGGGCCTGGTCACCCGCGAGCCGGACCCCGCCGACGGCCGCGCCTTCCTGATGCGGATGACGGCCGAGGGCCGCGAGCGCTTCTCCCGCGTGCGCGCCGCCCGGCGCTCCCGCTACCTGCGCCGGCTGGCGTCCTGGGACCGCGGCGAGGTCAGCGAACTGGCGCGCCTGCTGCAACGGCTGAACGAACTGCAGGATTCCGACGACTAGGGAGTGTCTTCATATCGGCGTCGTCCGCCCGGAGGGCGGGGTCGGCGGGGTCTGGTGCGTGCGATCGCAAGGCGGAGGAGGGAGTCCATGCGGAGCATCGGTGACCGACGACAACGCCGCGAGCGTGCGTGCCAGACCCCGCCGACCAGACGAGGATGTGAAGACACGACCTAGGCCGGGCCGGATCCCGTACGGCGGTCCCTCGGGCCGAGGCCCCTCAGAGTTCCACCAGGGCGGCCGTCGCGTCGTCGAAGGGCTTGCCGCGCGGGACGGCGCGGCCCGCGGGGTCGGCGGACTCCGCGGCGCGCACCCGCTCGATCAGCGTCTGCGGCCCCTCCGCGCGCAGCAGCGCGAAGGTGCCGGCCCAGTCCTCCGTGCGGAAGACCTCGACGAGGCGGCTCGCCCCGTCGGTCAGCGCGGCGAGGGCGCGGACCTCTTCGCGCGGGGTGGTGCCGGTGACCGCGCGGGAGACCACCGCCGGATCCGCCGCGGCGGTGAAGAAGCCGCCCTCGGCGTTGCGCAGCTCGGGGACGGCGCGGCCCTCGGCCACCAGCCGGTCGATGCGGTCGTCCAGCACCGGCGTGACCTTGCCGTCGGGGGCTTCGAGGAGCAGCACCGAGTCGGAGAGCACGAGATGCTCCACGCTGTCCTGATTCCACCGGACTGTGACCACGGTGGCCTGCGGCGTCAGCTGGTGATAAAGATCACAGGTGTCGCGGTGGGCGTCCGCCGTACGGCTAATTGCGGTCGCCAAACAGTCGGAGAGCGTCATCTCCGAGCGCGAAACGGACAGTTCGAGCAGGGCTCCACCCAGGCGCGCCACGAACCACGGCACGGAGTGGACGCAGTCGCCGTTGCCGGGCCTCGGTGTGACGCCGTCCAGCAGGACCAGCGCGCCACCCTGCCCGGAAGCGGGCAGGGCCACGGCGAGGAAGTCCTCGTTCGGGTGGTCGGAGGTGCCGGGTTCGGTGCTGGTCTCGATGCGCATGGCTCAATTCTGCCGGAGCCCCGTTCGAACCCCCTGGTCCGTACCTGATCATCCCCGCGGCGCCGCCGATCCCCGTTCCTGGCCGCCTGACATGGGCGGATGGCGTGCGGGCGGGCATCCTGCCAGGGGTCGGCCGCGACACCAAACCTGACCGATGGTCACGGATTGAGACGTTCCGATCCGGGGTTGTCGGTCAACTCATGCTTGCGATTCACTCGTTCGGGTGTCGGGGAGGGGGACGCGCGGCCCCGTCTCCAACGGGCTGAGAGGGTCGGGCCCATTGACCAGGCGAGACGGGATTGCGAGCTCCGGTGCGAAGACGACGTGAACCGCGCGGCGGGGTCCCCCCGACGACGGCCCAAGGACGGGTGCGCAGCCGGTTGCTGGCCGCCCTGCTGATCTGCGCCGTCCTCGTGCCGGCCGCGGCCGCGCCCGGAGTGGCGGTCGCCGTGGGCGACGTGTCCGACGCGCAGGACGAGGTGACGGCGGCCGAGTCGGCCATCCGCGCCATCTCGCTGGCGCACTCGCTCGCCGACGAGCGCGACGACATGGCCGCCTTCGTCGCCGGCGGCCGCTCCACCGCCCCCGGCACCGGCGCCCCCGGCCTCTCCGAGTCGCAGCGCAACCGTGTCGACCGCCAGACGCAGGGCCTGACGGCCGACGAGGACACCGCCACCGAACTGCGCGAAGTGCTGGCGACCCTCCCGCAGATCCGGCAGGACGTGCTGACCGGCACGGGCCCGCCACAGGCCGTCGTCGCCGCCTACACGCCCCTGCTGGACGCCCTGGGCCGCGTCAGGGGCCCGGTGACCGCGCCCCTCAGCCGCGCCGCCGCGCTGGCCGCCACCGAGCGCGGCCTCCTGGTGAGCGCGCTCACCGGCACCGGCTCCCAGCGGACGCTGGCCGCCGAGGCGCAGACCGTCGCGGTGCAGGAACGGGCCGCGCTGGCCGACTTCCGCGCCACCGCGCCGCAGGAACTGCGCGACCAGTACAGCCAGACCGTCACCGGCGCGGACGTCGCCACGGCCGAGAACGACCTGCGGCTGCTCACCGACCAGCCGCAGCTGACCGGCTCCGACCGGGCGCTGGGCACCGCCGAGGTCAAGGCCGCGCTCACCGCCAGGATCGACCTGATGCGCAGCGTCGAGTCCTCGCTCGCCACCGCCGAGGCGGACGCGGCGGCCGAGCGCCGGGACGACGCCGTGACCGCCCTCGAACTGCGGGTCGCGCTGGCCGCGCTGTGCCTGCTGGTCGCCGTCGGCGTCCTCGTCTCCACCGCCCGCTCGCTCACCCGGCCGCTCGCCGCGCTGCACCGCTTCGCCACGGGCCGCTCCGAGGAGGCGCGCGTCGTCGGCGACGACGAGTTCGCGACGGTCGCCCGCCGCATCAACGTGCTCATCACCGAGCTGCGCGCGGTCCAGGCCCGCGGCCTCGAACTCGGCGCGGAGCGGACCGCGCTGCTGTCCGTCCGCGACGCGCTCGCGGCCGAACGGGACAGCCTGCTGCAGCAGCGGGAGGCGGCCCGCGCCGTGCCCGCCGGGAACGGCAGCGACCGGACCGGCGCGCACACCACGTACGTCAACCTCTCGCTGCGCACCCTCGGCCTGGTGGAGCGCCAGCTCGCCCTGATCGAGGGGCTGGAGGACCGCGAGCAGGACCCGGACCGGCTGGAGACGCTCTTCCGGCTGGACCACCTCGCCACCCGCATGCGCCGCAACAGCGAGAACCTACTGGTCCTCGCGGGCACCGAGCACAGCCACGGCGCCGCCGCCAAGCCCGTGCCGCTGGTCGACGTGGCCCGCGCGGCGATCTCGGAGATCGAACGGTACGAGCGGGTGCGGATCCAGGCGCTGCCCACCGGGCAGCTGGCGGGGCACGCGGCCGACGACGCCAGCCACCTGGTCGCCGAACTGCTCGACAACGCGACCGCGTTCTCACCGCCGCACTCCGAAGTGCAGCTCGCCGGCTGGATGCTGGAGAACGGCGAGGTGATGCTCTCGGTCGAGGACCAGGGCATCGGCGTCCCGCCGGAGCGGCTCGCCGAGCTGAACGCGCTGCTCACCGACCCCGAGCCGGCCGCGCCCGGCAACGCGACCGGCATGGGGCTGTACGTCGTGGCCCGGCTCGCCGCCCGCCACGGGATCCGCGTGCAGTTGCGCGAGCAGCAGCAGGGCGGCATCGCGGCCGTCGTCGTCCTGCCGGGCCGGCTGCTGCCCGCCGCCCGCCCCGACGACGCCCCGGCCAACCCGGTCCAGGCCGCGATCGCGGGCGAGCCGCTGCCGGAGCCCGGCGTTCCGGAAGCGCTTCCGACCGCGGCGGGACCCGCGCCGGAGGCCTCCGTGGAGCACGCGGGACCGGAGCGCGACCCGGCGGGGCAGCCGCCCGAGGGCGGCGTCGCCCGCCCGCGGCGCGCGCCCGACGACGCGGCGGCGGGCGAAGTCGCGGCGGGCACCACGGCCACCGAGGACACCGTCACCGGGACCGGCCTGCCGCAGCGCGTGCCGCGCAGCAGCGGGCTGACCGGCGAGCCGGCCGCCCGCCGCCAGGGGCGGACCGGGCCGGTGGACGCGGAAGCGCTGCGGCGCAAGTTCGGCGGACTGCAACGAGGACTTCGGGACGGACGACGGGACGCGGAAGAGGAGACCCGGGCGGCAGACCCGGAGCAGGCAGGCCCAACGGGGGGCACGGGCGCAGCTGGAACCATCGAGGAGGCGAGCCGTTGAACGCGGCGAGTACGGATACGAAGGACCTGAGCCATGAAGCCCGCAACCTGCGGTGGTTGCTGAGCAACTTCGTCGAGGAGGTGCCCGGCGTCCACTCGGTCGCCGTGGTCTCCTCCGACGGGCTGCTGCTGATCACCTCCGGCGCGGACCCGGAGGCGCCGGCGGAACCCGGCGGGCAGCAGTCGCCCGCCGGTCCCGCGGACGCCCGGGCGGACCTGGCCACGGTCGTCTCCGGCCTCGCCTCGCTGACCGACGGCGCGGCCCGCCTGATGGACGGCGGCCGGGTCCGGCAGACCGCGGTCGCCATGGACGAGGGCAGCCTGTTCGTCATGTCGATCAGCGACGGATCGCTGCTCGGCGTCCACGCCGCCGCCGACTGCGACATGAGCGTCGTCGGCTACCACATGGCGCTCTTCGTCGGCCGGGCCGGACACGTCCTGACCCCCGCGCTCCGCGACGAGTTGCGGCAGTCCAGGGAAGCCGCCGGCGCCGTGGGCGAGGGCGGTCGCTGATGTCCATGTCCCTGCCCCAGCGCGGCGCCGACCACCGCACCGCGCGGGTCCGCCCGTACGCCCTGACCGGCGGTCGCACCCGTTTCGGCCATGTGCTCTTCGTCGAGACGTTCGTGGCGAGCGTCGACGGCCCGGAACCGGGTTTCGTGCTGGCCGCGGGCCGCTGGGCCGAACGGGTCATGCCGGAGATGCGCGCGATCGTGGAGTTGTGCCGCAGAATGCGGTCGGTGGCCGAGATCTCGGCCCTGCTGCGGATGCCGCTCGGCGTCGTCCGCGTACTGCTCAGCGACCTGGCTGATCAGGGAAGGATCCGCGTCTACGGAACCGGGCACGGGCCCGGCAGCCCTGATCGCGCGCTGTTGGAAAGGGTGCTCGGTGGACTTCGCAGGCTTTGAGGAGACCGGCGGCACGCAGGAGTGGCAGACGGAGCGCGGGCGCGCGCCGGTCTCCACCAAGATCGTGGTCGCGGGCGGATTCGGCGTGGGCAAGACGACCTTCGTCGGCTCGATCTCGGAGATCACGCCCCTCACCACCGAGGCGGTGATGACGCGGGCCAGCGAGTCCGTGGACGACCTCGGCTCGACCCCGGACAAGACGACGACCACCGTCGCGATGGACTTCGGGCGCATCACCCTGGACCAGGACCTGGTGCTGTACGTCTTCGGCACGCCCGGCCAGCAGCGGTTCTGGTTCATGTGGGACGACCTGGTGCGCGGCGCGATCGGCGCGATCGTGCTGGCCGACACCCGGCGGCTGGCCGAGTGCTTCCCGGCGCTCGACTACTTCGAGGGCTGCGGGCTGCCGTACACCGTTGCCGTCAACCAGTTCGAGGGCACGCCGGAGTACACCGAGCAGGACGTCCGCGAGGCGCTCGCCGTGCCGCCGCACATCCCCGTCCTGATCTGCGACGCCCGCAAGCGGTACTCGGTGGTGGAGGCGCTCATGGCGCTGGTGGCCCACGCCCTGGCGGAACAGCCGCTCTGAGCGGTGTGAACACGTAATTCTTGACGAAAGCCGGACCTTCATCATGCGCAAGATACTCATCGTCGGAGCCGGTCAGGCCGGGCTCCAACTGGCCCTGGGTCTGCAGGGCCGCGGTTACGAAGTGACCCTCATGTCCAACCGCACGGCCGACGAGATACGTGACGGCCGGGTGATGTCCACCCAGTGCATGTTCGACACCGCGCTGGGGCACGAGCGCGAGCTGGGCATCAACTTCTGGGAAGACCAGGCGCCGCGGATCGAGGGGCTGGGCGTCTCGGTCGCCGCCCCGGACGCGTCCCGCCCGATCGACTGGGTCGGCCGGCTGGACGGCTTCGCGCAATCGGTCGACCAGCGGGTGAAGATGGCCGGCTGGATGGAGACCTTCGCGGAGCGCGGCGGCAAGCTCGTGATCCACGGCGTCGCCGTCTCCGACCTCGACTACTTCTCGCGCGCCTACGACCTGGTGCTGGTCGCCGCGGGCAAGGGCGAGCTGGTCTCGATGTTCGGCCGCGACGCCGCCCGATCGCCCTACGACGCCCCGCAGCGCGCCCTGGCGGTCGCATACGTGCACGGCCTGGGCCCGCGCCCCGAGCACCCGGACTTCCTGGCGGTGCGCTGCAACCTGGTGCCGGGCGTCGGCGAACTCTTCGTCATGCCGACCCTCACCACCTCGGGCCCCGCCGACATCCTCTTCTGGGAGGGCGTCCCGGGCGGCCCCCTCGACGTCTTCCAGGGCGTCAAGGACCCCGAGGAACACCTGCGCCTCACCCTGGACCTGATGCGGCGGTTCACCCCGTGGGAGTACGACCGGGCCCGCTCGGTGGAGCTCACCGACGCGAACGGCACCCTCGCCGGCCGCTACGCGCCCACCGTCCGGCAGGGCGTGGCGGAACTGCCGTCGGGCGGCCTCGTCCTCGGCGTCGCCGATGTCGTCGTCGCCAACGACCCGATCACCGGGCAGGGCTCGAACAGCGCCGCCAAGTGCGCCGCGTCCTACCTGCGGAGCATCGTCGAGCGGGGCGACCAGCCCTTCGACGAGGCGTGGCTGCGGTCCGCCTTCGACCGGTACTGGCGGATCGCCGAGCCCGTCACCAAGTGGACCAACGCGATGCTCGCGCCGCCGCCCGAGCACGTGCTGCAGCTGATCGGCGCCGCGGGCGAGCTGCAGCCCGTCGCCGACCGCTTCGCCAACGGCTTCAACGACCCGGCCGACTACGAGCAGTGGTTCTTCGACCCGGAGCGGGCCGCGGCCTACCTCGACGAGGTGGGCCGGGCGGCCCAGCAGCCGGCCGACGCCTGACGCGAAGGGGCCGGGCCGCTCGTACCGCGAGCGGCCCGGCCCCTTCGCGTGCCGGTGTCAGCCGACGTTGTTGCCCCGGTCGGAGCCGCCGCCGTCGATCGGCGTCGCGGCGTCCGCCTTCGGCAGCGCCGGCGGGACGTAGTTCTTCATCGGCCCCTGGGCCGAGTCCGGCCTGACCGCCCCGAGGATCGGGTTGGCGGCGATCGGCGAGACCTTCACGTAGGCGCCGGGGCGCGGCGCCTGGATGACGAGGCCGTCGCCGATGTAGATGGCGACGTGCGTCGCGCCCGGGAAGTAGACGACGAGGTCGCCGGGGCGCAGCAGGCTCATCGGCACCTTGGGCAGCTGTGCCCACTGCTCCTGGCTGGTGCGCGGGATGGCCTTCCCGGCGTGCAGCCAGGCCTGCGAGGTGAGGCCCGAGCAGTCGTACGAGCCCGGTCCCTCGGCGCCCCAGATGTACGGCTTGCCGAGCTGCAGGAACGCGTAGCCGACCGCGCGGTTGCCCTCCTCGGAGGGCGTCCGGCTGCCGGTGCCGAGGGCCTTGGAGTCCAGGAAGTCGGTCTGGGCCTGGTTGATGCCCTGCTCCTCGAGCTTCTGCAGCTCGTCGAGCTGAACGCCCGTCAGTCCCGCGATGATCGTCTCGACGCGCTTGAGGTGCTCCTCGACCTGGGCCTTCGCGGCGCCCTGCTGCGTCTGCAGCAGCTGCGCCTGGCCCAGTGCGGCCTGGGCGCCGGCGTTCAGCACCGCGATCCGCGCCTCGCCGCCCTTCAGCTGCTCCAGGAGCTCGGCCTCGCTGCCCGCGGCCCGCTGCAGCAGGTGCTTCTGCGAGAAGAGGTCCTGCGGCTCGTCGGCGACCAGCAGGTTGAGGTACGGCGAGACCCCGCCGTCCTGGTACTGCCGGCGGGCGAGCATCCCGATCTGGTCGCGCGCCTCGGCGACCGCGACCCGCTGGTCGGCCAGCTGCTTGTCCAGCAGGGTGGCCGTGGCCTGCTGCTTGGTCGCGGCCTCCTTGGCCTTGTTGAAGGCCTCGGTGGCCTGCTCGGTCTGCAGGTACAGCGTCTGGAGCTGGGTCAGCAGCTGGACCAGGGGCTGTGACGGGGGGTCATGGGGCGCGGCGGCCGCCTGCTGGGCGGGGAGCGAGAGTGCCGCGGCCGCGAGGAGCGCACCGCATATCACCGCTCGGTGGATCCACCCACGGTTCCGTCGGGCCACTGACATCCCCTCACTTCCGGTCGCACAGCGGTGATCACCTGCTGCGTCAAGATCTTGTCATGGGTTGTCATATCTTCGACAGTGGGAATAGGCGATTCCGCTCAATCCGGTCACCCCTGCGGTACCCCCGCCACCTGCTCAGCCCATCGGCAGCGCCGTCACCGAGTTGCCGTTCTGAACGAACAGGACGCTACCCCGGGTGACGAGGCGTATGCCCGCGGCGGTTCCGCTTCCGCTTCCGGTTTCCGATCCACCGCTCCCGGTTCCACCACTCCCGGTTCCGCCGCTTCCGGTGGCGCCGGTCCCGCCCGCCGGTCCGGGGACCCGGTAGCTCCACAGCGCCTTGCGGGTGCGGACGTCGAACGCCGCGACGCACGGTCGGCCGCCGGCGGTGGGGGCGTGCAGCACCCCGCCGTGCACCACCGGTGCGCACAGCGTGCCCAGCGGGACGGCGGGGCCGCTCTCCCACAGCGGGGCGCCGGTGCGGGCGTCGAGGGCGAGCACGCCCGCCGCGGCCCCGGTGGCGTACAGGACGCCGCCGGCGACGGCCGGATCGCTGTACGTCCGGTCGCGGGGGGTGTGCCGCCAGGCGACGGTGCCGTCGGCGAGGGCGACCGCGGTGACCCCGCCGCCCGCCACGTAGGCGCGGCCGCCCGCGACCGCCGGGCGGCCGTTGCCGGTGCCCGGCAGGGCGCGCGTCCACCGCTGTTCGCCCGTCCGCCGGTCGAGCGCGGTCAGGGCGGCGCCGTCGCAGTACAGCAGCCGGTCGTCCGCAAGGACCGCGGCCGGCGCCTCGGAGGGGCTGTTCCCCGCGGTCGCGCGCCACCGTTCGCGGCGGTCCTTCAGGTCGTAGGCGAGCACCAGGGCGGCGTAGCCGTCGTCGAGCGGGCTGCCCTGTGACGCCGTCAGGTACAGGGTGCCGGCGTCGGAGGCCAGCAGCGCGTCCTGGGCGAAGCGCAGACCGGCCGCGGGCTCCAGGGTCCAGCGGACCCGGCCCTTCGCCGCCGGGTCGACCGCGCGCGGGGCGGCGGCGCCGACGGTGTAGGCCACGTCCGCGAGCAGGCCGTCGCCGGTGGGCAGCGGCGAGCCGTCGGGTTCGAAGCCGCCCGCGGTCCACAGCTGCCTGCCGGTGCGCGGGTCGAGGCCGACCAGGCCGTCGTACCCCTTGAGCACGAGCAGGGTGTCGCTCACCGCCACCGGCGCGACGTCCACCAGATCCGGGCCCCGGTACGTCCACAGCGGGGCCGGCGGGGTGCCGGGAGGGCGGGGGCCCTTGGTGCGGCGGGCCGGGGCCGTGGGGGAGGGGTCGGGCGCGGTGGCCCGGCCGGTCTTGCCGGGGCCCTCGCGGAGCCAGGCGATCCCGGCCGCGCTCGCCATCGCGGCCCCGCCGAAGGACACCGTCAGCAGCGCCCGGCGCGACATCCCGGCGGGCTGTTCCGACATGTGTGCGTGCCCCCCTCTGGCCTGGACCTGTCGAGGGAGAGTACGACCGCCCCCGGCCGGAAGCCAGCCCGGCCGGGGGCGGTGCGCGGTTGTGCGGTCGTGCCCGCGGGTGTTCTCAGCTTCCGAAGTACGACCGGAAGTTGTTGGAGAACTCCCAGTTGCCGAACTTGTCCCAGTTCACCGACCACGTCATCAGGCCGCGCAGCGCGGGCCAGGTGCCGTGGGTGGTGTAGCCGCCGCAGTTGGTCTTCTTGGTGAGGCAGTCCAGCGCCTTGTTCACCTCACCGGGAGCGGTGTAGCCGTTGCCCGCGTTGGTGCTCGCCGGCATGCCGATGGCGATCTGCGAGGGCGCCAGCGGCGGGAACATGTTGGCGGTGTTGCCCGCGACCGGGAAGCCGGTGAGCAGCATGTCGGTCATGGCGATGTGGAAGTCCGCGCCGCCCATCGAGTGGTACTGGTTGTCCAGCCCCATGATCGAACCCGAGTTGTAGTCCTGGACGTGCAGCAGGGTCAGGTCGCCGCGCATCGCGTAGATCACCGGCAGGTAGGCGCCCGCCCGCGGGTCCTGGCCGCCCCAGGGGCCCGAGCCGTAGTACTGGTAGCCGAGCTGCACGAAGAAGGTCTCCGGGGCCATCGTCAGCACGAAGCCGCTGCCGTACTTGGCCTTGAGGGTCTTCAGTGCGGAGATCAGGTTCACCACGACCGGCGTCGTCGGGTTCTTGAAGTCGGTGTCGCCGGTGTTCAGGGAGAGCGAGTGGCCCTCGAAGTCGATGTCGAGGCCGTTGAGCCCCCACTTGTCGATGATCGCGCTCACCGAGGAGACGAAGGTGTCGCGGGCCGCCGCGGTGGTCAGCTGCACCTGGCCGTTCTGGCCGCCGATGGAGATGACGACCTTCTTGCCCTGGGCCTGCTTGGCCTGGATGGCGGCCTTGAACTCGGCGTCGGTCTCGACGCCGGCGCACTCGGTCGCCGGGCAGCGGTTGAAGCGGATGTCGCCCGAGGTGACGGAGGTCGGCTCGCCGAAGGCCAGGTCGATGACGTTCCAGGTGCTGGGCACGTCGGCCATGCGCGTGTAGCCCGCGCCGTTGGCGAAGCTGGCGTGCAGGTAGCCGACCAGTGCGTGGGCGGGCAGCCCGCCGGAGGGCGGCGGGGTGGTGGGCGGCGTGGTCGGGGGAGTGGTCGGCGGCGTCGTGGGGGGCGTCGTCGGCGGGGTGGTGGGCGGCGTCGTCGAGGGTGTCGTGGGCGGGGTGGTGGGCGGGTTGGTCGGTCCGCCCGGTCCGCTCAGCGAGGCGTCGTCGGCGTAGTAGACGGGCTGGCCGTACCAGCCGTGCAGGTAGACCGTGGCGCTGGTCTGGCTCGCGCCGGTGGTGAAGTTGACGCTCAGCTGCTGGTAGGCGCCGCCGGTGCCCGGCGTCCAGGTGCTGGTGCCGCCGTCCACGCCGATGTACACGTACGAGCCCTTGACCTGCGCGGAGAAGGTGTACGCGGTGTTCGGCGCGACGGTGACCGTCTGCTTGCACTGGGCGGTGTCGCTCGCGCCGGGGGTGCCGGCGAGGGCGTAACCGCCGCTCTTGGCCTGCCCGGTGACGGCCTTGGCGGAGGCGTCGCAGGTCCAGCCGGACAGGGATCCGGTCTCGAAGCCGCCGTTGGCCAGGAACTCGCCGGCGGAGGCGGAGGGGGCGAGGGCGACGAGGCCGCCGAGGGTGGCGGCACACGCGAGGGTGGCCACGCCGGCGACGACGGATCTCGACCGGCCGCGGAAGGGGGATGTGAGCACGGGGGGATGCTCCTTCTGCTTCAAGGAGTGCGCACGACGCGGCGCGCCTGACATGGCGCAGCAAACAGGTCTGGACCAATCCTGTCAATGGTCTGAACCAACACCCGCGCGACGCCCGCCGGAGGCCGCGTCCCCACGCGGCCGTCATCTGCCGTTATGTCATCAATCCCCGGGCGGACGCGTCCCCTTGTTCCGCACGCTCCTCGACCACGGCCACTTCAGCCGGGTCTCCGGCACGGTCCCCTCGGGGTCGTACACGAAGACCCACCGGGTCTGCCGGGCCGCGCGCGGGCCGGGGCTCGGCTCGCGGTGGTACACGTGCACCACGGGCTTGCCCCCGTCGGCGTCCGGCACCGGCACGGTGTACACCTTCGGCGGCTGCCCGGTCGCCCCCACCAGGACGCCCATCAGGCGCCCGTCCAGTGGGCCGCCGACGAACTCCGTGTTCTCGCTTCTCACGCGCCCAGCATCCCACGGCCGTCGCGGTCGGGGAGCAGATGCGCGACGGCCTCGGCGATCGGGGCCAGCCGCTGGGCCAGTTCGCCGGCCGGGCTGTCCGGGGTCTCCAGGGCCAGCGCCGCCGCGGCGACCTCGGCGGTCTCCAGGTCGGTGGTCGCGGTGATCATCAGCAGGCCGGTGAGGTGGTCGACGAGCCAGCCGCGCAGCTCCGGCAGCGGCGGCTGCTTGCCCTCGTCCAGCCACGTCAGCGACACCGCCTCCACGGAGGCGATCCAGGAGCGGACCATCATCGCGAGCCGCGGGCCGGGGTCGGGCGCCCCCAGGTGCAGCAGCACCTGCTCGGCCGCGCTGCGCCGCACGCCGTCGACGATCGCGCCCGTCCGGCTGGTCTCCGCGACGCTGCCGCCGCGCAGCAGCGCGGAGTAGGCGGCGTCGTGCTCGTCGACGAAGGAGAGGTAGCGGTCCAGGGCGTGCGCCAGCCGCTGCGTCGGCGCCCCCTGGGACGGTTCGATGAAGCACTTCATCAGCTCGTCTGCGGCATTGTTCATCGCGGCCTCGTACAGCTGCTGCTTGCCACCGGGGAAGTAGCGGTAGACCAGCGGCCGCGACACCCCGGCGGCGGCCGCGACGTCGTCGACCGACACGTCCTCGGGGCGGTGGTGCCCGAAGAGGTCCACCGCCGCCGCGAGCAACTGCGTACGGCGTTGCTCGACGCTGAGTCGGCGGTATGCGGGCGCCGCGCTGCCGTTCATGGGCGCAGCCTAGCCGGTGGGGCCGGGCGCGGGCCCGGTGACGATCGCGCGCGAGCGCCGTTCAGGCCAGCAGGCCGGAGGCGCGCCACAGCCTGCGGCCGGGGCCGCGCAGCACGTCGATGTCCTCCAGGAACTCGACGAGCCGCTTGGCGGACTGCAGCATCACGTCCCGGCGGTGGCCGTTCGCCTTCACCTGCGCCAGCGCGGCGGCCGGGTCCAGCCCGACCGACGAGTAGACCCGCGGGCTGATCAGCGAGCCCGCCACGACCCGGGCGATCTCCCCGGACGTCAGCCGGGTCAGCTCGCGCTCCCAGCGCGGGGCCGTCGTCATCTGGCGGGTCAGCTCCTCGCGGGCGTACCGCACGTGCCGGGCCTCCTCGACCACGTGGATCCGCGTCACCCCGCGCACCAGCGGCTGGACGCGCTCGTCCGGGAAGGTCAGCCGCTGCATCCAGTCGAGGATCTCCTCGACGAGCAGCGTGCCGGTGAAGGCGCCGGGCGTGGTGGCGTACGTCTTGAGGATCCGGCCCAGGTGCAGGTTGAGCCTGCTGGGCCGGTAGACCGGGGTGGCGGACTTCTTGACCAGCCGGCCGAACATCATCGAGTGCCGGCACTCGTCGGCGACCTCGGTCAGCGCGTATCGGACGTGCTGGCTGGTCGGGTCGAGGGCGTAGATGTGCCGCGCGAGCAGCTGCATCAGGATCACCTCGAACCAGATGCCCATCGAGGCGATGCTCGCGCCCTCGTGCCGGCTCAGCGCGATGCGCTGCTCCTGCGACATCTGCTTCCACATCGGTGTGCCGTAGAGGGAGAGCAGCTCAGGGGGCCAGTACCACTTCCCGTCCTCGAACGGGGCGTCCCAGTCCAGCTCGGTGTCGGGGTCGAAGGAGTGCTTGGCGGAGGCCGCCAGCAACCGCTCCGCGACCTTCTCGCGTTCCGTGATCTTGGGCATGAGGGGGGCCATACGCTTATGAGACTGCTTGTCAGCAAGGACGTCAATCCCTCGCGCAGAACTTGTTGACCCGGCGGTAACCGGCGTGTGAGTCTGCCAACGACTGCACGGCCAACGACCGCACCCCGTAAGGACATCGGGCGAGTGACGAGGAGGCGTCAGTGTCGACGCACGAGCTGTACACGAATGCACCGGCCGAAGCGCTCTGGGAGGTCACGGCGAGCGGTGCCGCCCGCTTCTCCTGGGAGTACGACGACGGGCGCGACCGGCTGCTGGCCCTCTACCAGAAGGGCAAGGACAAGCAGTGGGACGCCGTCAGGAGGATCGACTGGGACCTGGAGGTCGATCCCTACGACCCCCTCGGCGTCCCCGACGAGGCGCTGACGATCTACGGGTCCCGCTACTGGGACACGATGAACGAGCAGAACAAGAAGGACCTGCGGCGGCACTACGCGTCCTGGCAGTTCAGCCAGTTCCTGCACGGCGAGCAGGGCGCGATGGTCTGCGCGGCCCGCATCGTCGAATCCGTTCCCGACCTGGACGCCAAGTTCTACTCGGCGACCCAGACGATGGACGAGGCGCGGCACGCGGAGATCTACGCGCGGTTCCTGCAGGAAAAGGTCGGGATGCTCTACCCGATCAACGACCAGCTGCAGGGACTGCTCGGCGACACGCTCCGCGATTCCCGCTGGGACATGCCCTACCTCGGAATGCAGGTCCTCATCGAAGGGCTCGCCCTCGCCGCCTTCGGAATGCTCCGCGACACCACGGACAAGCCGCTTCCCAAGCAGATCCTGGCCTACATCATGCAGGACGAGGCCCGGCACGTCGCCTTCGGGCGGATGGCGCTGCGTGACTACTACAAGCAGCTCAGCGACCACGAACTGAGGGAGCGCGAGGAATTCGTCATCGAGGGCTGCTATCTCATGCGCGACCGGCTGCGCGGGGTCGAGGTCCTGGAGAACTTCGGAATTCCGCGCAAGGACGCCGAGGAACTCAGCGAGAATTCCGAGTACCTCCACCTCTTCCGGCAGCTGCTCTTCAGCCGCATCGTGCCCTGCGTGAAGGACATCGGCCTGTGGGGACCCCGGCTGCAGAAGGCCTATGTGGACATGGGCGTCTTCGAGATGGGCGACTCCAACCTCGACCTGCTCATGGCCGAGGACGAGGAGATAGCCGAGAAGCTCGACGCCGAGCGCTTCGCCGCCGAGGAGTCCGCCCGTGTGGCGGAGGTCGCCGACGCGATCACCCTCGGCTCGGGAACGGAGACCGGCTGACCCGGCCCGCCCCGTAGAACCGGACCAGCGGAACCGGACCGCCTGATTCCCCCACGGACTTCCCTGGCGCGGCGAAAACACCCGCTCGGGAGTCGTACGCTTGCTCGATGCTTGAAGGACCGAGAGCGCGACGGCGCGTACGCATGGCGCTGGGGCTCGCACTGCTGACGACCCTCAGCGCCGCCTGTGGATCCGGCTCGAAGCCGTCGCCCGAGGTACTGGCGCCGGTCTCCGGCACGCCCACCGCGCAGGTGGACGGCACCCCGGAGGGCTCGGTGGCGCCCGAGGCGAAGGCCTCGGCGCCGCCGGGGACGATCACCCTCGCGTTCGGGGGCGACGTGCACTTCACCGAGCGCACCGAGCCCCGGCTGACCGGCGGGATGACGGAGCCGGCGATCGGGCCGCTCTCCAAGACCCTGGCGGCGGCCGACTTCTCCATGGTCAACCTGGAGACGGCGATCACCACCCGGGGCACCCCGCAGGCCAAGAAGTACCACTTCAGGACGCCGGCCACCGCGCTCGACGTGCTGAAGAAGTCCGGCGTGGACGCGGTCTCGATGGCGAACAACCACGCCGTCGACTACGGGGCGCAGGGGCTGACGGACACCCTGGCGGCGGTCGAGGACGCCCCGATCCCGGTCGTCGGCATCGGCGCGGACCAGGCCCAGGCCTACCGCCCGTACGTGAAGACGATCCGCGGGGTGCGGCTCGCCGTGCTCGCGGCCAGCCAGGTGCAGGACATCACCAACCAGAACTGGCGCGCCTCGGCCACCAAGCCGGGCATCGCCTCGGCGCTGGACCCGACCAAGCTGGTCGCGGCGGTCAAGGCGGCCAGGAAGCAGGCCGACGTCGTGGTCGTCTACCTGCACTGGGGCACCGAGGGGCAGTCCTGCCCCGGTCCCGAGCAGAAGTCCATCGCGGCCAAGCTGGCGGCGGCCGGCGCCACCGCCGTCGTCGGCACGCACGCGCACGTGATGCTGGGCTCCGGGATGATGCGGCAGACCTACGTCGCCTACGGGATGGGCAATCTGCTCTGGTACGGCACCTCGCCGTACCCGAACTCCAACGACACCGGCATCACCACCCTGACGGTCGCCAAGGGGAAAGTCACCGGCGAACGCTTCGCCCCGGGCTTTGTCGACCGGCGCGGTGTGCCCGTGCCCCAGGAGGGCGCGGCGGCCGAACGCATCAACGACCGCCGCGCCGGACTGCTCGGCTGCACCGGATTGAAAGCGGCGCCGAAGAAGTAGGAACCGCCGCGCCGCCACCGGCATCTATCACTGCAGAAATGCGGGGTTTGGCTGTGTGTTCAGTCCTGCCGTGCTGCGACGCGACGAGAGAAGGGGACTCGAACCCATGGCGCGACTCACCGCGAGCCAGCGGAACATAGCGATAACCGTGGCATCGGTCATCGCGCTGATAGCTGCGATAGCCGGTGCCGTCGCGGTGTCCGGCTACAACAAGGCGCAGGCGGACGCGAAGGAGTCCAAGCCGCGCGTGGACGCCAAGCCCGCCCGGCCGGTGCCGATCGAGATCGTGCACATGCCGGAGAGCGGCGGCAAGGCCGTCAACATCACCATCGACGACGGCCCCGACCCGACCTGGACGCCCCAGGTGCTCGAGGTGCTCAAGCGCAACGACGTGAAGGCCGTCTTCTGCGTGGTCGGCCCGCAGGCCAAGGCCCACCCCGAGCTCATCAAGGAGATCGTGGCGGCCGGGCACCGGCTCTGCGACCACTCGATGACGCACGACACGGGGATGGACAAGAAGTCCGAGGCGTACCAGAGCCAGGAGATCCTGGACGCGCAGCGGATGATCGAGCAGGCCTCGGGCGGCGTGAAGGTGCAGTACTGGCGGGCCCCGGGCGGTGCGTTCACCCCCTTCAACCGCAAGCTCGCGGCGGCGCACGGGATGCGGCCGCTCGGCTGGAACGTGGACTCCAAGGACTTCGAGAAGCCCGGCGTCCCCGCGATCGTGAACACCGTCAAGCACGAGGTGGCGGGCGGCCCGACCATCCTCTTCCACGACGGCGGCGGCAAGCGCGACCAGACGGTCGCGGCCCTGGAGAAGGTCCTGCCGTGGCTGAAGCAGCAGGGCTACACGTTCAGCTTCCCCAAGATCTACTAGGACCCGCCTCTCCCGTCGCCGCCGGTCAGCCCAGGACGGCCCGCATGACGTCCCGGGCGATGGGGGCCGCGCTGCCGCCGCCGGAGATGTCGGCACGGACGGCCTCGGCGTCCTCGACGACGACGGCCACCGCGACGGCCGGCCGGCCCCCGGCGGCCTTGGCGTAGGAGATGAACCAGGCGTACGGCATGCCCTTGTTGCCGACGCCGTGCTGGGCGGTGCCGGTCTTGCCGCCGACGGTGACGCCGGGGATGGCGGCGTTGGTGCCGGTGCCGTCGGTGACGACCGACTCCATCATCTGCTGGAGCCGCACGGCGGTCCGGTAGCCGACGGCCTGGTGCAGCAGGCGGCCGGAGGCGGCCGAGACCGTGACGCCGTGGGAGTTGGTGATCCGGTCCACCAGGTACGGGGACATCAGCTCGCCGTTGTTGACCACCGCCCCCGCGACCATCGCCATCTGCAGCGGGGTCGCGGTCGTGTCGAACTGGCCGATGGAGGACAGGGCGACCTGGTCGGGGCCCATCGTGGTGTCGAAGTTGCTCGGCGCGACGCTCGGCGGGATCCGCAGCCCGCGGTCGTTGAAGCCGAACGCCTGCGCCTGCCGGACCATGCCCCGCAGCCCGACGTCCACCCCGAGCTTCGCGAAGACCGTGTTGCACGAGACGGTGAACGCGAGGAGCAGGCCCGCGTCGGCGCACCCCTCCGCCTCGTTCTCCAGCCGGGTGGTGGTGCCGGGCAGCGTGTAGGGCTCGGGGGAGGTGGTCGGCGCTTCGGGGTCGGTGACCTTGCCGGACTCCAGCGCCGCGGCGGCGGTGACGACCTTGAACGCCGATCCCGGCGGGTACGTCTGGCGGATCGCCCGGTCCAGCATCGGCTGCTCGGGGTCGGCGCTGAGCCGGGCCCACTCGGCGCCGGCCGCCCGGCCGGTCCCCGCGATGCGCGAGGGGTCGTAGGAGGGCGTGGAGACCAGCGCCAGGATCCGGCCGGTGGCCGGGTCGAGCGCGGCGACCGCGCCCGTGCGGTCGCCGAGCCCGGCGAAGGCGGCCCGCTGGGCGGCGGGGTCGATCGTGGTGTGGACGTCGCCGCCCCGCTGCCGGGCGCGGGTGATCTCGTTCCACAGCGGGAGCGAGGCCAGCTGCGGGTCGGCACCGGACAGCACACCGTCCGCGGTGCCCTCCAGCAGCCTCGTGCCGTACACCTGCGACGCGAAGCCCGTGACGGGCGCGTACAGCGGCCCCTGGGCGTAGGTGCGCAGATACGTCAGCCGGTCGCTCGTCGCGCGCGAGCCGGTGACGGGCCGGCCCGCGACGAGGATGTCGCCGCGCGGCTGGTCCCAGCGGGCGATCAGGTTGCGCCGGTTGGCCGGGTCGGCGTTGTAGCCGTCGGCCTGGAAGACCTGGATCCGGCCGGCGTTCAGCAGCAGGGCGACGAGCAGGACCAGGGAGCAGGCGGCGGCCCGCCGGATGCAGCGGATCACGCGGCGCCCCCGCTCGCGCCATCGTCCGGCTGCGGGCGGCGCGCGCTGTCGCTGAGCCGGATCAGCAGCGCGACGATGATCCAGTTGGTGACGACGGACGACCCGCCCTGGGCGAGGAACGGCATCGCCATGCCGGTGAGCGGGATCAGGTCCATCACCCCGCCCGCGATCACGAAGACCTGCAGCGCCAGGATCGAGGCGAGGCCGATCGCCAGCAGCCGCCCGAACGGGTCGCGCAGCGTCAGCCCGGCCCGGTAGCCGCGGGCCACCAGCAGGGCGTAGAGCACCAGGAGCACGGTCAGCCCCGCCATGCCCAGCTCCTCGCCCACCGTGGAGAGGATGAAGTCGGACTTGGCGGCGAAGCCGATCAGGTACGAGTGGCCCTGGCCGAGCCCGGTGCCGAGCATGCCGCCGGCGCCGAAGGCGTACAGCGACTGGGCGAGCTGGTTGGGGCCCGCCCCCGCACGGACACTGGCGAACGGGTGCAGCCAGTCCTCCACCCGCGCGTGGACGTGCGGTTCGACCGCGCCGACCGCGAAGGCGCCGAGCGCCGACAGCAGCAGCCCCACCGCGATCCAGCCGGTCCGCCCGGTCGCCACGTACAGCATCACCACGAAGAGCCCGAAGAAGAGCAGCGAGGTGCCCAGGTCCCGCTCGGCGATCAGCAGGCCCACGCTGAGCAGCCAGACCGTCGCGATCGGGCCGAGCACCCGGCCGGTGGGCAGCTGCACCCTCCAGAACCTGCGCCCCGCGTACGCCAGGGCCTCGCGGCTGGTGGCGAGGTACGCGGCGAAGAACAGCGCGAGCAGGATCTTGGCGAACTCGCCGGGCTGGATGGAGAGGCCGGCGAACCGGATCCAGATCTTGGCGCCGTTGATCGCGGGGAAGGAGATCGGGACGACCATGAGGAGCAGGGCGGCGGCGCAGCAGACGTACGCGTAGCGCGACAGCACCCGGTGGTCGCGCAGCACCAGCACCACCACGACGCACAGCCCGATGCCCAGCGTCGACCAGACCAGCTGGGCCGGCGCCGCCTCGGGGCCGAGCACCGGCTCCAGGTCGAGGCGGTAGATGAAGACCAGCCCGACCCCGTTGAGCAGGACGGCGATCGGGAGCAGCAGCGGATCGGCGTAGGGGGCGCGGGCCCTGACCGCCGCGTGGGCGAGCAGCGCCAGGACGCCGAGTCCCGCCCCGTACCCCACCGCGTCGGGCGGCACGGCGCCGCTCGTGGCCAGCCCCACTTCCGCGTAGCCGTACACCGAGATGAGGACCGCACCGACCAGCAGCGAGAGCTCGACGCCGCGCCGCTTCGGGACCAGGACCAGGGGCGGCGGAGCGTCGGTGATCGTTGCGCTCATGGGCTGCAACGTAGCAAGCAACGGGGCAGATGTCCCTTATGTGACCCCTGGGGACCGCGCGCCCCGATGTCGGGGCCGGGACGTAGGCTGCGGGATGTGACACCACCCGAGGAGCTCGCCGACCTGCCCTTCGCCGACCTGCTGCACCCGCACGAAGGCGGCCTGGAGGCCGACGAGCGGTACGACACGGTGCACTTCGACCGCCTCGCGTTCGAGGACGGGAAGGCCTCCGGGGCGCACTTCCTGGAGTGCGCCATAACGGACTGCGGCTTCACCGGCACCCCGCTGCGCGGCGCCCGCTTCAACGACGTCTGGGCGCACGCCACCCGCTTCACCGGCACCGCGCTCGCCGAGTCCTCCTGGCTCGACACCGCCTTCACCGCCTGCGCCCTGGCAGGCATCGAGGCGTACGGCTCGGTGCTGCGCAGGGTCGTGTTCCGCCAGTGCAAGTTCGACTCGGTGAACCTGCGGGCCGCGACGCTGCACGACGTGGTCTTCGAGGACTGCGTGCTGCGCGACGTCGACCTCGGCGGCGCGAAGCTCACCGGGGTGACGTTCCCCGGCACCCGGCTGGAGCGCGTCCACCTCGGCCGCGCCACGCTGAAGAAGGTCGATCTGCGCGGCGCCACCACCCTCGAACTGGCCGACGGCCACGAAGCGCTCAAGGGGGCCCTCATCACCACCCTCCAGCTCTTCGAGCTGGCCCCGGCCCTCGCCCGGAACCTCGGCATCACCGTCAAGGACCGGTAGTCCACCCAGACCACCCAGACCACCCCGTCAGAGCACCCAAGGACAGTAGGAGACCCCTGTGAGCCTGTACGACATCCCGCTGCGCACCCTGTCCGGCGAGCCCACCTCGCTGGCCGACCAGCGCGGCAAGGCGCTGCTCGTCGTCAACGTCGCCTCCAAGTGCGGCCTCACGCCGCAGTACGAGGGACTGGAGCGGCTGCAGCAGCGGTACGCGGAGCGCGGCTTCACCGTGCTCGGTGTGCCCAGCAACCAGTTCGCCGGCCAGGAGCCCGGCAGCGCCGAGGAGATCCAGACCTTCTGCTCCACCAGCTACGGGGTGAGCTTCCCGCTGCTGGAGAAGGCCGACGTGAACGGGGAGGCGCGGCACCCGCTCTACGCCGAGCTGACGCAGGCGAAGGACGCCGAGGGCGAGGCCGGGGACGTCCAGTGGAACTTCGAGAAGTTCCTCGTCGGCCCGGACGGCGAGGTGGCCGGCCGGTTCCGTCCGCGCACCGAGCCCGAGGCCCCTGAGCTGGTCGAAGCCATCGAAGCCGTGCTCCCCGCCTGACGTCGCGGGGCCGCTGCCGGGTCGCCGCCGGGTCCCCTACGGGCGGGGCCACGCCATGGCGCGATCCGGCAGGTTGCATTTCATTGTCGGGGTGGGGGCTCTCCTGCTTTTCTCTTCTTACCGCCTCGGCGAGGAAGGGACAGCGGAGTGCAGGAGAGCGAATTCCGTACCGGGCATCTTTGCGTGGACACGGATCCTGCGCTGTGCCTCCCTTGCCAGGAGCGGTTGGATCGGCAACTCGCCTTGCTTCCCCGGGTATATGGCGAGTTGGAGGCTGCGCTCGTTCCGGCTGTGGACGGTGGCGACCGTGTCACCGCAGGTGGCCGGCCCGGCATCCCGCTGAACGGGCCGGCTGTCGATGCGCGCGCCGACATCCGAGGCACCCTCGCCTCCTGGGCCGATCTGATAGTCGAGGGCCGCACCGTCCGCCTCCCCCTGCGGACGGTGCCGGCCCTCGCCGCATTCCTACGACGCCACCTGTCCTGGCTGGCCGTCCACCCCGCGGCCGAGGACGCCGCGGCGGAGGTCGACGCACTGGTCCGCCGCTGCATGAAGATCGCCCGACCCCGGCTCGAGCGCCGCATCCCCGTCGGCCCCTGCATCGTGCAGTCCTGCCGGGGCCGCCTCACCGCCGTCGTCCGTGAACCCGGCTCCACGCTCCCCCCGGCTGTGGAGTGCGACACGGATCGCGCGCACATCTGGCCGCCGGAGCGCTGGCGCGCTCTGTACCGCGGCCGGGCCGGTGACGGAGTCCCTCCCGGGCTCAGCGCCCGGGAGATCTCCTCGGCCTGGCGGATCCCCGCGGGCACCGTCTACTGGCTCGCCAACGAGCACCAGTGGCGGCGCAAGCGCGACGGGCGGCAGGTCTTCTACGCCCAGGAGGACGTCCTGCAGACCCTGGGCCGCGACCGTCTCAGCACGGGTTGAGCGCCGCCGGCCGTCCCTCGTGAGAACGGCTGAAAAGTCGCGGTGCGGCCGTGGCCGGTTACCGCTTGCCTGGCTGGAAAGGCACCCTTGCGGCAGGCCGCGCCCAGCGGCAGCCGCGTCATCCCTGTCGGAAGAGACCCCTCCGGGCAGATTGGCTGAAAAACGCCGCTGTTCTGGCCGAAACACGACCGGACGCAGAAAACGCTGCACGGCCCGCGGCGTAGCCGCGAACCGTACAGCGCTGTGGGGGAGGGGGGAAGGTCTGTTGTCAGGCGGAAGCCGAGGCCGGAACCCACACGTTCGGCACTGCTGCGGGCACCCATACAGCCGGGCCGCTCTCCAGCGCGTGCTGCGACCCCGTGGAGGAGTCGTGCGACGCGGCCAGGGCGGTGCCACCGACTGCGGAAAGGGCGAGCACCAGGGCTGCGACCGCTGTGACCTTGGTCAGGTGCTGCATGCTCGACATCGTGATCCTTGTCTGGGAAGGCAGGAAGTTGCTCACGGGTTCGGGATGCCCTTGTAGCAATGCCAGGGTGCCAAAAATGGACGGCGAGTGGCCAGTTAGGGCAGGTGCGTAAGTGCGCAATGGCGCGAATCGGAAGGTCATGAGGTCAGATGAAACCATGAGTGACGGCCAGGACCCCGGCCTGGAAACGGCTCTCGGCCTGCAGGTATCGCATGACCTCGGAGACCAGGCGGCTCACCGTCCGCAGTGAGATGCCCAGTTTCCTGGCGATCCGTTCATCGGTGAGCCCGTTGGCCAGCAGCCTCATGGCCGTACGGTGCTGCTCGGTCAGCTCGCTCGCGGAGTCGAACCGGTCAGCCACTTTGGTCGAGTACGGCACCGAGCGCAACCAGCAGTCCTCGTACAGGGCGCTGTAGGAGCGCACCAGCGCCGTGCCGCGGACCAGGAGCGCGGGCCCCGACGGGATGTCCGGATTGGCCGCGAGCATCGCCGTGTGCATGTCGCCGATGCTCAGGTCCAGCGGCACCTGGGGCGCCAGCCGGACCTCCACGCCGACGGAGGCCAGCTCGGAGAGGTACTTGCGCTGGCGGGGCGCCGAATTGATCCCCTGGGTGTAGATCGCCTGCACGCGGATGCCGCGCTTGACCATGTCGGCGTCGCCCTGCAGGGACTCCGCCAGCACCTCGGCCGGCGGCAGCGGACCCGGGTGCATCGACCGGGAGCGGGTGGTGAGGGTGGCGTAGTAGTCGCCGACCATCTGCCGCTTGCGGCCGTCGCCGTTGATGATCTCGACCTCGACCTTGGCCGCGTCCCGCTGGACGGCGGGACGGTAGCGCTCCATCAGGGACTCCGACGCCCTGACGATCGCCGTCAGCTCCTCGCGCTGCGCCTGCAGAGCGGCCCGCTGCCGGTCCAGCAGGCTGATCAGCGCGGTGTCCGGATCCACGGGGTCGACCTCCTCCGGGCTGCGTCCGGCGCGGATCAGCCCCAGCTCCCGGAGTTCCGCCCAGCCGTTCGCCGCCTCGGTGGCGCTCAGACCCAGTCGTGCCGCGGCCGTGGCCGGCGGGCACGAGCCCTGATCACGCAAAGCCTGGTACAGGGCAAGACCGACATCGTCGGATTCCGCCGCCCCGCCTCGAACAGTCACAGCCATAGCTACCCCCTCGCCCAGAGGCGACTTTAGCAACGGTTGTGCCATATGCCAGCGGCCCGCAGTCGTGAGATGGCCGGTCGTCGCGGTCATACATCGCCGCCGGGCCGTTTCGGCCGGTCTCCGCGGGTGAGGGTGGTTGGACGCTGTCCGGTACGCCGGGCTGTGCACGGGCCCCTCCAGGGGCTGCCGGGGATCGCTCCGCACGACAGGTGACACATGTCACCTACCGAAATTCCATCCTCTGGGCCGCCGGTCGCCCGTGTCAACCGGTTCGCGCAACCGCTGCTTTAGCCGTGCCGCCGAGGATCCGACGAGATGTGCGGGACCCGTTCCACGCCGGTCTGTCAGCGGGCCGGTGGTTGCGCCGCGAGGGGATGTCGAGGGGATGTCATTGTCAGGCTTCGCCACTTTCACCGAGCTTGTCCTGGAACGGGCCGCGGAGCTCGCCGACGCGGACGCCCACGTCTTCCTGCGCGACGCGGGGCCGGCCATGGCGGCCGAGCACCTGACCTACGCGGAGCTGGACACGGAGGCGCGGCGGATCGCCTCCGTCCTGCAGCTGCACGGCGTGGAGGGACAGCCGGTGCTGCTCCTGTACCCCACGACTGCCGAGTTCCTGAAGGCGTTCGTCGGCTGCCTGTACGCCGGGGCGGTGGCCGTGCCGGCCCCGCTGCCCGGTGACGCGGGCCAGGAGAAGCGGCTGAGCCGCACCTCGGCGGTGATCCGGGACTCCGGGGCCCGCCTGGTGCTCACCGACCGGGCCAACGCCCCCGACATCGCGCTGTGGCTCTCCCGCGCCCGCCGCGAGGACGTGGTCTGCCTGGCCACCGACAACACCGGCTTCGGCGACCCGGCCGCCTGGCAGCCCGTCGCGGCCCGCCCCGACGACCTGGCGTTCCTGCAGTACACCTCCGGCTCGGTCTCCGACCCGCGCGGCGTCATGGTCTCGCACCGCAACCTGCTGGCCAACGAGGCCGCGATCGGCCGCTCGCTGGGCACCACGCGCGAGGACCGGTTCGGCGGCTGGCTGCCGCACTTCCACGACATGGGCTTCATCGCGCACCTCCTGCACCCGCTGTGGCTGGGCAGCTCCTCGGTGCAGATGTCGCCCACCTCCTTCATCAAGCGGCCGGTGCGCTGGCTGCGGGCGATCGACGAGTACGGCGTCACCGCGGGCGGCGGCCCCAACTTCTGCTTCGAGCTGTGCCTGCGCCGCGTGACCGACGAGCAGATCGAGGAGCTCGACCTGTCCCGCTGGCGGCTCGCCCTCAACGGCGCCGAGCCGGTCCGCGCCGACACCCTGCGCGCGTTCGCCGAGCGCTTCGCCCCGGCCGGGCTGCGGCCGCAGGCCCTGTACCCCTGCTACGGGCTGGCCGAGGCCACCCTCATCGTCTCCGGCGGCGTCCCCGGCACCCCGTTCACCGAGAAGCGGGCGGACACCCAGGCCCTGGAGCGCGACCAGCTGGCGCCGGCCGAGCCGGGCCGGCCGCGGCGCGACCTGGTCAGCAGCGGGCACGTCACCGACTTCGACGTACGGATCGTCGACCCGGCCGGGTACCGGCAGCTGCCGGACGGCGCCGTCGGCGAGATCTGGCTGCGCGGCGACAGCGTCGCCCAGGGCTACTGGCAGCGGCCGGCGGAGTCCGACGCGACCTTCCACGGCACCCTGGAGGACGGCGAGACCGGGTTCCTGCGCACCGGGGACCTGGGCGTGCTGGAGGACGGCGAGCTGTTCGTCACCGGCCGCCTCAAGGAAGTGATCATCATCAACGGGCGGAACGTGTACCCGCAGGACGTCGAGTTCGCGGTCCGCGCCACCAGCCCGGCGCTCGGCCACGGTGCCGGAGCGGCGTTCAGCGTCGAGGCCGGGCGCGAGCAGCTGGTGGTGGTGCAGGAGGTCAAGGGCGAGGGCGCGAGCGCGGCGAGCCTGCGGGTGCTGGCCCAGCAGGTGCAGGCGATGATCGGCCAGGACTTCAACATCCCGGCGGGCAACGTCCTGCTGGTCCGGCCGGGAACGATCCGGCGGACCACCAGCGGCAAGGTGCAGCGCACCCTGATGCGGCAGCTCTTCCTCGACGGTGAGCTGCGCGGCGAGTACGAGGCGCTGGACCCGGCCGTGCACGCCGTGGTGCGGGCCCGCGACACCCTGCTCGGCGAGGACCTGCTGCAACCGGAACCGGCCGGTGTCAGAGGCAGGCCCTGGTGACCAGACCCGCGACCGGATCCGCCGGCTCCCTCGCCGAGGCGCCCGCACCGCAGCGCCGGGAGGCCGCGGTGCAGGCGCGCGTCGCCGAGCTGGAGGCGCTGCTCGGCGACCCCACCGACCCCGGCAACCCCTGCGGCTACCACGCGGTGCTCGACGCCGACCGGGCCGCGGTGCCGTTCGGCCGCGGCGAGGCGCTGCTCGACGACTTCGGGATGAACCGCGAGTTCGTCCCCAGCAGGCTCGGCGGCCGGCTGGACTCCGTCGACACCCTCGTCCGCGTGATGCGCCCGGTCTTCCGGCGCGACGTCGGCCTCGGCATGAGCTACGGGATGATGTCGTACATGGCCGCCTCCGACGTCTGGATGGCGGGCAGCGACGGGCAGCAGCGCTGGCTCGCCGGTGCGATGCTGCGCGGCGCGAAGGCCGCCATCGCGCAGCACGAGACCGCGCACAGCAACCAGCTGGTCCGCAGCCAGGTCGCGGCACGCCCGGCGGCCGGCGGCGGGTTCCTGCTCAGCGGCGGCAAGCCGGTGATCAACAACCTGGCCCGTTCCGAGGCGCTGGTGCTGTTCTGCCGCACCGACCCGGCGCCCGGCAGCCGCAGCCACTCCGTCCTGCTCCTCGACCCCGCCGAGCTGCCCGCCGACCGGTCCCGGATCGTGCCGCACCAGATGCCGGTGGGACTGCGCGGCAACGCCTTCGCCGGGGTGGAGTTCGACGACTGCCCGGTCCCGGAGTCCGCGCTGCTCGGCCCGGTCGGCAGCGGCATCGAGACGGCGCTGCGATCCTTCCAGATCAGCCGCACCGTCATCGCCGCGACCGCGCTGGCGGCCGTGGACACCAGCCTGCGCACGGCGGTCCGCTTCGACCACGAGCACCGCGGCGGCGGCTGGGGCGGCGCCCGCTCCGACGCGCAGCGCACCGACGCCGCCGCGACCGGCGCCTTCGTCAACCTGCTGCTCTACGACAGCCTCGCGCTCGTCGCGCTGCGCGCGATCCACCTGCTGCCGACGCAGACCAGCGTGTACTCGGCGGCGCTGAAGTACCTGCTGCCGCGGATCCTCACCGAGACGATGTACGACCTGTCGATCGTGCTCGGCTCCGGGTTCTACACCCGCGAGGGCACGCTGGGCATCTTCCAGAAGCACGTCAGGGACGTGCCGGTGCTCAGCCTCGGGCACGCGGGCTCCGTCGCCTGCCAGGCCACCGTCATCCCGCAGCTGCACCGGCTGGCCCGGCAGTCCTGGTTCACCGAGGACGACGCGCCCGCCGGGCTCTTCCGGCCGCGCGCCGACCTGCCGCCGCTGCGCACCGAGTCGCTCAGCCTGGCCTGCGGCCGCGACAGCGTCAGCGCCACGCTGCTGTCGGTCGCCGCCGCGATCCCGGGCCGCACCCCGGTGGAGCGGGCGCTGCGCGCCCTGGCCGGGCAGCTGGTGGAGGAGTTCCGCGACCTGCGCGACCGGGTCCTGGCCCTGGAGCCCGCGGACCGCACCACCCCGGTGGGGCCCGCCTCGTTCGCCCTGATGGACCGGTACGCGCTGCTGCTCGCGGCGGCCTCGGTGCTCGGGGTGTGGCGGCACAACCAGGACGGCTCCGACCCGTTCCTGGCCGATCCGGCCTGGGCGGCGGCGGCCCTGCACCGCATCGCGCGGCGGCTGGGAGCGAAGGTCCCCGACCTGCCGGGGGAGTGCGAGACGCGGCTCCGGCACGAAGTCCATGTCCGTTTCAGCGCCCAGCGCAGCTACGACCTCTACAACACCCCCATCCCCGGCTGACGGTTCATGGGCCCGACGCGTACCCAAGGAGTCCAGCGATGACCGCTCCGACGACCCGGCACAGTGCTGTGCTCACCGACAACCTGCACCGTGGCTGGTTGCTCGACCGGCTCGCGCTCTACCTCAACCGCCCGGCCGACACCATCGACCCCACGGTGCCGCTCGCCGAGTTCGGCATGGACTCGGTGGCCGCGCTGAGCCTGTGCGGCGACCTGGAGGACCGGTTCGGGCTGTACGTGGAGCCGACCCTGCTGTGGGACCACCCGACGGTCGAGAGCCTCGTCGGGTACATGGCAGTGGAGATCCCACGGGTCGCGGAGGACAACCGCTGATGGACTCCATCGCCATCGTCGGACTCGACTGCGCGTTCCCCGGAGCGCCGGGCGGCGACGCGTACTGGGACCTGCTGATGCGCGGCGGCGACGCCGTCGGCGACGTACCGGGGCAGCGCTGGGACCCCCGCGACTACGCCGCGCGGGAGCCGGGCGCCGGGCGCTCCGAGATGACGCGCGGCGGCTTCCTCGACGACGCCGACGCCTTCGACAACGACTTCTTCTCGGTGGCGCCGCGCGAGGCCGCCGCGATGGACCCGCAGCACCGGCTGCTGCTGCAGTGCGCCTGGCGCGCCCTGGAGGACTCCGGGCGGGCTCCCGGCGCGCTGGCCGGCACCGGCGCCGGCGTCTTCGTCGGGGTGATGGGCGGCGAGTGGGGCCGGCTGCGGATGGGCGACCCCGCGGAGATCACCCCGCAGCTGGGCGCGGGCAGCAGCGCGGGGATGACCGCCAACCGGATCTCGTACCACCTGAACCTGACCGGGCCGAGCCTGGCCGTGGACACCGCCTGCTCCTCGTCGCTGGTCGCCGTGCACCTGGCCGCGAACGCCCTGCTGTCCGGTGAGTGCGACACCGCGCTGGCCGGCGGGGTGAACCTGGTGCTCTCCCCGGCGCTCGGCATCGTCTACACCCAGCTCGGGCTGGCCTCGGCCGACGGCCGCTGCCGGCCGTTCAGCGCGGACGCCGACGGCATCGCGCGCAGCGACGGCGTCGGCCTGGTCGTGCTGCGCAGGACCGCGGACGCGCTCGCCGACGGGCAGCGGATCTACGCGGTGATCCGCGGCACCGCGGTCAACCAGGACGGACGCAGCAACGGGGTCACCGCCCCCAACCGCTGGTCGCAGCAGAAGGTCGTCGAGGCCGCCTACCGGCGGGCCGGCGTCACCCCCGACCAGGTCGCCTTCATCGAGGCGCACGGCACCGGCACGGTGCTGGGCGACGCGATCGAGTGCGCGGCGCTCGGCTCGGTGCACGGCGTGGAGCGCGCGGAGCCGTGCGCGATCGGCTCCGTGAAGGGCAACCTCGGGCACACCGAGGGCGCGGCCGGCATCGCCGGGCTGATCAAGGCGGCGCTGGCGCTGCACCACCGGATCGTGCCGGCCAGCCGGTTCGCGGACCGCGAGAACCCGCAGCTGCGGCTCGCCGAGCGGGGCCTGCGGCTGCTGAAGTCGCCGCTGCGGCTGCCACCGGGCGAGGCCGTCGCCGGGGTGAGCAGCTTCGGCATGGGCGGCACCAACGCGCACGCGGTGCTCGCCACCGCGCCCAGGAGCAAGGCCAGAACCGCCGGCCGGCGGGACGCGGCCTCCGGCGCCGCGGGCGTCTTCACACTCACCGGCGACACCCCGCAGGCGCTGCGCCGCAACCTCGCGGAGCAGGCGGACGCGGTCGCGAGGCGCCCGCGCGGCGAGGCGGCGGCGCTGTGCTGGAGCAGCAACCGGGTCAAGACCGGGCTGCCGTTCCGCTTCGCCGTCACCGCCCGCGACACCGCCGAACTCGCCGCGGGCCTGCGGCAGGCCGCCGGGCAGGAGCTGCCCGCCGGGGTCGCGCACCGGCCGTGGAGCCGGCCCGTGGTGGCCTTCCTCTTCACCGGCCAGGGCAGCCAGTTCCCGGCGATGACCGCCGGGCTCCACCGTGACTCAGCCGTGTACCGGCATTTTCTCGACGAGGCCGACGCGGCCCTCGCCCCGCACACCGGGGGCTCCGTCCGCGACCTGATCCTGGGCGGTGAGCAGCGCATCCACGAGACCGGCACCGCGCAGCCCGCCCTCTTCGCGGTCGGCTACGCCCTGGCCCGCACGCTGACCGAACTCGGCGTGCGTCCCGCCGCCGTGCTCGGCCACAGCATCGGCGAGTACCCGGCGGCGGTGCTGGCCGGCGTGCTGAGCCTGGACGAGGCGGCCCGGCTGGTGGCCGTCCGGGGCGCGCTGATGCAGGAACTGCCCGCGGGCGGCGGGATGCTGGCGGTCAACGCGAGCCCCGCCGACCTGAGGGGGCTGCTCGACGACGAGCCGCAGGTGGGCCTCGGCGCGGTCAACGGACCCGCCGACGTGGTGCTGTCCGGCGCCGTGCGCGCGCTGGAGCGGATCGCGGAGATCCTGCGCGCGCGAGGGGTGCGGACCCGGGCCGTACCGGTCTCGCACGCGTTCCACTCGGCGCTGATGGCCCCGGCACTGGAGCGCTTCGCGCAGGCCGCGGGCACCGTCGCCGCGGCCTCGCCGCAGGTGCCGGTGGCCTCCACCCGCTACGGGCGGATGCTGCGCGACGAGCCGATGGACGGTGCGTACTGGACCGGCCAGGCGGCCGAGCCGGTGCTCTTCTCGTCGGCGCTGGGCGCGCTGGAGGAGGCGCTGGCCCCCACCCACCTGATCGAGATCGGCCCGAAGCCGCACCTGCTGCCGCTGGCCGGACGGGCCGGGCTGCGCGGGGACATCGAGTTCCTGCACCCGGCGCCCGGCGCCGGGGCGTCGGGCCGGGACCTGGCCGAACTCGTCGCCGCGCTCTTCCGGGCCGGGCTCGACCCGGAGTGGGACGCGCTCTACGCGCCGGACCGGCGCACGGCGGAACGGCTGCGGCCCTACGTGTTCTCCGACCGGCACCGCTTCTGGTCCAAGCCCGCGGATCCGGCCGCCCGGCAGAGCGCCGCACCCGCCGAACCCGCCGTACGCCCGGCCCGCCCGGCACGGCCCGCGCCCGCGCTCGCGCTGGGCCCGCCGGCCGCGCTGCCGGCCGAGTTCGCCGAACCGGCCGCCGAACCGGACGCCGCGCCCGCCCGGCTGGACGCGCTGTCGCAGGAGCGGGAGCCGGTGCTCTCCGCCGTCATCGAGGCGGTCGCCGAGGTCGGCGACTACCCGCTGGAGCAGGTCGTTCGCTCCGCGCGGTTCTACGAGGATCTGGGGTTCGACTCCGTGATGATCATGCAGCTCAAGGACCGGATCGAGGCCCGGCTGCCGAACGCCGGCGAGATCTCCGTGCAGCAACTGCTGCCCGCGCTGCGCTCCGTGGGGTCGCTCGCGGAGTTCCTCACCGACTGCGTCAGCGTGCGTACGCCGTGAGCGGGGCCACGGCGTACCTGGCCGCCGCCGGCACCGCGCTGCCCGGAGCGCCGGTCGACAACGGCACCCTGGGGAAGCTGCTCGGCGTGAGCGAGGAGTGGATCGACATCTTCGTCGGCACCAGGACCCGGCACTTCGCCTGGGACCTGGCCACCGGGGAGGTCCACCAGAGCCTGACGGACCTGTGCGCGGAGGCCGGCGATCGCGCCGTCGCCGACGCCGGGCTCGACCCCTCCGACATCGAGTTCCTCGTCGTGACCACCGCGACCCCCGACACCCTGCTGCCGACCACCGCCGCCCGGGTCGCCGACCGGCTCGGCCTCAACTACCTGCCCGCGTACCAGTTGCAGGCCGGCTGCTCCGGCGCGGTGCAAGCCATCGACCTGGGACGGTCCCTGATCGCCGGCGGCTGCGGCGCGGGGCTGGTGATCGGCGGGGACGTCAGCAACCGCCACCTCGACCTGCGCCGCGACCTGAGCCGGATGCCCACCGAGGAGCTGGTCAACTACGTGCTGTTCGGGGACGGCGCGGGCGCCGCCGTCCTGACCGCCGAGCCGGTCGGCGAGCGGGTCGCGCTGCGCGGGGTGCTCAACCGCTTCGCCGGACTCGGCCGCCCGCCCGGCCAGATCGTCGACTGGTACGGGATCACCGACCGGCACACCGAACGCCGGATGATCTCCGAGGACTACAAGGAGATCGAGGCGAGCGTGCCGGTGATGGCCGTGGAGATCCTCTGGGACCTGCTGGGCCTGCTGGACTGGAAGGTCGAGGACCTGGACTTCCTGCTGCCGCCGCAGCTGTCCACCCGGATGACCCAGCGGATCGTGGAGCACATGGCGGTGCCGGGCGTCCGCGAGATCAGCTGCGTCTCCGACACCGGCAACACCGGGAACGCCCTGCCCTTCCAGCAGATCGAACGGCTGCTGCCGGAACTGCGGACCGGCCAGCGCGCGCTGGCCGTCGCGGTGGAGTCCAGCAAGTGGATCAAGACCGGGCTCGCCCTGGAGAAGCTCTGAGAAGGTCTGAGAAGGGCCGAGAGGGACGGACTGCGTCACATGACAACAGCAACTGGACTGGAACGGCTGCGGGAGCTGAAGGCCCTCGGGCGGCTGGAGGCCGAGTACGACCGGGTCGCCGGGCTGCTCGCCGAGCTCACCGACGACCCCGGCACGTCCGCCTCCGCCGACCTGCCGCGCGCCGGCCGGCTGCTCGCCGGCGTCGACCGCGCCGCCGTCCTGGCCGCCCACCCGGACACCCCCGTCGTCACCGTCGCCGTCACCGGCCAGTCCACCGTGGCCCAGCTCGTCGACCCGCTCACCGCGGAACTGGCCCGGCACGGGCTGCTGCTGCACCCCGTCCTCGGCGACCACGGCGGCTACCTGCACGACCTCACCTCCGAGCAGGGCCTCTTCCACGACCTGGCGGCCGACCTGGCGCTCTGCCTGCTCGACGCCGAGACCGTCTTCGCGGAGGTCCCGCAGCCCTGGGACGTCACCGCGCTCTCCCGCGCCGCCGACGACGTGCTGGAACGCCTCACCGGCCTGGCCGCCCACCACGCCGGGCGCCCCGGCACGCTGGTGCTCAACACCCTGCCGCTGCTGCGCCGCCACACCCACCAGCTCGTCGACCACGCCTCCCGGGCCCGGTTCGGCGCGCTCTGGCGCGAGTTCAACGCGTCGCTGCTGCGGCTGACCGAGCGCGTCCCGGGCCTGGCCGTCATCGACCTCGACCCGCTGATCGCCGAGACCGGCCCCGTCACGGACCCCCGGCTGGCCGGCTACGCCAAGGCCCAGTACACCGCGCCGCTGCTCGCCGCGTACGCCCGCGAGGCCGCCCACCTCGCCAGGTCGCTGCGCGGCATGACGCGCAAGTGCCTGGTGCTGGACCTGGACGACACCCTCTGGGACGGCATCCTCGGCGACGCGGGGGCCGACGGGATCGCCGCCGCCGGCACCCTGCGCGGCGAGGCGTTCGGGGCGTTCCAGCGGACCGTGCGGCAGCTCGGCGCGCAGGGCGTGCTGCTCGCGGTGAGCAGCAAGAACGACGCGGAGCCGGTGCTCGCGGTGCTCCGCGACCACCCCGACATGGTGCTGCGCGAGTCGGACTTCGTGCAGGTCAACGCCAACTGGCGACCCAAGGACGGCAATGTGGCCGAGATCGCCGAGCGCCTGGGCATCGGCCTCGACTCCCTCGTCTTCGCCGACGACTCCCCGGCCGAACGCGCCCAGGTGCGGCACGGCGCCCCGCAGGTCGCCGTCGTCCCGCTCGACGACGAACCCGCGCTGCACGTGACGCGGCTGCTGGCGGACGGCTGGTTCGACACGCCCCGGCTGACGGACGAGGACCGGGCCAGGACCGGGCAGTACCGGGTGGAGCGCGAGCGCCGGGAGCTGCGCGAGGGCAGCGGCTCGCACGCGGACTTCCTGCGCGAGCTGAAGGTGCGGGTGGAGCTGGGCGCGCCGCTCGGGCACGAGTTCGCCCGCCTCGCCCAGCTCACCCAGCGCACCAACCAGTTCAACCTCACCGGCCTGCGGTCGGCGCAGGCGGACCTGGAGGCGTGGGCCGCCGATCCGCGGCGGCTGGTGCTCGCCGCGCGGGCGGCCGACCGGTTCGGCGACAACGGCCTCGTCGGGGCGGTGCTCGGCCGCCACGCGGCCGACGGACTGCATCTGGACAACATGTGGTTGAGCTGCCGGGTTCTGGCAAGGGGCATCGAACAGGGCTGTGTCGCGGTCCTGCTAGAGCGGGCGCGGGCCGCCGGGCTCACCGCGGTGCACGCCCGGTACCGGCCGACGGCGAAGAACCACCGGGTGCGGGACTTCTACCCCTCGCTCGGCTTCGAGGAGGTGGGTGGGGACGGTGACGCGCTGGTGTTCCGCCACGACCTGCGGACGGTTCCCCCGGTGCCGGACCACCTCGTCATCGACACGGGGACCGGCCCGCTCGCGGGCTTCGCTCCCACCGGACCCGACGGACTGGAAGGGGGCCGCGGATGAGCGGCATCGACGACCTGAGCGGCTTCCTGCGGCTGCTGCGCACCGAGCTGGGTCTTGAGCTGTCCGACCGGGACGCGTACACCGACCTGGCGGACGTCGACGGCTGGGACTCGCTGCACCTGCTCCGGCTGGTGTCGCTGCTGGAGGACGAGACGGGCCGCCGGGTGCCCGTCAGGGCGGTCCTGGAGGCCCGCACCTTCCAGCAGATCCACGCCCTGGTCAGGGACGCCAGCCGGACCGCGGCCACCTCCCCGTAGGGCCCGCGCCGCCGCGCACCAGGAACACCCCACCGCTGCTGATCCACCGCTTGAAGGAGCAAGGATGACCGTCCCCGGGAACTCCACTCTCGGCCCACCCCTCGGCGAGCCGGTCGAGGTGGGCGCGAGGGGTGCCGCCTGGGACAGGGTCCGAGCCGACCTGACGGCCTACGGAACCGCGCTGGTCTACGCCCAGTTGGCCGACCTGCAGCCCGACCTGCCCGAGGGCGAGGAGCTGCGCGCGCTGCTCGGGCGGGACTGGTCGCGCTACCTCGACCTCGCCCACCCCGCCGTCCGCGGCCGCTACGCGGCCTCGCGGATCCTGCTGAAGTACGCCGCCGCCGCGGTGCTCAACGGCGACCCCGACGACCTGGAGCTGGCCTACGGGCCGACCGGCCGCCCGTACCTGCGCGGCTGCGACCAGATCGACATCAGCCTGAGCCACACCGAGGACCTGCTGCTGGTCGGCCTCACCACCCGCGGCCTGATCGGCGTGGACGCCGAGCGCACCGACCGGCAGATGTACGGCAGCGGCCTGGGCCGCCACGTGTGCACCCCGTACGAGCTGGTCACCCTCGCCTCGCTGGAGCAGGAGCAGCGCAACCCCAGCCTGGTGCGGCTGTGGACGCTCAAGGAGGCCTACAGCAAGGCGATCGGGCAGGGCATGCAGTTCCGCTTCAGCGAGTTCGGGTTCGGCCCCGACGGCAAGCCGGTGCGCGTGCAGCGCCCGGACGGCACCGCCGGCACCGGCTCCGAGTGGGCGTTCCGCACCTTCGTGCTCGACACCGGCTACTGCGTGAGCGCGGCGGTGTACGACGCGGGGTTCGGCGCGGTGCTGGACACCGACATCACGACGATGCTCGACCAGGACGCCGCCGCCGCCATCACCGCCGCGCTCAACGGGGAGGAGTGACGTTTCCCCGCTCCGGATTCCCCGTGCCCGTCAGTCCTTCAGGCCGAACTGGTCCAGCATCCCGGACAGGGCGACGTTGAACCCCGCCTGGAAGCGGCTGGTGGCCTCCAGCTGCTCGGTGATCTCCGAGATGTGCCGGCGGCAGGTGCGCACCGACATGCCGAGCCGCCGCGCCACCATCTCGTCCTTGTACCCCTTCGCCATCAGCCGGATGATCGACGCGCGCAGGTCGTCGGTCCCCGAGGAGGTCGACTGGCTGTCGGGGCTGAACGGGGTGGCGCCGTCCCACAGGTGCTCGAAGACCGCGCACAGGAATGCGACCAGCGTCGGCTCGCGGACGATCGCCGCGCCGGGGGTCTTCGAGGTCGACTTGCGCTCCGGCAGGAAGACGGTCTCCCGATCGTAAATGATCATGCGGTCGATGAGCTCGTCCGCGGTGCGGACCTCGGCGCCCTCGGCGGAGATGTCCCGGACGTACGCCCTGGTGGCGAGGTCGCTGCGGGCGGTGTGCTGGTAGATGGTGCGGATCCGCACCCCCCGGTCCAACGTGTTCAGCGCGCGCTGGCGGGCCGAGGCGAGCGACGGTGACGAGCGGGCGCCGCCGGGCTGCACCGTGAGCAGTTCCTTGCGGCACTGCTGCGTCAGGTGGTTGATCATCGACTGGATGGTGTCCTTGTCGCTGATCACGTCGAAGGCCTCCAGCCGGTTGCGCATCCGGCGTCCCTCGAAGTACCGCGGCATCAGCGAGAGCAGCTTCGACCGCACGTCGGTGACGGCCTGCTGCAGGTCCCGGATCTGGTGCTCGGCGGACCCCACCAGATCCGCGGCCGCGACGTCGGGACCCACCGGGACCAGCACGTCGGGATCTCCCGGCATCGGCTGCAGGAGGTGCAGAAGGCGCAGGACGTGCTCGACCCGATCGACCTCGGGCGCGCTGAGCGACAGTCGCTCCGCGATGTCCGCCCGGTCGAACCGTCCGAACTCGACGGCGGCCCCGTAAGCGGCAGCGCTCAAGTCGTCCAACTCGGCGAACTCCGAACTGGAATTGCCGCTTCCGGCCATCCGTGGCGCTCCCCCGTGAGCTGTGAAGTTGCTGCCATGCAAGCTTAGGCCATCGGGTTGGCCTTGGAGCGGGGATTCGAACCTGGGCATTGTGTGCGGGTCGGACAGTGGCTCCAGTGAGCCTCGAGTGACGGCAGCACAGCAGTGAAGTCCGTTGGACCGATCCTTTTGGGGGAAACATGAGGGTTTCGGCGAATGTGAAGAGCGTGACCGTACGGGCGATGCTCGTCGCAGGTGCGGTGGCGGCGCTGGCGGTCGGGTACTCCCCGGCGCAGGCGCAGACCATGGAACGTCAGGCGGGGGATGCCATCAGTGCTCCCGTGGCCTACCACACGGGGCACGTGCACGTTGATGACGACGAGTGGGACTGACCATCCCGGGGGACTGACCATCCCCGGTCGTTCGGCCTGACCTACGCGGCGCTCCCTACCAACTCACGGTGGGGAGCGTTCTGCTGTGCCCCCGCGGTCGCGGGAACCGTCGCCGGCACGGCGATCGCGCTGACCAGTACGCCGCCGCGCGCGGACCACCGGCCGCTGAAACCCGTCGGGTCCCCCTCTTCCAGCGCGGACGCCGGCAGCAGCAGCCGGGCCCGGAAGGTGTGCGCCAGCGGGTTGACCGTGATGAGCGCGTCCTCGAAGTCCAGTTCGCGGCCGGTGAGCGGGAACCAGGCCTTGTAGACGGACTCCTTCATGCTGAACAGCAGCCGGTCCCAGCACACGTCGGGCGCCGTGCGCATCAGCTGCCGGACCCACCCGCGCTCCTGGGGGAGCGCGATGGACTCCAGGATCCCCTCGGGGAGGGTGTCGTTGGGCTCGGCGTCGATCCCGATCGCCGCCATGTCGCCCGCCCGGGCCACGGCCGCCGCCCGGTAGCCGTTGCAGTGCGTCATGCTGCCGACCACGTCCGGCGCCCACTGCGGCGCGCCCCGGGTGCCGGGGAGTATCGGCATCGCCGGCAGGCCCAGGCCCGCCAGGGCGCGGCGGGCGCACCAGCGCGCCGTGGTGAACTCCAGCCGCCGCTTCTCCACCGCGTTGCGGATCTGCTCCGTCTCCTCCGGGAACAAGGTGGCCTCGGGCGGATCCGTCGTCGCGTCCACGGCGACGACCTCCGAGGGAAGCAGCTGCGCGATCATGGGAGCCCCGTTTCGTCCGACGCCTCTTCGGCGTCTGCCGCTTGCCCGCTCCGGTACGGGGCGAGCGATTCCCACGCTGCCTGCCGGGCGGTGACGGGACAACGCGGGCGGGCTCCGCGGCGAAGACGGGGGCGGCCGGAGCCCCGATCCATGCCTGCCGGCTGCTATCCGCGGGAGGGGTGGGAGGCGGCCTGCCGGTCGGCGGGCACGGGCGCGCGGAGGCTTGCCATGCGGTTGCTACACGCCATGGCAGAAGGCCCGCGGAGCGCCCGCGGGACCGGGGGCAGGGGGGACCCCGCACCGACTTAGGGGTTCTTCCCCACTGTCCGCCGTTCTACCCTCGTCGGATGTCTCAAGGGAAGTTGCTGGGCATCAGCGACCTGCACGTCGCGCATCCGGAGAACCGGAAGATCCTCGAGGAGCTGCGCCCTGACGACCCGTCGGACTGGATCGTCGTCGCGGGTGACGTGGGCGAGGTGCTCGAGGACATCGAGTGGGCGCTGGAGCTGCTGAGCCTGCGCTACGCGCACGTCGTCTGGGCGCCGGGCAACCACGACCTGTGGACCCCGCACGGCGACACCTCCCAACTGCGCGGCGAGGCCCGCTACCGGCACCTCGTGGAGGTCTGCCGCTCGCTGGGCGTGCACAGCCCCGAGGACCCGTACCCGGTCTGGAGCGGGCCCGGCGGCCCGGTCGTCGTCGCCCCGCTGTTCGTGCTCTACGACTACTCGTTCCGCACCCCCACCGCGGCCACGAAGGAGGAGTCGCTCGCGCAGGCCTACGAGGCCGGGATCGTCTGCACCGACGAGTTCCTGCTGCACCCCGACCCCCACCCGTCGCGGGACGCCTGGTGCCGGGCCCGGGTGGCGGAGACCGAGCGGCGGCTGGAGGCCTGCGACCCCGAACTGCGGACCGTGCTCGTCAACCACTTCCCGCTCGTCCGGGAGCCGACGAATATCCTGCGTTATCCCGAATTCGCCCAATGGTGCGGAACCGAACTGACGGCTGACTGGCACACGCGATTCCGGGCCGCCGCGGTCGTCTACGGACATCTGCACATCCCGCGCACCACCTGGTACGACGGAGTGCGGTTCGAAGAGGTGTCGGTCGGCTACCCCCGCGAGTGGCGCACTCCCGGCCACCCCAGGAACGTCCCCCGGCAGATCCTCCCGGAGCCCGCGACAACCCTCTGACCAGCTTGGACTCCCAGAGAGCCGGACCGGCGCTCGCGCACCGCTGGAGTACTTGATGCAGGGCAACTTCCGGCCACCGTGGGGTGCCGGATCCCTGCCTACACTGGATTCCTGATTAAACGGGGGAATCCCCCGTTTCAATTTCGCCAGTGCCCAGGTACTCCCTCCGGGGAAAACGGCCGGCTATTCCGGCCGGCGGGAGTGCGGACCGCACTGGATTACGGGGACAGTGGGGCGAAGATGGTGCTGATCGATCGTGAGGCGGAACTGGCGCTACTGGATACGGCTCTGGCCGGGTGCATGGCGGGACATGCGCGGATCGTGCTGGTGGAGGGTGCGGTCGGCTGCGGCAAGAGCGAACTCGCCGACACGGTGGCCGAATCGGCCGCGAAGGCCGGCGCCGTCGTGCTGCGGGCCATGGGGTCGGCCGCGGAACGGGCCCTGCCGCTGGCCGTGCTGGGGCAGCTCGTCAACAGCGCGCCGCCCGGGTCACTCCCGGAGCCGTCGCAGAACCAGGGCCCCTCCAGGATCGAGGCCATGCAGGCGTTCAGCGACGCCGTCCACGAGCTGAGCGCGCGCACGCCGGTGGTGATCTGCGTCGACGACCTGCACCTGGCGGACGACCTGTCCTGCCGCTACCTGCTGCAGCTGGCCCGCAGGACCCGCAACGCCAGGATCCTGCTGGTGCTGACCGAACCGGTGCACGAGCGCAGCGACGACCCGGTGTTCGGCACCGAGCTGCTGCGGCAGCCCAACTTCACCCGCCTGCGGCTGGAGCGGCTCGGCCGGTACGCCGTCGCCGAGGTCCTCGCCCACGAGCCGGCCGGGCAGCCGGACGCGGCGGGCGACGAGCGGCTCTCCGACCACGCCGGCCACTTCTGGACGGTCAGCGGCGGCAACCCGCTGCTGCTGCGCGCGCTCGTCGAGGAGTACCGGGTCGCCCGGCGGAACTCGCCGGCGGGCACCATCCCGGAGCCGGAGGCGGGCGGCGCCTTCACCCAGGCCGTACTCGCCTGCCTGTACCGCTGCGGACCGCGGACCACCCAGCTCGCCGAGGCGCTGGCCGTCCTGGGCAGGACCGGAACGGCCGAACTGGCCGCGCAACTGCTGGGGATCACCGCCCCGGCGGCGGTCCAGGGGGTCGCCGCGCTGAACGCCGCCGGGATCCTGGAGAGCTTCCGGTTCCGGCACCCGTCCGTGCGCCGCTCGCTCCTGGACCGGATGGACCCGGCCGCCCGCACCGGACTGCACCGGCGGGCCGCCCGCCTCGCCCACCAGTACGGCATGCCCGCGGCGGCCGTCGCGGGCCAACTGCTCGCCGCGCAGCACGCGGACGAGGACTGGGCGGTGCCGGTGCTGCGGGCGGCGGCCGAGCAACTGCTCGCCGACGGCAAGGCCGTACCGGCCTCCGCCTGCCTGGAGCTGGCGTACCAGGGGTGCACCGACGACGAGCAGCGCGCGGAGTTCCGCACCCGGCTGGCCGCCGTGACCTGGCGGACCAACCCCGGCGCCGCGGAACGGCACCTCGCCGAGCCGCTGGAGGCGCTGCGGGACGACCGGCTCGCCCCCGCCCGGATGGGCCCGCTCGCCCGGCTGCTGGCGGCCCAGGGCCGGATCGACGAGGCCGGCGACGTCCTCGCGCGGCTGGCGACCGCGACCGGCGACACCGGCCGCCGCCAGGACCCGCAGCACGGCTCCGCGACCGTCTCCGCCCTCGGATCGGTGCTCGGCGGCAGGACCGGCGGCCAGCTGCCGGGGCACCGGGACGACCCGCTGGACGGGCTGTCCGCCTTCCCGCGCTGGTCCGGTACGCGGACCCGCTCGGTGGGCTCCCCGGCGCCGTCCACCGCCGCGCACTCCAGCGTCAACGCCGCCACGGTGGCCGTCGCGCCGGCCGCCCTGTGGGCGATCCCGGACGGCGCCCAGGACGGCACGGCCGCCGAGGACGCCGAGCTGTTCCTGCGCGGCACGACCCTCGCGGGCGCCACCGTGGAGCCCATCGTGCAGGCCCTGCGGGTCCTGCTGCACCTGGGCGGCGCGCAGCGTGCCGTGCACTGGAGCCAGGTCATCGGCGAGGAGGCCGCCCGCCGCGAAGCACCGGGCTGGCAGGCGCTGTTCACCTCGCTGTGGGCGGAGGCGCTGCTGCGCCTGGGCGATCTGCAGGGGGCCGAGGACCGGGCCGCGCTCGCCCTCCGACTGGTGCCGGAGCGCGCCGGCAGCGTCTTCCTGTCCGGGGTCGCGGGGATCCTGGTCCGCGCCCGCACGGCGATGGGCCACTACGACGCGGCGGCCCGGGTGCTCAGCCAGCCGGTCCCCGAGGGCCTGGCCGGCAGCTTCCACGGGCTCGGCTACCTGCGCGCCCGCGGCCAGTACCACCTGGCGACCAGCCGCTACCACGCCGCGCTCGGCGACTTCCTGGACATCGGCCGGCGCACCAAGCGCTGGGGCCTGGACCGGCCGCTGCTGCTGCCGTGGCGCACCGACGCCGCCGAGGCGCTGCTGCAGCTCGGCGAGGCGCACCAGGCGGAGCGCTTCGTGACCGACCAGCTCGCCACCCGGGACGCCGCGAACCCGTGGGTGGCCGGCATCTCGCTGCGGCTGCGGGCCGCGACCCGCGAGCCCCGGGAGCGGCAGATCCTGCTCGCCAAGTCCGTCGACGAGCTGCGCAGGTCGGGCGACCGCTACGAGCTGGCCCGGTCCATGGCCGAACTCGGCCAGGTGCTCAAGGAGCTGGGCGAGCCCACCCGCGCCAACATGGTCAACCGGCGGGCCTGGCACCTGGCGCAGGAGTGCGGGGCCGAGGCGCTGCGCGAGAAGACCCTGCCGGGGCACAGCGCCGCGGGCGGGATGCCGGAGGAGCCGGCGCCGGTGGCGGCGTTCGCGGACATGGAGGCCAAGCTCAGCGACTCCGAGAAGCGGGTGGCGATGCTCGCGGTGCACGGGCACACCAACCGCGAGATCGCGATGAAGCTCTACATCACCGTCAGCACCGTCGAGCAGCACCTGACGCGGGTCTACCGCAAGCTCAGCATCAGCAGCCGGCAGGAGCTGCCGGTGGACCTCCAGCTCAGCGTCACCGAGGTGGCGTGAGCGCGGCCCGGAACCAGCGGCACCCCGCGATCACCGGCACCCCGTGATCACCGGCACCCCGTGATCACCAGCACCCCGTACCCACCTGAGAGGACGAGCAGTTGAGCACACCGTTCGAGGATCCGGACGCCGCCTACCTGGCGCTGGTCAACGACGAGGGCCAGTACTCCGTGTGGCCCGCCGCCAACGACGTGCCCGCCGGCTGGCGGATCGTCCTGGCGGAGAGCGGCCGGCAGGCCTGCCTCGACCACATCGAGGCGCACTGGACGGACATGCGGCCGGCGAGCCTACGCGCCGCCATGGGCGGGCAGCCGGGCGAGTGACGCGCGGGCGTAGACCACCTGGTACCCCGGCAGAATGAACAGCGACTCGCGGAACGACGTGGTCGACTCGGGCATCAACTCCGGCACCGAGTCCGGCCGGTCGTACATCAGCGCCCGCTCCAGCCGGAAGAAGTACAGGTTGTGGGCGTCGACCCGGCGCTGGTAGGACCACCAGGCGCGGCACTCCTCGGGGCTGCCGCGCTCCCGCAGGTACGCGGCGACCAGCCGCTCCTCCAGGCAGTGCGCCAGCCGTTCCGAGGCGAACTGCGACCGGACCGAGCGTCCGGGGCGGGCCCGTTCGTACAGGCAGTGCCCCAGCTCGTGGGCGATGCCGGCCAGCGCGTCGATCGTGGGGGCGTCCTGCCCCAGCACGATCGCGTTGCCCCGCTCGTCGTCGACCGTGCGGAACGGGGTGCCGGCCTCCTGCAGCGAGGACTCCGCGAGGATCCGCGCCACCTCCGCGCGCCGGTGCCGCAGCTCCGGCAGCCCGGCCAGGATCTCGGCCGCCGGGGCGTGGGTGGGGTGACGCAGGATGACGCTGTCGGCCGGGATGGGCAGCGGCAGCTCGGCGAGGAACGTCAGCATGGAGCGGCGAAGCGGCAGCACGTCCGCGTACTCGGGGCGCGCCATCACCTGGCGGACCTGCCGGTGGGTGCTGTCGATCAGCCGCCGCAGCCAGGGCGTCGCGCGGAGCCCGGCGAGTGCCGCCCGGCGGCCGCGCAGCACGCTCTCGATCAGCTCGCCGCGCCCCAGGACCGCCTCCTTCTGCAGCAGGCGGCGCTGGTCGCGGTAGGCGGCCACGGCGGCGGCGTCGCCCGGGAAGACGGCGTCGGCGGGTACGCGTGCGTCAGCCGCGGTGGTCCGGAGGCCCATTCACCAGGTGGCCGGCTCGGCCGGCTCCGGCTCGAACGGCTTCAGCAGGGCCAGGACGGCGCGGTCCACGCTGCGCGGGACGGCGGCCGGCAGGTAGAGCGGGCTCGCGAAGGAGACGGTGGCGAGCAGTTCGCCCAGCGCGCCGACCCGTCCCCAGGCGACGGCGGCGCTGCCGGCGGCGGCGTGGGCCGGCTCGACCAGGCAGGCGGGGTGCGCCGCGTCGTAGGCGCGCAGCAGCAGCCGTCGCAGCAGCTCGGCGCGGTCCGCGCCGCCGACGTGGTAGACGAAGGTGTTGAACGCGGGGTTCGGCAGTTGCTGGAAGAGCAGCAGGCGGTTGGCGTCGACGACGAGGGTGCCGCGTTCCAGCGGGTCGATCCCCAGGTTGTTGGCCGTGGTGGCGAAGGTGGAGACACCGGGCTCGACGTGCAGGGCCACCTCGCCGGCGGCGGCCAGCCGCTGGAGCTGCTGGACGACGGTGACGCCGAGCCGGGGGTCGCCGGGCAGCAGGACGGCGATGTCGCCGTCGGACCGCGCCCGGTCCAGGATGCGGTCGAGCACCCGCGCGAAGGGGTCCAGGTCGCGTGCTCCGGCGCGGTACAGCGCGTGCAGCGATTCGGTGGGCCGGTCCGTCAGCTCGCGGACGTCGACGGCCGGGTCGACCAGGTGCAGCACCGCTTCGGCCTCCCGCAACTGGCGCAGTCCGGCGAGGGTGAGCTGCTCGATCCCCTGGACGCCGAGCCCGACGACCCTGATGCGGTGCATCGCGGTTCCTTCCCGGTGACGGCGGTGACGGCGGTGACGGCGGTGGCGGCGGTGGCGGCGGTGGTGACGGTGGCGAGGTGCGGCGGCGGTGCGGACACGCGGGGCGGTGCGGTCGTCAGGACCGCACCGCCCCGGCGGTGTCACGCCTCGCCGTTGTCCGCGTCGATGTCCTCGAGGATCTGCGCGAGGTCGGCCGGGACGACGCTCTGCAGGCGAGGGGTGTTCGCGCTGTTGTTGCCGTTGTTGTTCGTGTTGTCGTTGTTCATGTTGTTGCTGTTGTCCGCGAAGTTCGTGGTCGCGTTGTTGTTCACGTTCGCGTTCGCGTTGTTGTTGGAGTTGTTGTTGCTGTTGTTCGAAGCGTTGTTGTTGTTCGACGAGTTGTTGGACACGAGTCCTCCTGCAGCAGTGCTGTGGGTCGGGCGTGGTGCCCGGTCTGCCCGCGTCGAGCAGCACACCCATGAACCGACACCGCGCTAAAGCCGGGTATGCGCGGGGTTTGTGCCGCGGCCGGGGCGCTCCGGCGCTCCGGGTCGGCGCCATGACAAGCGCATAGCAACCCCCCGCCGGGCGCCCCCGCGGATGGCAGGGAACGGGCGCTTCGCGGCCCGCGGCGCGGGCGGGTTCCCGCGCCGGCCGCCCACCGCCCTTGAGCTGCCCCGACGGCCCCGGAAGGCTCGCAGCAGCCGAATCAGGGAGGCTCGTCATGACCACGCATTCTCTGCCGCCCGAGACACTCGTCCCCGGGCAACTGCGTGCCGCACTGCTCGACCAGGTGGAGGAGCGGCTGCGCGGCCTGCTGGCCGGGGAGTTCGAACGCTGGCACGCGGTGAACCCCCGGGCGGCGAGCCTGGTCGGCTCGATCACCGAGCTGGTGCGGGCGGGCGGCGACCGGATCCGTCCCGTCGTCTGCGTCACCGGCTACCTCGCCGCGGGCGGCGACCCCACCTCGACGGCGATCGTCGACGCGGCGGCAGCGCTGGAACTGCTGGACACCTGCTTCCTCATCCGCAGCGACATCCGCGACAACGCCCCGCTGCGGCACGGCATCCCGACCCTGCACGTCAGCCACGCCGCCGAGCACGAGCGCAGCGGCTGGCGCGGGGAGTCCCGGCGCTTCGGCGAGGGCACCGCGGTGCTCGCGGGCGATCTGGCGCTCGCCTACGCCGACCGGCTGGCGTCCGGGCTGCCCGCCGCCGCGTGGCAGCTGTGGGACGAGCTGCGGACCGAGCGCGTCATCGGCGCCCACACCGACGCCGCCTGCGCCACCGAGTACCTCGACGACCCGTGGCCGGGCCGGTGCATCGCGGGCTGCGCGCAGGGTTGCGGGGCGGGCTGGTACGCCCTGCACCACCCGCTGCTGATCGGCGCGGCACTGGCCGGCCGGCAGGACCTCGCCGCCCCGTACCGGGAGTACGCCCGCCCGCTGCACGCCGCCTGGCGGCTGCGCGGCTTCCTGGAGGGCGGGCCCGGGTACGACTGGGACGCGCAGATGCTGCGCGAGGTGCTGCTCGGCACGGAGGAGCGGGACACAGCCGAGCGGATCATCTCGCAGCTCGTCGCCCGCGCCGACCGCGTCGTCGACGCCGCGCCGCTCGCCCCCGGGTGGCGCGACGAGCTCGCGGCGTTCGCGATCCGCGTCTCCGGCCTGTCGCAGTAGGCCGGGAGCCGGGAGCCGGGAGCCGGGAGCCGGGAGCGGGAAGCCGGAAGCCCGTGGCCCGGCCGCCCGGCCCTACGCGTCGGCGGCGGGCACCGGGACCGGGCGGGGCACGCCGGGCCTGATGCGGGCGAGCCAGCTGCGCAGCCCCTCCTTGCGCAGCTCGCCCCGGTCGTCCCGGGGCAACGAACCGACCAGCTCCAGCCGGGTCGGCAGGAACGCGGCGGCGACGCCGCGCCCGGCCAGGTGGTCCCGCAGCTCGACCAGGCCCGGCGGCTCCGCCTCGGTGGTGGGCACCACGACGGCGCACGGCATCTCGCCGTACTCCGGATCGACGTAGCCGACCACCGCGGCCTCGCGCACCCGGGGGTGGGTCAGCAGCCGCTCCTCCAACTCGTCCACCGGCACCAGGAAGATCCCGCCCAGCCGCTCGCCGGCCCGCCGCATCACCTGGACGCCGCCGAGGCCGTCGGCCTTGGCGAGGTCCCCGGTGTCGAGCCAGCCCTCGTCGCGGTCCCAGGTGAGCAGCGGGGCCGGCCCGCCGCCGCGCTGCCACGTCGCCAGGCAGACGGAGGGGCCGCGCACCCGCAGCCGCGAGGTCTGCGCGTCGCCGACGCCCTCGGCGGGCACGACGGAGACCTCCAGGCCGGGCAGCGGTCGCCCGTCGCTCTCGGCGTTGCGCTCCGCCGGGGTGTCGCCCCGGGTGACCGTGCCCATGCCCAGCTCGGGGGCGCCCCAGACGGTGCGCACCGGGGCGCCCAGCGCGCCCGGCAGGTCGGCGAGGAGCTGGGCCGGCGTGCTGGTGCGCCCGCCGGAGAGCAGCAGGCGCAGCGCGCCGAGCTCGCGGGGGCGGTGCCGCTGCGCGGCGAGCACCTCGGACCAGTAGACGGGCGCCGCGTATGCCTGGTCGACGCCGGCGGCGGCCAGCAGGTCCAGGCAGGCCCCCGGGTCCCAGACGTCCTGGTAGACGCCGGTGCCGCCGACCGCGAGCGGCCAGCAGACGCTGTAGAGCAGCGAGGCCAGCGAGGTGAGCGGCAGTGCCGAGTAGAAGACCTCGCCGGGCCGCCGGCCGGGCCCCTCCGGGTCCCGCTGGGTGCTGATGTTCGCGTACAGGGTGTTGGGGGTGTGCAGGACGGCCGTGTAGGCGTCGCCCAGGCTCATGACGGTGATCATCAGACTGATCCGGTCCGCCCGGTCGGAGCGCAGCCGCAACCGGCGGGCGTGCGGGCCGCGTTCGTGCGGCGTCCGCTGGAAGTACCCGGCGAAGTCGAGGGCGCCCGTCGCGGCGGCGTCGCCGATCACCACGCGGTGCCGCAGCCAGGGGAGGGCCGGGGCGAGGTCGGCCAGCGCCTGCGCGTGCGGGAAGCCCTCCCACGCGTCGGGCACGACGCAGATCCGGGCCCGGCTGCCCTCCAGGATCCGTTCCAGGCCGTGCGCGCGCACGGTCGGCAGGACGGGGACGGCCAGCGCGCCCACCCGCAGGCAGGCCAGGGTGAGCGCGGCCGCCTCCCACCAGCTCGGCAGCTGGAAGGCGACCGGGTCGCCCGCGCCGACGCCGAGGGAGGCGAGCGCGGCGGCGAACCGGTCGACGTACAGCGCCAGTTGCGCGTAGCTGACGGTCACCGTGCGGCGGTCCGCGGGGCGGTGGATCCGCTGGGAGACGATCGCGGGCCGGCCCGGGTCGGTGGCCGCGGTGCGGTACAGGTCGTGCAGGAACGTCTCGTCCCGCCACCAGCCCTCGCCCCGGAACCGCGCGGCCACGTCCTCGGGCGGCGTGACGGCGGCCAGCAGCCCGGACAGGTGCCCGGCCGCCGGACCCACCGTGTCCACCGCCGCGCGCCCGGTCACGGCCACCGGCCGACCGACCAGGCCACCTGCACCCGGGAGGTGCAGTTGAGGCGGCGCATCACCTGGCGGACGTGGTTGACCACCGTCCATTCGGAGATCCCGAGCTGCCCGGCGATCTGCCGGTTGGTCAGCCCCTCCGAGACGAGCATCGCGACCTGGACCTGGCGCGGGGTGAGCGGCTGCGCCGCCGGGCTCTCCCGCTCGGCGTGCGGGGCGGGGACGGCGGCGGCCAGCGCCTCCGCCACGGCCGCGGCGGGCGTCAGCCGCAGCCCCTCGGCCCAGGCGGTGGCGAAGCCCGTCCAGTGCAGCCGCTCCCGCAGCCCCGCCAGTGCCTCCTCCAGCACCCCCCAGCGCTCGTCCGGCACCTTGCCGCCGAAGCCGCGGCGCAGCGCGTCGGCGGCCGCGATCAGCCGGACGGCGCGCGGCTGCTGGCCGGGGGAGGCGCGCAGCAGGAGCAGCGCGAACGACTCCAGGGTGGCCGGGAGTTCGGTGCGCTCGCCGATCGAGTCGTACAGCCGCAGGCTCTCGCGCAGCGCCCGGCCCGCCGCGTCCAGGTCCTCGCCGTCCTCGGCGAACGCCGCCGACTCGCGCAGCGCGCCCGCCAGCCCGCGCGGGTCGCGGATCCGCCGGTACGCGTCGAGGGCGCGGTCCAGCAGCTCCCGGCCCTTGCGGGTCTCGCCCTGCACGCGCAGCGCCCCGGCCAGCGCGGTGCCGGCCTCGGCGGCGGGCCCCGCCGCGCCCAGCGACTCCAAGGTGGCCAGTGCGGGCCCCAGCGCCGCCTGGGCGCCGGCCGGATCTCCCAGCAGCAGCAGTGCCATGCCCATCCGCGCCGTCACCAGCGCGCCCTGCCGGCGGTCGCCGAGCCGCTTGCACAGCGCGAGCGCCCGGCGGTGCCGCCGGACGGCCAGGTCCGCGTCGCCGAGGGCCGCCGTGAAGGTGCCCGACAGGTCGACCAGCCGGGCCCGCAGGGGTTCCGGCAGCGCGCTGTCGCCGGGGCCGTCCTCCGCGAGCGCGTCGCACCAGTCCAGGCCCTCGCGCAGCCGGCCCTGGACGAGCCACGGCTGCCGGCACGCGGTGACCAGCGCCGCGACGGCCTCCCGCTCGCCGCGGGCCCGCAGCCGGCGCAGCGCCGCACTGATGTTGCCGCTCTCCGCGGCCAGGACGCCCAGCCACTTCTCCTGCTCCGTGCCGGCCAGCCGCGGCTCCGTGAGCGTCACCAGCCGCTGGTACTCGCCCGCGTGCCGGTCCAGGGCCGCGTCGGCGCCCCCGGACTGCTCCAACTCCGTCAGCAGGAACGAGCGCACCGGCTCGGGGACGGCGAACCTGGGCTCGCCCGGCTCCTGGCCCACGATCGTCAGCAGGTTCCCGTCGACGAGCGGCTCCAGGACGTCCTCGGCACCGACCCGGGCCACCATCGCCAGCCCGAACCCCCGCTCGAAGACGGCCAGCTGCTCCAGGTGCGCGCGCTGCTCGCGGTCCAGCCGCCGGCAGCTCCACCGGGCGAGCGCCGTCAGCGACCGGTGGCGTTCCGGCGCGTCCACCGGGCCGCCGGCCAGGATCGTGGTGCGCCGCCGCAGCCGGGCGAGCAGGGCGTGCGGCGGGAACAGCCGCAGCCGCCCGGCGGCCAGTTCGACGGCGAGCGGCAGGCCCTCCAGCAGCGCGCAGATCTCCGCGACGGCCGCGACGTTCTCCGCCGTCAGCGCGAAGCCGGGGTCGGCGTCACGGGCCCGCCGGATGAACAGCGCCACCGACGGGACGTCCTGCACCTCCTGCACGTCGAGCTCCGCTCCGGGGGCCGGCTCCGGCACCGGCAGCGGCGCGACCGGCAGCAGCCGCTCCCCGTAGACGCCCAGCGGCTCCTGTCCGGTGGCCAGCACCACCAGCAGGTCGTTGGCCGCCAGCAGTGCGCCGATTCCCGCGACCGGGGGCACGTCCGGCTGGTCGCAGCCGTCCAGGACGAGCAGGACGTGCCCGTCCGGCGCCCGGCCGGGGAGCGCGTCGCGCGCCAGGTCCACGTGCCGCACCTCGTCGAAGACGTCCGCCGCCCCGGCGGCGGCCTCGGCCGCCAGCCGGCTCTTGCCGACCCCGGCGGGCCCGGTCAGGGTCAGCAGCCGCACCGAAGGATCCCGCAGCCGCCCCGCCAGGACGACCGTCTCCGTCTCCCGTCCGACCAGGCTCCGGCGCGGTCCGAACCGCTCGGAGGCGGCCTGCGGGCGGTCCTGCCGCCGTTCCCGCTGCGATACCGGCATCGTTCCCCCTGCCCTCATAGGACGCGGTCATGGTCGGCCTCCCGGCCAAAGCGGTGCTAAATCCTGGCGCCGGGCGCCCGGTTCACGCGGTAAGGGCCGTCAGGCGGCCGGGGACCGGGAGGGACGACGCGGGGCGCGGTGCCGGGGCGCGCAGCCGCCAGATGCCGGGCCGGACCTCGACGTCGGCGGGGTGGCCGGACGGCGGGGCCGGGTCCCGCACCGCGCGCAGGGCGCGGCGGGCGTACGCCTCCAGGCGGCGGTCCTTGAGCGACGTGGCGAGGTCCAGGCACTGGGTGAACCGGGCGCGGGCGGCGTCCGGGCCCTCCGCCTCCAGGGCGAGCAGGGCCAGCGCGCGCAGCGCGTCGTAGCGGCCACGGGCCCGCGCCGGTGCGGCGAGGGCGGCCAGGGCCGGTTCGAGCAGGGCGGCGGCCGCGGCCGTGTCGCCGCCGTCCAGGTGGAGGTCGGCGAGGCCGACGAGGGCGCGCCCGTGCTCGTACCCGTCGCCGCACAGCGCCGCGGTGTCACGGGCCCGGGTGTACAGGTCGGCGGCTTCCGCGAGCCGGCGGTTCTGCCAGGCGAGGTCCCCCAGCGACCGCAGCATCCGCGCCTCGCCGGGGCGGTCGCCGGCCTGCCGGGCGGCGTCGAGCGCCAGGGTGTGGGTGGAGCGCCAGTCCGCCCAGGAGGCGTGCGCCTCCAGGTAGCCGGTCATGGCGTCGACCAGGCGCAGCGCGGCGGACCACAGCCCTGCCGCGTGCGCCGCGCGGACCGCGTGCACCAGGGCGGGCTGCTCCTGTGCGAACCACTCCTGAGGGTGGTCGGTGACCGGACCGGGGACAGCCACCGGTCCGGTCACCGGGCGCGGGGTGAGCGCCGCGTCGGCGCGCCCGGCGGCCGCGGTGTACGCCTCGCACATCCGCTCGGTGGCGGCGCGGGCCGACTCCGGGGTCTCCTGCGCGGCGAGGAGTTCGGTGGCGAGGATCCGCAGCAGCGCGTGGAAGTGGTAGCGGCCCCGGTGCGGGCCGTCGTGCACGGACGCCTCCAGCAGCCGCCCGTCGACCAGGTGCTCGACGACGCGGCCGGCCTCGCCCTCCTCCAGCCCGAGGACGGCGGCGGCCGCCCACAGCCCGAACGGCCCGGCGGGCAGCAGCCCCAGCAGCCGGAAGGCGCGCTGCGCGGCGGGGGAGGAGTCCAGGTAGGCGACCATCAGGGTGCCGCGGACGTCGAGGTCGCCGAGCTGCAGCTCGGTGAGCCGGGAGCGCTCGTCGCGCAGCCGGGCGGCAAGCGTGCCCGCGGTCCAGTGCGGACGGGCGCGCAGTTGGGCGGCCGCGATGTGCACGGCGAGCGGCAGATGGCCGCAGAGCTCCGTGATCTCGACCGCCGCCGCGGGCTCCGCGGCGGCGGGGCCGGGCCCCGCCAGCGCGTCGAGGAGCCGCAGCGACTCCTCGGGGGAGAGCGCGTCCAGCACCACCGGGCGGACGCCGCCGAGCCCGGCGGGCAGCCGGCGGCCGGTGATGAGCGCGGTGGAGCCGGCGGTGGCGGGCAGCAGCGGGCGCAGCTGCGCCTCGGAGGTGGCGTTGTCCAGGACCAGCAGGATCCGCCGGTCGGTGAGCAGCTCGCGCAGCGCGTCCTGGAGGTCCTGCGCCTCGGCGGGCAGGACCGCCTGGGTGCCCGCGCGGCGCAGCAGCCGGGTCATCGCGTCCGCCGCGCCCAGCGGCCGGCCGGGGTCGGGTTCCAGATCCAGGAAGATCCGGCCGTCGGGGAAGGCGTCGGCGCTGTGGTGCGCGGCCTCGACCGCCAGCGCGGTCTTGCCGACGCCGGGCTTGCCGGTGATGGCGACGCTGGTCCCGGCCGGCGCGTCCCGCAGCAGCCGCCCGACCTCGGCGAGCACCGCGTCGCGGCCGGTGAACGCGCCGTCGGCGGCGGGCAGCGAGGTGACGGGATGGAACGCGGCCCGGTCCGGAACGGCCCGCGCCATGCCCGCCCCACCGGAACCGGCCCCCGAACCCGAACCGGATCCCGAACCGGATCCCGAACCGGATCCCGAACCGGATCCCGGACCCGAACCCGTCGCGTTCGAACCTCCGTTGCCGCCCCCCGCGCTCAGCAGTGCCGCGTCACCGGCCAGGATGCGCCGGTGCAGCCGCTGGAGCCGGGGACCGGGCTCGATGGCGAGCTCGTCGACGAGGGTGCGGCGCACCCGGCCGAAGGTCCGCAGTGCCTCCGCCTGCCGCCCGGTCCGGTACAGCGCCACCATCAGGTGGGCGTGGAACTCCTCGCGCAGCGGGTGCTCCGAGGCCAGGGACTGCAGTTCGGCGACGAGCCCGCGGTGCCGGCCGAGCTGGAGGTCCGCCCGGACGCGCTGGTCGAGCGCCGTCATCCGGGCCTCGGTCAGCCGCACCGCCGCACCGCCCAGCAGCGGGCCGTGCGGGGTGTCGGAGAGCAGCGGCCCGCGCCACAGCGCGATGGCGCGCTGTTGCAGCTCCGCCGCCGACACCCAGTCCTCCGCCTCCAGGGCCTTGCGGCCCCGGGCGTGCAGCTCCTCGAACGCGGTCATGTCGAGCCGGTCGGGCTCCAGCCGCAGCAGGTAGCCGGGCGGCCGGGTCAGCAGGGTGTCGCGGCCGTGCTCGGGATCGGCCGAGTGCAGCAGCTTGCGCAGCTGGGAGACGTAGACCTGCAGCGTGGTGGTGGCGGTGCGCGGCGGGTTGTCCTGCCACAGCTCGTCGATCAGGCTCTCGACCGACACCACCTCGTTCGCCCGCACCAGCAGGGCGGCCAGCACGACGCGCAGCTTGGCGGCACGCGGCGTGAAGGAGACGGCGGGCGTGGCGGCGCCGTCGGGGCCGGCCTCCGGCCCGTCGATCCCACCGATCTCCATCGGCCCCAGGATCCAGAATCTCATCGCGTTACCCCCGTCCCGCTCCGCGTGCCGCGTCGTACGTCGTCGGCCGGTCGTGTGCCGCCGGCCGGAAGCCCCGTCAGAAGTCCTGCACCACGGTGGTCCTGGCCTCGGCCACCGCGCGGCGCCGCTGCGTCACCGTCAGCGTCACCGGCACCGCCGGCCGGCCGTACTCGTCCCGGCCGAGCGCCCCCGGCACCGCCGTGCAGCGCAGCGGCAGTCCGGGCTCCGCGTAGCTGCGGAAGTGCACCTCGGACGAGGCGAGCGTGCTGCGCGCCGGGGCGAGCCCGAAGGTGCGGCCGGCCGCGAGCAGCGAGGTCTGGCGCAACGACTCCAGCAGGTGCGTCCCCGACAGGTGGCCGCCCTCCGGGGCGAAGACCGGGTTCGGGTTGTCGGTCAGCACCCACGTCGTCAGCCGGCCGCGCGAGGACTCGGACGGCTCGCTGATCACGACGTTCGAGACCGCGGAGCGGCCGACCTCGGCCGGGTCCACGGGACGGAGCGCCCCGTCCGGGGCGTCGTCCAGCTCCGGCGCGGCACGCAGCGCCTGGCGGTTGTGGGCCAGGTGGTTGCGGTGCAGCTGCGGCATGAGGAAGACCAGCCCCGCCGTGCCGGTGCAGCAGGGCATGTCGTTGATCCGCACCTCGATGTGGAAGTCGAGGCCGCGGGGCACGCCGTTCATCGCGTTCGCGGGCTTCGCCCGGATGTTCGTCGTGATCCGGGCCGCGCCCGACTCCGTCGAGTCGGCCCAGTCGGTGCGCCAGGCGCGCAGCTCGGTGAGGTCGAGGTGGAAGCCGAAGAAGAGGCCCGGCCGGTCCTGCGGCACCCCGAAGTAGCGGTGTCCGACGAACTCGCCGATCTCCCGGATCGTCTCCGTGACGATCTGCGCGTCGTGGAAGTGGCCGGGACCGTCGTTGAACAGCGGATGCGCCCGCGGCAGCTCACCGGCCAGGACGAAGTGCTCCTCGCCGACGCTCGGGGCGTCGAGCAGGTAGTGGTCCCAGGACGGCGGGCAGTGGATGAGGTGGCGGGTGCCGTTGCCGAGTGCCGGTTCAGCGGTGGCCGCGCTCTTGACTGTCATGGCGTCTCCTTGGTCCGGCGTCTTCCCCGCGGATCCGGTCCGGCGTTGGCCCGCGGCTGCGGCGGCGTCGGGAGTCTCCTCGTCCAAGGTTCCGGAACCAGGGGGGTCCGGGCCAGCCGGGAGCGGTGGCAGCAAGCTGCACGGCCGGAACTCCGCCCCGTCGATCCGCCCCGTTGATCCTCCGGCAGGGCTTTAGCGAAGCCCATGAGGTCAGGGGCATTCTCGTACTGCTGCCCCCGCTCCCCGACCCCCCCCGCAGGGGAGCCCCGGGCGCCCGCGAGCCCCGCCCCCGGGTCTTCCCCCGGACCCCCGGGCGGGGCCTTCGCCAGCTCGCCGCCGGCCTTCCGCCGGCACCCCCGCGCCCGCTACAGGTGGCGGCCGCCGCGCCCCACCAGGTGGGCGACCTGCGTGCGGGAGACGACGCCCAGCTTCTTGAAGATCCGGCTCAGATACGTCTCCACTGTCTTGGGGCTGAGCTGCATCCGCCCCGCGATCTGCTGGTTGGTGAAGCCCGCGCTGACGAGCACGGCGACCTGGACCTCGCGGCGGCTGAGCGACGCCAGCCCGTCCGTCCCCGCCCCGCCCGCGCCCGCGCCGTCCGGAACGTCGCCGGTCAGCGGCTCCTCGTCCATCGCGTCCGTCATCGCGGACAGCGGCATCGGCCGGCGGGACCGGGCGACCGGCGGAGCGGCGGGTGGCGTGGCGGGCGGTGCGGCGTTGCCCGGCGCGGCCGCCCGCAGCGCGCGCCCCTGGGCGCCGTACCGCCACCCCGCGTCGGTGGCGCGCAGCACGAGGCCCGCGACGGCCGGGTGTCGGAAGCGGAAGCGCCGCAGGTGCCCGTCCGGCCGGATCAGGCCCTCGCTCTGCAGGTCGTCGAGCGCGCCGAGCACCCGTTCCAGCGGCAGTTCCGCCACGTCGGCGACGAGGCCGGGCGTGAACGGGTCGCCGAGCACGGCGGCGGCGCAGGCGGTCCGCCAGGCCACCGGGGACAGCGCGCGGAAGTCCACGGACGCGGCGTCCGGGTTGACCGGCAGCCGGCCCGCGTCGCGCAGGGCGTGCAGCAGCCCCGGGACCCCGGCCGCGTCCCGCAGCAGCAACTGGCGGCGGACCGGGTCGAGCCCGGCCGGCAGCAGATGGGCGGCGTCCCGCTCCGGGAGCGGGGCGACGTCCAGGTGCCGCCAGGACGGGACGGCGCCGTGCGCCCGCAGGGTGCGCAGCGACGACAGGTGGCGGGCGGTGGGGGAGTCGCGGTAGGCGAGTGCGATGAGCACCGGAGCCTCGGGCGGGTGCCGCACCAGGTGGTCCAGGAGCTGCAGCGACAGCGGGTCGGCGCGGTGCACGTCGTCCAGGACGAGCAGCAGCCCGTTCGCGTCCGCCGCCCGCCCGATCAGGGCGCGCATCGCACGGATCAGCCAGTACGCGTCCGGGTCGGCCGGTGCGGGCGCGGCCTCCTGGCGCCCGGCGGCCAGCGCCGGGAAGACCCCGGCGAGCAGCTCCGCCGCCTGCGGGCCCAGCCGCTCCGCCAGGCCGGGGCCGATGCGCGCCAGCCGGTCGTCGAGCGCGTCCACGAACACCTCGAACGGCACCGGCCCGCCGAGCCTCCCGGCCCGGCCCGCCGCCACCGTCCAGCCGTCCTCGCGCGCCACCGCGACCAGCTCCGCCAGCAGCCGGGACTTGCCCACCCAGGGCTCGCCGGCCAGCGAGACGATCCGCGCCGACGTCCGGGCGAGCCGCAACGACTCCCGCAGGACGAGCAGTTCCTGGTGGCGGCCGACCGGTGCGGAGTCGGCGGCCTGCGAAAGGGCGGTCTCCACAGGCGGCACGTTGTCCTCGCTGTCCTCGGGTGTTCCAGGGGGTCCGGCCCTCGCAGCGTGCCCGCACTCGCGTGGCCCGGCCAAGAGCGTCCCCCTGTCCGGAACCTGCACGACAGGAAGTGCCATGTGGGGGAATTCCCTGACTTACGCCAAGGCTGCCCCTTGGTCAGGCTCGGGGGCAAGTGGGCCTGGCGGCATCCCGCCACGTCCCCGACCGATGTCGGAGGAGCACGTCATGACGGCCGTCGAACCCGAACAAGCTGTCCTGCCGCCGCGGCCCCGACCGCAGGCCGCGCCCGCCGCACCGGGCGCGCGCCTGCGCTTCGGCTACGCGTCCGGCTCGCTGGTCACCGGCACCTTCAACACCCTGCCGGGCCTGCTGCTGCTGCCCTACCTGACCGACACCCTCGGCATCGGGGCGGCCGTGGCGGGCACCGTCGTGCTGCTCCCCAAGGTGTGGGACGCGGTGCTCAACCCGCTGGTCGGCCGGGCGAGCGACCGTACCCGTACGCGCTGGGGGGCGCGGCGGCCCTACGTGCTGCTCGGCGGTCTCGCCGCGGCACTGACGTTCGCGCTGATGTTCTCCGGGGTGGCGGCCGGCACGGCGGGCGCCTGGTTCACCGGCGCCGGATTCCTGCTCACCGCTACGGCGTTCGCGTTCTTCCAGGTGCCGTACGCGGCCATGCCCGCCGAGATCACCACCCGGCGCCAGGACCAGCTGCGGCTGGTCGGCGGCCGGGTGGCCGTCATCGGGGTCGCCGCCCTGATCGCGGGCGCGGCCGGCCCCGCCATCGCGGACGCCGGCGGCGGGGGCATCCCCGGACACCGCTGGGTCGGCCTGTTCGGCGCGCTCGTCATCGCCGCCGGAGCGGTCGGCGCCTTCCTCGGCACCGCGGGGACGCGCGGCGACCGGGTCCTGGCGAGCGAGCCGAGCCTGCGCCGGCAGTTCGCCGTGGCCCGCGCCAACGCCCCGTTCATGGCGCTGCTGCGCTGCGGCGTCGTCCAGTCGCTCGCGACCGGCTTCATGCTGGTCGGGGCGCCGTACTTCACCGACCACGTGCTGCACGACTCGGACGCCACCGGCCTGGTCGTCGGCGCCTTCGTGCTGCCGAACCTGCTCACCGTCCCCCTCTGGTCGCGGCTCGGCTCCCGGCTCGGCAACCGCCGCGGATACGCCGCCGCCTGCGGGCTCTTCATCGCCGGTTGCGCCGTCCTGCTCGCCTCGCCCGACCTGCCGCCGGCCGTGGTCGCGCTCGCCATCGCCGTGACCGGCACCGGGCACGCCGGCCAGTTGCTCTTCCTGTACGCGATGCTCACCGACCGCACCGCCCACGACACCGAGCGCACCGGGCGCCGCCAGGCCGGGGTCTTCTCCGGCGTCTTCACCACCGGCGAGATGCTCGGCCTCGCCCTGGCGCCCTTCCTCTACGGGCTGGTCCTCCAGGCCTTCGGCTACGTCTCCTCCACCGGCGGCGATTCCGTCGGGCAGAGCTCCACCGCGGAACTGGGCGTCCTGCTCGGCTTCACCCTGCTGCCCGTCCTCGCGACGGCCGCCGCCCTGACGCTGCTGCGCGGCTACGACCGGCTGGTCGCGGCGGCCTGACCGGCACCCCGGTCAGCGCACCCGCGGCGGCTCGGCGCTGCCGGGCGGCGGCGTCGCGGGCAGCCGGTGGACGGCCCCGTCGGGGGAGCGGAGTTCGACGTCCCCCGCCGTGTCCTCGGTGACTGTCCCGACGATCGCGGCCTGCCGACCGTACGGGTGCGAGCGGAGCGCGGCGAGGACCGCGTCGGCCGCCGCCCGCGGCGCGAACAGGCACAGGGCGCCCGCGTTCGCGGCGTGCAGCGGTGACAGGCCGAGGAGTTCGAACGCGGGGCGCGCCTCGTACTGGACGGGGAGCGCCCCCTCGTCGATCCGGAGGGTGAGGCCGCGCTCGGCCGCGCAGGCGCGCAGCGTCACGGCGAGGCCGCCCGTCGTGATCGGGGCGGCGGCCAGGACGGACCCCGGCGGGAGCCCGTTCAGCAGGGACGTCAGCGGGGCGCAGTCGCTGGGCACATGGTGCTCGAAGCCGAGTCCGGCGCGCAGCGACAGCAGATGGACCGCGTGGTTGCCCAGCGGCGCGGTCACCAGGACGCGGTCGCCGGGCCGCACGGCGCCCAGCGCCAGCGGCGGCCGGCGGTGGACGCCGATGCCGGTCGCGGTGACGAACAGCCGGTCGGCGTCGCCCGCGCGCACCACCCGGGTGTCGACGGCGGCGATGGCGATCCCCGCCTCGTGGGCGGTGTCCCGGACGGACTCCGCGACCCGCCGCAGGAACTCCAGCGGCGTCCCGGCCTCGACGATCAGCCCGAGCGAGAGGGCGTACGGGTCGGCTCCGGTCGCGACGAGCGCGTTGACGGTCCCGGCGACCGCGAGCCGGCCGAGGTCGCCGTTGCCGAAGAACGGCGGATCGACGACGTAGCAGCCGGTGCGGACGGTGAGCGGCTCGCCGGACAGCGGCGGCAGCCCGCCGGGCCCGGAACCGGGGCCGAGGACGTCCAGGACCAGGCGCGCCAACTGCCGCGGGCCGGTGCCGGAATCGTCGGCGAGCGCGACCTGTCCGACCGGCCAGGAATTCACATCCATTATCAAGGAAGGCTCCCCCGTGAACCGGCCAGAAAGGCCCTTTGAGCCCGGACGGGCACGGTCGCACCCTGTTCCCTCCGGACGTGTTCACGGTAGTCGGGGGAAGTTCTGACAGCAGGTCGACAGGGGGTGCTAGGGGGCGGGAAAGGGGGTCTGGAACGCAATTCCCCCTGCCTAGGATCGAGAACTCCGATCAGCGGGGATTTCGGCCGAGGACAGGATGGACGGGAATGGCTGACGTCAGGACCCGGGTGGCAGAGGCGTTCGACCGCGCGGACCGGCTCGACCCGGTGCTCGGCACGTACCTCGGCCGGTTCACCGAACAGGCCGCCGCCGCGGCGGAGCGACTGGACACCGCCGTCGCGGACGGCTCGGAGACCGGCCCGCTGCACGGGCTGACGCTGGGCGTGAAGGACGTCTTCGCGACCCGTGAGGCACCCGCGAGCTGCCAGAGCCGGGTCCACGACACGCAGTGGTGGGCCGGGTGCGACGCCGTACCGGTCGCCCGGCTGCGGGCGGCGGGCGCGGTACCGCTGGGCCGCACGACCATGGCGGAGCACGCCCTGGGCCGGCCCGACCCGGCGCTGGACTTCCCCGTGCCGCGCAACCCGTGGGACATCAACCGCTGGACGGGAGGCTCCAGCTGCGGCAGCGCCAACGGGCTGCCCGCCGAGCTGTTCGACGTCGGCCTCGGCACCGACAGCAACGGCAGCATCCGCATCCCGGCGGCGCTGTGCGGCGTCACCGGCTTCAAGCCCACCCACGGCCTGGTCCCCGACGGCGGCTGCCGCCCGCTGAGCCGCTCGCTGGACGTCGTCGGCCCGCTGGCCCGCAACGTCCGGGACTGCGCGAGCACCCTCGCCGTGCTGGCCGGGCGCCCGGAGGCCACCGCCTGGCGCACCGACCTGCGCGGCGCCCGCATCGGCGTCCCGGCCAAGGCGCTGGAGGAGTCCGCGCAGCTGTCGGACGACTGCGCGGCGGCCTTCGCCGCCGCCCTGGAGGAGCTGCGGGCGGCCGGCGCCGAGCTCGTCACCGTCGAACTGCCCGAGGTGTACCCGCTGTTCGCCGCCCAGTTCATCACCCTCCTCGCGGAGGCGTTCGAGCTGCACGGCGCCGGGCTGCGCACCCGCTGGGCGGAGTACGGGCGGCCGTTCCGCAGGACCGCGGTCCTCGGCGCCCTGGTCGGCGCGCCGACCTACCTGCACGCCCAGCGGGTCCGCGCCTCGGCCGCCACGAGCCTGCGCGAGCGCTTCGCGGGGCTCGACGCGATGGCCACCCCGACCTGGCCGACGACCGCACCCCGCTACGACGACCCCGCCGCACTGGGCACCGTCTCCTGGCTACCCGGCCTGTGGAGCGCCGTCGGGTTCCCCGCGGTCGCCGTCCCGATGGGCTTCGGCGCCGACGGCATGCCGCTGTCGCTGCAGCTCGCGGGGGTGCCGTGGAGCGACTTCGACCTCGCGGCGCTCGCCGACGTCTACCAGTCGACCACCCACTGGCACCTGCGCCGCCCCGCCCTCGACGCCGGATCGCTGCCCGCCGCCGTGCCCGTCGCGGAACCGCAGGCGTCCCCGGGCGACCCGGAGCAGCAGCGCCTGCTCGCCGCCGCGCTGCGCGACACCGGCGTGGCCGTCGAGGACGCCGAGGTCGCGGAGTTCACCGGGATGTGGGGGCTCACGTCGATGCTGTTCGGCTTCCTTCCCGAACTCCCCGTGGACCAGGGCCCGCTGCTGCCCACCCCGCCCCCTTCGTGAGGAGACACCCCATGACCGGCACCACCCGGACCGCCGACAACCTGTACATCCGGCGCTACCACACCGCCCTCGCGGGCACCCCGCGCATGGTCTGCTTCCCGCACGCCGGCGGCTCCGCGAGCTTCTACTTCCCGGTGTCGCAGGCGCTCGCCCCGGACATCGACGTCCTCGTCGTGCAGTACCCGGGCCGCCAGGACCGGCGCAAGGAACCGCTCATCGACACCGTCGAGGAGCTGGCCGACCGGGTCTTCGAGGACCTGCGGGGGTTCGCCGACGAACCGCTGACGTTCTTCGGGCACAGCATGGGCGCCACGGTGGCCTTCGAGGTCGCCCGCCGCATGGCCGCCGCCGGCCTGCCCGCACCCGCCCGGCTGATCGCCTCCGCCCGCCGCGCCCCGTCCCGCACCCGCCCCGACCGGGTGCACCAGAAGGACGACGAAGGCCTGATCACGGAGTTGCGCCGGCTCAGCGGAACCGACTCGCGGGTGCTCGGCAACGAGGAGATCATGCGCCTCGCCCTCCCCTCGATCCGCAACGACTACAAGGCCGTCGAGACCTACCGCGCGGACGCCGGGGTGCGCGTCGACTGCCCCGTCACCGTCTTCGTCGGCGACGCCGACCCGACCACCACGCTCGCCGAGGCCGAGGCCTGGAGCGACCACACCACCGGCCCCTGCGAGGTCCAGGTGTTCCCCGGCGGCGGCCACTTCTACCTCGCCGACCGGCCGCGGGAAGTCCTCGACGCCATCACGCTGCGCATGGGCGTCGCGGTCGCCGGCTAGGGGGTATTCGCGTGCGCAGAGACGGTTAGGGGTGCGACGGACGGCCATAGGGGGTCCGCCCGTCAGCACCTTTCGTCTAGCGTCGTGCCAACGGAAGAATTCCTGGAATCGGCTGGATTGGGAATCACGTGAGTCTCCTTTCATGGAAATCGCTGACAAAAGGCGACCGGGACGAATTGATTCTGTCGGTCGATTTCAGCACCAGCGGGCGCACCCAGGCGAGTTTCGCCGACTTCGCACCCCGACTGGACCCGCCCGCCGCCGCCTTCTGGACGACGCTCCCCCCGACGGCGGACGACGCGGTCGCCCTCGACGGCTACGTCGACTGGTGGCTCACCGACGTGCGCAAGAGCGGCCGCCGCGTCACCGCCGTCCTCGGCTACTGCGCGGGAGCGGTCTTCGCCGCCGCGCTCGCCGAGCGGATCGGCGCGTGGCAGGACACCCCGGCCCTGGTGCTGTTCGACCCCGAACTGCCCAACACCGCCGGGCTGTACAAGGACTTCCACGCCGCCGGCGACTCGCTGGCGTCGCTGCTCATGCCCGAGGAGCTGACGGAGTTCCACGAGGCCGGACGGCAGATCGAACGCCGCTACGCCGACGACCTCGCCGCCGTCGGCCCGGAACTCGCCCTGATCTTCACCCGCGCGGTGGGCACCGCCGCGGAACGCCTCGAACTCGACGACGACATCCGCGACGATCTCGCCGGAGTCTTCGGCTCGCTGGTCGGCTACCTGGCCGCCGCTTCCGCCATCGACCCGCTGCCGCTGTGGGCCCGCGGCACCGCGATCACCTCGGGCCCGCCGTCGTACCCCGTCGGCCGCGAGATCCGCTTCGACGTCGACCACGACGACCTGCTGCGCATCAACGGCGTCGCCCGCGCCCTGTCGGAGCTGCTCTCCGGCGACCGCACCGAATCAACGACCGCAGGCAGGTGACCCATGGCTGACCACGGGGGAATCGACGCAGGTCCTGACGGGACCGGCACGGACGACGGAACGCACGACGGGACGGGGGCCCGCTCGGACGACCGCACGGCCGGCGGGCTGCTGCCCGCCCTGATCGAAGCGCAGGTGCGGCGCACGCCCGGGGCCGTCGCCGTCTCCGGCGGCGGCACGGAGCTGACCTACGCCGAACTCAACGCCCGCGCCAACCGCCTCGCGCACCACCTCATAGCCGGCGGCGCGGGACCCGAACAGCTCGTCGCCGTCGGCATGCGCCGCTCGCTCGACCTGGTGGTCGCGTTCCTCGCCGTGCTCAAGGCCGGGGCCGCGTACCTGCCGCTCGACCTGGACAACCCGGCGGAGCGGCTCACGTTCATGATGGCCGACGCCCGGCCCGCGCTGCTGGTCACCACCGCCGCCGAAGCCGGCTCCGCCACCGGCGACCAGCCGGTGATCGCCCTCGACGACCCGGCGACCGCCGCCCGCCTCGCGGCGGCCCCGGCCACCGACCCCGGCGACGCCGACCGGATCGCGCCCCTGCACCCGGACCACCCGGCGTACGTCATCTACACCTCGGGCTCGACCGGCCGCCCCAAGGGCGTCGTCGTCACCCACCGCCCGCTGGCCGCCTACCTCGGCTACGCCCGCGCCACCTACCCCAGCGCCGCGGGCCGGGCCCTGCTGCACTCCTCCGTGGCCTTCGACATGACGGTCACCACCCTGTACGCGCCGCTGATCTCCGGCGGCCGCGTCCAGGTCGGCCCGATGGAGGAGGTGCGCGAGCGGCCCACGTTCCTCAAGGTCACCCCGTCGCACATGGCGCTGCTGGCGACGCTGCCGCCCGAGTCCGCGCCCACCGGCGAACTCGTCGTGGGCGGGGAACTGCTGCTCTCCGAGACCGTCGAGACGTTCCGCAAGGACAACCCGGGCGTGACCGTCGTCAACGAGTACGGCCCGACCGAGGCCACCGTCGGCTGCTGCGTGCACGTCCTGGCGCCCGCCGACGAGGTCCCGCCCGGCGCGGTCTCCATCGGCCGCCCCACCCACACCAGCGAACTCCACGTCCTGGACGGCTCGCTGCGACCCGTCCCCGCCGGGGAGACCGGCGAGCTGTACATCGCGGGCGGCCAGCTGGCCCGCGGCTACCTCAACCGGCCGGGGCTGACCGCCGAGCGCTTCGTCGCCGACCCGTTCGGCGCCCCCGGATCACGGATGTACCGGACCGGCGACCGGGTGCGACGTTCTGCCGACGGCACCCTGGACTTCCTCGGCCGCTTCGACGGCCAGGTCAAGATCCGCGGCTTCCGCATCGAGCTGGGCGAGATCGAGTCCGCGCTGCTGCACCGGCTGGAGGTCGGCCAGGCAGCCGTGACGGTCCATCGGGAGGGCGGCGGCGACGCGCACCTGATCGCCTACGTCGTGCCGTCGTCCAAGGGCGGCATCGACGTCGGCCGGCTGTCCGCGTATGCCGCCGAGACGCTCCCCGAGTACATGGTCCCCAGCGTGATCCTCACCCTGGACGCCCTCCCGCTGAACGCCAACGGCAAGCTGGAGACCGGCTCCCTGCCGGTGCCCCGCTTCGCCTCCCTCACCACGTTCCGCGCGCCGTGGACCGAGCTCCAGACGCTGCTGTGCGAGCTGTTCGCCCAGTACTGCGGCGCCGCCAGGGTCGGCGTGGACGACGACTTCTTCGCACTCGGCGGCACCAGCCTCGGCGCCGCCCAGGTGGCCAACAAGGCCCGTAGGAGCGGGGTCCGCTTCAGCCTCCAGGACGTGGTCGACCACCGCACCGCGCTGCGGCTGGCGGCGGCCGTCTCCGAGGACGCGGACGCCGAGGCCGCCGTCCCCTCGCTCTCCACCACGTAGGCCCGCACGTCATGGCCGTCCAGCACGACGGCTCAGGTCCCGTAGCTCCCTCATGCCCTTCGGCTTCAACCAGTAGAGGATGAACACGATGTCGCTCTTGCAACTCGCGGGCATGGGGTGGATCTCCCGCTCGCTCAGCGTCGCCGCCCGGCTCGGAATCGCCGACCACCTCGCGGACGGCCCCAAGTCGCCCCCGGAGCTCGCGCAGCTCACCGACTCCGACCCGGACGGGGTGCTGTACCTGCTGCGGGTGCTCGGGATCGTCGGCGTCTTCAAGGAGAACGAGGACGGCACGTTCGAGCACACCGAGACGTCGCAGCCGCTGCGCGACGACCACCCGGAGTCGATGCGCTACTGGTGCGTCCTCGGCGGCGAGATGTACTACGACGTCTGGCGCGACCTGCTGACGACCGTCAAGACCGGCAAGCCGGCCTCCCAGTCCGAGTACGGCGGCTCCATCTACGCGTACATGGACCAGGACACCGACGCGGGCGAGATCTACGACAAGGCCATGGCGGACATCACCCGCCCGGCCGCCGCCGAACTCGCCCGTGACTTCGACTTCTCCTGGATCCGCAAGGTCGTCGACATCGGCGGCGGCACCGGCCACCTCCTCAAGGGCATCCTGGGCGCGCACCCCGACGTCGAGGGCGTCGTCGCCGACCGCGCCGACGTCGCCGAGCGCGGCACCAAGGAACTCGCCGCCACCGGCAACGAGGACCTCATCCGCCGGCTGACGTTCGTCGAGTCGGACTTCTTCGCCGAGGTCCCGGCGGGGGGCGACGCGTACTTCCTGAAGAACGTGCTCCACAACTGGAGCCCGGACAGCAGCGTCAAGATCCTGGAGACCGTGCGCAAGGCCATGGTCCGCACCGTCGAGGACTCCGAGGGCCTCGCGGCCGAGCCGGTGCTCTTCGTCATCGAGCCGCTGCTCGGCCACGACAACGCGTCCGCGATCCGCTCGCTCTTCCAGATGGTCGTCTGCGAGGAGGGCACGCGCATCCGCTCCGAGCCGGACATGCGCAAGCAGGCGGAAGGCGCCGGCTTCGAGATCCGCTCGATCAAGCACCTGTCCACGGAGCACAGCGTGGTCGAAATGATCCTGGCCCGGGACTGACGGTACCGACGGGACGGAAAGGAAGCATGCACATGTGGGACGCCCAGTTCGAAGAAATCGTCAGGCCCCATCTCTCGTTCCTGCCGGAGGACGCTGAATTCACCCCCGAGCTCGACCTCAGGGAATTCGGTCTCGACTCCCTCGGCATCGTCGACCTGCTGATCGCCCTGGAGAACGCGTACGACGTCAAGTTCACCGACGACGCGCTCGCCATGGAGACGTTCGAGACGCCGGGGTCCCTGTGGGGCACCCTGTCGGGGCTCCTCGTCCCCGTCGGCTGACGGGCGGGCGACGTACGGCTTCAGCGCGCACGGGCACGGCATCCTGGCGGGATGCCGTGCCCGGCGGCGTCTGCGGGGGCGTAGCCGGCGGCGTGTCCGGGGCCGTGGCCGGGGGCGAGTCCAGGGGTGAGTTCGGGGCCGTGCCCGGGGCCCCTCCGTCCACCCCTGCCCACCCCTCACCGCCATCGCCGGATAGGGGTGGGCAGGGGTGGTTGGTCCCGAAGGGCCGAAATAGCGTGGCCGGAACGAATGGCTGTTCCAGTTCTTCCTCATGAGGTGGCCCACGTGTCGAAAGAGTCGAATGAAGAAAAGCTCCTCGACTACCTCAAGCGGGCTACGGCCGAGTTGAAGGAAACTCGCCGGCGCCTCCGCGCAGAGGAGGACAAGCAGCGCGAACCCATTGCCATCATCGGAATGTCCTGCCGTTTCCCCGGCGGTGTGCGCAATCCCGAGGAACTCTGGGACCTGCTCGCCGCGGGCGGCGACGCGATATCGGACTTCCCGTCGGACCGCGGCTGGGACATCGAGGGCATCTACGACCCCGACCCGGACACCGGGGCAACCGGCAAGACGTACTCCCGCGAAGGCGGTTTCGTCCACGACGCCACGGAGTTCGACGCCGAGTTCTTCGGCATCAGCCCCCGTGAGGCCCTGGCCACCGACCCGCAGCAGAGGTTGCTGCTCGAAGCGTCCTGGGAGGCGTTCGAGCGGGCGGGCATCGACCCCGCGACCATGCGCGGCAGCGCGACCGGCGTCTTCGCGGGCATCATGTACCACGAGTACGGCACCGACCGCACAGTCGTCCCCGAGGGCGTCGAGGGCTTCCTCGGCACCGGCACCGCGGGCAGCGTCCTCTCCGGCCGCGTCTCGTACACCCTCGGCCTCGAAGGCCCGGCGGTGACCGTCGACACCGCCTGCTCCTCCTCCCTCGTCACCGTGCACCTCGCCGCCTCCGCGCTGCGCCAGGGCGAGTGCTCGCTGGCCCTCGCGGGTGGCGTGACGGTCATGGCGACCCCCGACACCTTCGTCGACTTCAGCCAGCAGCGCGGCCTCGCCGCCGACGGCCGCTGCAAGCCGTTCGCCGACGCCGCCGACGGCACGGGCTGGGGCGAGGGCGTCGGCGTCCTGGTCCTGGAGCGGCTGTCCGACGCGCGCCGCAACGGCCACCAGGTGCTGGCCGTCATCAAGGGCAGCGCGGTCAACCAGGACGGCGCGAGCAGCCAGCTGACCGCCCCCAACGGGCCCTCGCAGCAGCGCGTCATCCGCCAGGCCCTGGCCGGCGCCCGGCTCTCGGCCGAGGACATCGACGCCGTCGAGGCACACGGCACGGGCACGCGGCTGGGCGACCCGATCGAGGCGCAGGCGCTGCTGGCGACGTACGGGCAGGAGCGGGCCGAGGGTCGTCCGCTGTGGCTGGGTTCGGTGAAGTCCAACCTGGGGCACACGCAGGCTGCGGCGGGTGTCGCGGGGATCATCAAGATGGTGCTCGCGATGCGGCACGAGGAACTGCCGCGCACCCTGCACGTGGACGCGCCCAGCTCGCACGTGGACTGGTCGGCTGGCTCGGTGGAGCTGCTGACGGAGGCGCAGCCGTGGCCGGCGGGGGAGCGTCCGCGTCGGGCTGGGGTGTCGTCGTTCGGGATCAGCGGGACGAACGCGCACGTGATCGTGGAGGAAGCGCCTGTAGAGGCTTTGACGGGAGACGTTGCGGCGGTTGCTCTGCCGGTGGTGCCGTGGGTGCTGTCGGGCAAGACGCCGGAGGCGTTGCGGGGGCAGGCGGCTCGGCTGCGGGAGTTCGTGCTCGCCGACGCGGGACGGGGGCTCGACGTCGCGGCGATCGGTTCGGCGCTCACGACGCAGCGCGCCGTCTTCGCCCACCGGGGCGCGGTGGTCGCCGCCGACCGCGACGGCCTGCTGGCCGGGCTGGCGCTGCTCGCCGACGACCGGAATGCCCCCGGGGCGGTGCGCGGGACGGCCGGCTCCGGCCGGACGGCGTTCCTGTTCACCGGGCAGGGGAGCCAGCGGGCGGGGATGGGGCGTGAGCTGTATGCCGCGTTCCCGGTGTTCGCGGAGGCGCTGGACGCCGTCGTGACGGCGCTTGACGCGCACCTCGAAGTACCGCTCAAGGAGGTGCTGTTCGGTGACGGCGAGCGACTGAACGAGACGGGCTTCACCCAGCCCGCGCTGTTCGCCCTGGAAGTGGCGTTGTTCCGGCTCCTGGAGTCGTTCGGGGTCCGGCCGCAGGTGCTGGCGGGTCACTCGATTGGTGAGCTTGCTGCCGCGCATGTGGCGGGTGTGTGGTCGCTGGCGGACGCGGCACGTCTCGTGGCCGCTCGTGGGCGGCTCATGCAGCAGCTGCCGTCCGGCGGTGCCATGGCCGCGCTCCAGGCCACCGAGGCGGAGGTGCTGCCGCAGCTCAACGACCGAGTGGGGATCGCGGCCGTCAACGGGCCGACGTCCATCGTCGTCTCCGGTGACGACGAGGCCGTGGCGCAGGTCATCGCCCACTTCGACACCCTGGGCCGGAAGACGAAGCGGCTGACCGTCAGCCACGCCTTCCACTCCCCGCACATGGAACCGATGCTCGCCGAATTCGGCACCATCGCCGCGAGCCTCAACTACAGCGCGCCCACCATCCCCATCGTCTCGACGCTGACCGGCCAGGCCGCCACCGCCGAAGAGCTGACCGACCCCGCCTACTGGGTCCGGCACGTCCGCGAAGCCGTCCGCTTCGCCGACGCCGTCACCACCCTCCAGAACCAGGGCATCAGCACCTTCCTGGAACTCGGGCCGGACGCGGTCCTGACCGCCATGGCCGCCGACTCCGCCACCGAGGCCATCACCCTCATCCCGACCCTGCGCCGCGACCACGACGAAGCGCAGGTCTTCGTCACCTTCCTCGCAACCCTCCACACCACCGGCACCCCCATCACCTGGCCCGCCCTCTTCGGCACCGGCCACACCCCCGTCGACCTCCCCACCTACGCCTTCCAGTCGAACCGCTACTGGCTGGACACCCCGACGGCTTCGGCCGCCGGAGACATGGCGGCCGTCGGGCTCGTGGACGCGGGGCACCCGCTGCTCGGGGCGGCCGTTGTTCTGCCGGAGTCGGACGGACTGCTGTTCACGGGCCGGCTGTCGCTCGGCTCCCACCCGTGGCTGGCGGATCACGTGGTCGCTGGCACGGTTGTCGTGCCGGGTGCGGCCCTCGTCGAGATCGCTGTGCGGGCGGGTGACGAGACCGGGTGCGGCGTGCTGGAGGAACTCACGCTGCACGCAGCGCTGGTGGTGCCCGTCAGCAGGATCGTTCAGCTGCGGGTCCAGGTCGGTGAGCCCGGTCGGGACGGGCGGCGGACGGTGGTGGTGTTCTCGCGCGTCGAGGACGCCTCCGAGAGCACCTGGACGCGGCACGCCGACGGCCTGCTCGCGCCCGACGACAGCAACGTGACGCCCGGGTTCGACCTGGCGCAGTGGCCGCCGACCGGCGCCGAGGCCGTACCCGTCGACGGGCTGTACGCGGCGATGGCCGCGAGTGGCCTGGAGTACGGGACGGTGTTCCAGGGCCTGGGCGCCGCCTGGAAGCTCGGGGACGAGGTCTTCGCCGAGGTCACGCTCCCGGAGGGTGTCGACGCGGCCGGCTTCGGCATCCATCCCGCCCTGCTCGACGCCGCCCTGCACGGGATCGCGCTCGCGCAGCCGGACGGCGGGGCGGCCGAGCTGCCGTTCGCCTGGTCCGACATCGCCCTGCACGCGGCCGGCGCGACCGCGCTGCGCGTCCGCATCACGCCCGCCGCCTCGGGCTACGCCCTTCAGCTGGCCGACCCGCACGGCGCGCCCGTGGCCACGGTGGGTTCCCTGGTCCTGCGACCCGTCGCCACTGGTGAGCTGCAGAGCGCCCACGACCGCGAACTGTACGAGGTCCGCTGGAGCCCGCTGCCGCAGCAGGCAGTAGCCGAGGCGGCGGACGTGGAGATCCTGCACGTTCCTTCGGGGCTCGTCCCCGCCGAGGCCGTCACCGGCGTCCTGGCGCGCTTGCAGGAGTGGCTGGCCGCAGAGGAGGCGTCGGACGCCCGGCTCGTCGTCGTCACCCGGGGCGCGGTCGCCGCGCTGCCCGGCGAGGACGTCACCGACCTGGGACAGGCGGCCGTTCACGGCCTCGTCCGGGCCGCGCAGACAGAGCACCCGGGCCGCATCGTCCTGCTCGACACGGATGTGGACACGGCCACGGACTCCACGGTTCTCGCGTCCGCCGCCGCGAACGAGCCCGAGCTGGCGCTGCGCGACGGCCAGTTGTTCGTACCGCGTCTGGCGCGTACCGCCCCCGCCACCGGCGGAGTGACGTGGCGCGCCGACGGCACCGTCCTGATCACCGGCGGTACCGGCGGCCTGGGCGCGCTCACCGCGCGCCACCTGGTCACCGAGCACGGCGTCCGCAACCTGGTCCTGACCAGCCGCCGCGGCCTCCAGGCCCCCGGTGCGGCCGAGTTGGTGGCCGAGCTGGAGGCGGCCGGCGCTGCGGTGACCGTCGCCGCGTGCGACGTCTCCGACCGTGCCGCGCTGGCCCAGTTGCTGGCGGACACGTCGATCACCGCGATCGTGCACGCGGCGGGTGTGGTCGACGACGGCATGATCACCTCGCTCACCGCCGACCGGGTCGCCGCGGTCCTGGCCCCGAAGGCCGACGCGGCCCGCCACCTCCACGAGCTGACGGCCGACGCCGACCTCGACGCGTTCGTCCTCTTCTCCTCCGCTGCGGGCACGTTCGACGGTTCGGGGCAGGGCGGCTACGCCGCCGCCAACGCCTACCTCGACGCGCTGGCCATCCACCGCCGAGCGCAGGGGCTGGCAGGCATCTCGCTCGCCTGGGGCCTGTGGGACCCGGCCGTCGGCGGCATGGGGGCCGAGCTGACCACGGCCGACGTGGAGCGGATGGAACGTTCCGGCGTCCTCGCCATCGGCCGGCAGCAGGGCCTCGCCCTCCTCGAAGCCGCCCTCGCGGGCCAGCACGCCCATGTCCTCCCCGTCGCCTTCGGCAGGAGCGCGCTGGAGCAGCGGGCGCGGCTCAACACCCTCCCCGCCGTCCTGCGCGGCCTGACGCGTCCGGCCCCCACCGCCCGCAAGGCGGCCGGCTCGGCCGCAGCGGACGCCACCGGGCTGGCGGAGCGCCTCGGCACACTGACCGGGGCCGAGCGATCGCGGCTGCTGGTCGATCTCGTGCGGCGCCACGTGGCCGCCGTGCTCGGCTACGACGGCGTGCAGAAGGTCGCGGGCGACAAGCCGTTCAAGGAGTTCGGCTTCGACTCGCTCACGGCGGTCGAGTTCCGCAACCGCCTCGGCGCCGAAGCCGAGGTGCGGCTGCCCGCGACCCTCGTCTTCGACTACCCGACGCCGATCGCCGTGGCCGAGTTCCTGCTGGTGGAGCTGCTGGGCGAGGAGGCCGCGACAGCGGCCGACGCGACGGCCGTCGTACCGGCGGCCGGGTCCGTGCTCGACGAGCCGATCGCGATCGTGGGCATGGCCTGCCGGTACCCGGGCGGGGTCACCTCGCCCGAGGAGCTGTGGGCTCTGCTGGCGGCGGGTGGCGACGGGGTGTCGTCGTTCCCGTTGGACCGTGGCTGGGACGTGGAGGGGATCTACGACCCGGACCCGGACGCGGTCGGCAAGACGTACTCCCGCCACGGCGGCTTCCTGGACCGCGCCGCCGACTTCGACCCCGGCTTTTTCGGCATCAGCCCGCGCGAAGCCCTCGCGATGGACCCGCAGCACCGGCTGCTGCTGGAGACCTCGTGGGAGGCGTTCGAGCGCGCGGGCATCGGCCCTGCGTCCGTGCGAGGCACCGCGACCGGCGTCTTCGCGGGGGTGATGTACCACGACTACACGTCAGTGCTGGAGCAGTCCGCGCACCGCAACACCGAAGGCTTCATGGGCGTCGGCGGCAGCATCGCCTCCGGCCGCGTCTCGTACACCCTGGGCCTCGAAGGCCCGGCCGTGACCGTGGACACCGCCTGCTCGTCCTCGCTCGTCGCCGTCCACCTGGCCGGCCAGGCGCTGCGCTCGGGCGAGTGCTCGCTCGCCCTCGCGGGCGGGGTGACGGTCATGGCGACTCCCGACACGTTTGTCGACTTCAGCCGCCAGCGCGGGCTGGCCCCCGACGGCTACTGCAAGCCGTTCGCGGAGGCCGCGGACGGCACGGGCTGGGGCGAAGGCGTCGGCATGCTGCTCCTGGAGCGGCTGTCCGACGCGCAGCGCAACGGCCACCGGGTGCTGGCGGTCGTGCGCAGCAGCGCGATCAACCAGGACGGCGCGAGCAACGGCCTCACCGCCCCCAACGGACCTTCGCAGCAGCGCGTGATCCGCCAGGCCCTGGCCGCCGCTTCGCTCACGACGAGTGACGTCGACGCGGTGGAGGCGCACGGCACGGGCACGCGGCTGGGTGACCCGATCGAGGCGCAGGCGCTGCTGGCGACGTACGGCCAGGAGCGGGCCGAGGGTCGTCCGCTGTGGCTGGGTTCGGTGAAGTCGAACCTGGGGCACACGCAGGCCGCTGCCGGTGTCGCGGGGATCATCAAGATGGTGCTCGCGATGCGGTACGAGGAGCTGCCGCGCACGCTGGGCGTGGACGCGCCGAGCTCGCACGTGGATTGGTCGGCGGGCTCGGTGGAGCTGTTGACGGAGGCGCAGCCGTGGCCGGTGCGGGAGCGTCCGCGTCGGGCGGGGGTGTCGTCGTTCGGGATCAGTGGGACGAACGCGCACGTGATCGTGGAGGAGGCTCCGGCCGAGGTCGGGGTGGAGGGCGTTGCGGCTTTCGCCCTGCCGGTGGTGCCGTGGGTGCTGTCCGGGAGGACGCCGGAGGCGTTGCGGGCGCAGGCCGCCCGCTTGCGGGAGTTCGTGCTCGCCGATGCGGGGCTGGATGCGGCGTTGGTGGGTGCGGCGCTGGCGACGACGCGGGCGGGCTTCGCCCACCGTGCGGGTGTGGTGGCGGCTGACCGTGCGGGTCTGCTGGCCGGTCTGGACGCCGTCGTGGACGGCGAGGCCAAGGCTGGTGTGGCGGGGGGCGGGGACCTGGCGTTCCTGTTCACCGGGCAGGGCAGCCAGCGGGCGGGGATGGGGCACGAGCTGTATGCCGCGTTCCCCGTCTTCACGGAGGCGCTGGACGCCGTCGTGGCGGCGCTTGACGTGCACCTTGAAGTGCCGCTCAAGGAGGTGCTGTTCGACGAGGACGGCAGCCGGCTGAACGAGACGGGGTTCACCCAGCCCGCGCTGTTCGCCCTGGAAGTGGCGTTGTTCCGGTTGCTGGAGTCGTTCGGGGTCCGGCCGCAGGTGCTGGCCGGTCACTCCATCGGCGAGCTGGCCGCCGCGCACGTGGCGGGCGTCTGGTCGCTGGACGACGCGGCACGGCTGGTGGCCGCCCGTGGGCGGCTCATGCAGCAGCTCCCGTCCGGCGGAGCCATGGCGGCGATCCAGGCCACCGAGGCGGAAGTCCTGCCGCAACTCAACGACCGAGTGGGGATCGCGGCCGTCAACGGGCCGACCTCCATCGTCGTCTCCGGTGACGAAGACGCCGTCGCAGACGTCGTAGCGCACTTCACGTCCGCAGGTCGGAAGGCCAAGCGCCTGACCGTCAGCCACGCCTTCCACTCCCCGCACATGGAGCCGATGCTCGAAGAGTTCGGCACCATCGCGGCGAGCCTCACCCACACCGCTCCGTCGATCCCGATCGTCTCCACCCTCACCGGCAAGGCGGCAACCGCCGAGGAGCTGAGCGACCCCGCCTACTGGGTCCGGCACGTCCGCGAAGCCGTCCGCTTCGCCGACGCCGTCGCCACCCTCCAGGAGCTGGGTGTCAGCACCTTCCTGGAGCTGGGGCCCGACGCCGTGCTGACGGTGATGGGTGCCGAGAGCGTCACCGATGCCGTGCTCGTCGCGTCGCTGCGCCGGGAGCAGGACGAGGCGGAGACCTTCGTGTCGTCCGTCGCCGCGCTGCACACGCGTGGCGTCGAGGTCGACTGGCGGGCATTCTTCGGCACCGGCGCCGCCACCCCGCTGCTGGATCTGCCGACCTACGCCTTCCAGCACCAGCACTACTGGCCGGAGCGGGCCGCCGTCACGGCGGGCGACGTCCGGGCCGCCGGACTGACGGACGCGGAACACCCCCTGCTGGGGGCAGCTATTGCTCTCCCCGACTCCGACGGGGTCCTCTTCACCGGCCGGCTGTCGCTGTCGTCGCACCCGTGGCTGGCCGAGCACGCGGTGTCCGGCACGGTGGTCGTGCCCGGAGCGGCGCTCGTCGAGATCGCCGTGCGGGCGGGTGACGAGACGGGTTGCGGCGCGCTGGAAGAGCTGATGCTCCAAGCACCGCTGGTACTGGAGGGGCAGGGCGCCGTTCAGCTGCGGGTCCGTGTCGGCGAGGCCGACGGTCGGGGCCGGCGGACGGTGAGCGTGTTCTCGCGCGGCGAGGACACGACGGACGACCGGCAGTGGGTGCGGAACGCCGAAGGCGTTCTGAGCACCGACGTTCCGCAGCCCCGCTTCGACCTCGCGCAGTGGCCGCCGACGGGGAGCGAGCCCGTCGCCGTAGAGAGCCTCTACGCCGACCTGGCCGCGCTGGGACTGGAGTACGGTCCGGGCTTCCAGGGGCTGCGCGCTGCCTGGCGCCTGGGCGAGGACGTCTTCACCGAGGTCGTCCTCCCTGAGGGCGCCGACGCCGCCGACGCCTTCGCCCTTCACCCCGCCCTCTTGGACGCCGCCCTCCACGGCATCGCCCTGCGGGCGACGGACAGCGGCGCGGCCGAGCTGCCGTTCGCCTGGTCCGACGTTGCCGTGTACGCGACCGGTGCGACCGCCCTGCGGGTGCGGATCGCCCCAACGGACTCCGGCTACACGCTGCAACTCGCGGACGACCAGGGCGTGCCGGTCGCGGCGGTCGGCGCGCTCGCGCTGCGGCCGATCGTGGCCGACGACTTCGCCACGGCGGAGAACGTCGCACGCGACGCGCTCTTCCACCTGGACTGGACGGCGCTTCCCACGCAGGCGGCTTCCGCCGACCCGACGGACGACGTGACGCTGTACCGGTGCCCGGCCGGCGCGACGCCGAACGAGACGCTCGACGCCGTGCTCGCCCACACCCAGAACTGGCTGGCCTCTGACGATGAGCGTCGGTTGGTGGTGGTGACGCGGGGTGCGGTGGCGGTGGTGCCGGGCGAGGACGTGGCGGATCTGGGGCAGGCCGCGGTGTGGGGCCTGATCCGCTCCGCGCAGTCCGAGCACCCCGGTCGGATCGTCCTGCTCGACACCGACACCGATGAGATCCCTGGTGGGGTGCTGGGGTCGGGTGAGCCGGAGTTGGCCGTGCGGGGCGGGGAGGTCTTTGTGCCGCGCCTGGCCCGGACGACGGCCACCGGTGTCCCGGTGGTGTGGCGGGCCGATGGCACGGTGCTGATCACCGGCGGCACCGGTGGCCTGGGCGCGCTGCTGGCCCGCCACCTCGTCACCGCGTACGGGATCACGGACCTGCTGCTGACCAGCCGCCGGGGCCCCGACGCCCCCGGCGCCACCGAACTCACCACCGAGCTTCAGGCTTTGGGCGCGAGGGTCACCGTCGCCGCCTGCGACGTCTCCGACCGGGATGCGCTGGCCGCCGTGCTGGACGGGGTGGAGCTGACCGCCGTCGTCCACACCGCCGGTGTGCTGCACGACGCGACGTTCGCCGCCCTCACCCCGCAGCACCTGGCGGAAGTCCTGGCACCGAAGGCGGACGCCGCCGCCCATCTGCACGAACTGACGGCCGACGCGGACCTGGATGCGTTCGTGCTGTTCTCCTCCGCAGCCGCAACCTTCGACGGCACCGGACAGGGCAACTACGCCGCCGCCAACGCCTACCTCGACGCCCTCGCCACCCACCGCCGCACCCGAGGACTCCCCGCCACCTCCCTCGGCTGGGGCCTGTGGGCACCAGAAACCGGCGGAATGGGCGCGGGGTTGTCCGCGACGGATCTGGAGCGGATGGCCCGAGCGGGCGTGCTCGCTCTGGATGCGACGGAGGGCCTGGCGCTCTTCGACGCGGCACAGCACAGCGAGCACGCACACCTGGTGCCGATCCGGCTCGACCTCAAGGCCCTGGCCGCCGCTCCCGGCGAGGTGCCGGCGCTGCTGCGGGGGCTCGTCAAGGCTCCCGTCCGCCGGGCCGTGCAGGCAGGATCCGGTGCGGGCACCGGGCCGGTGTCCCTGGAGGAGCGCCTGACGGCGCTGCCCCCGGCCGCACGGCACGAGCTGCTGCTCCAGCTGGTACGCGGACAGATCGCCGGCGTGCTGGGCTTCGGTGCGGCGGAGGACGTCGCGGCCGACAGCCTGTTCAGCGAGCTGGGCGTCGACTCCCTCACCGGCGTGGAGTTCCGCAACCAGCTCGGCGCGGAAGCCGGGGTGCGGCTGCCGGCGACGCTCGTCTTCGACTACCCGACGCCGACGGCCGTGGCCGAGTTCCTGCTGGTGGAGTTGCTGGGCGAGGACGCGGCAGCGGAGGCGACGGCCGGCTCGGCAGAGCCGGCGAACGGCCCCGGCTCGATGGCCGACGAACCGATCGCGATCGTCGGCATGGCGTGCCGCTTCCCCGGCGGGGTCTCCTCGCCCGAGGAGCTGTGGGCGCTGCTGGCGGCCGGTGGCGACGCCGTGACGCCGTTCCCCGACGACCGCGGCTGGGACGTGGCGGGTCTGTACGACCCGGACCCGACCGCGATCGGCAAGACGTACTCCCGGCACGGCGGATTCCTGGACCAGGCGGCGGACTTCGACCCGGCGTTCTTCGGCATCAGCCCGCGCGAGGCCCTGGCCACCGACCCGCAGCACCGACTGCTGCTGGAGTCCGCGTGGGAGGCGTTCGAACGTGCGGGCATCGACCCGGCATCGGTGCGCGGCAGCGCGACCGGTGTCTTCGCCGGTGTCATGTACAACGACTACGGCATCCGGCTCAACAGCTACCCCGCCGACCTGGAGGGTTACCTCGGCACCGGAAGCTCCGGCAGCGTCGCCTCCGGGCGCGTCGCCTACGCCTTCGGCCTGGAGGGCCCGGCCGTCACGGTCGACACGGCCTGCTCGTCGTCCCTCGTCACCGTGCACCTGGCAGGCCAGGCGCTGCGCTCGGGCGAGTGCTCGCTCGCCCTCGCGGGCGGCGTGACGGTCATGGCGACTCCGGAGACCTTCGTCGGCTTCAGCCGTCAGCGGGGCCTGTCTCCCGACGGCCGCTGCAAGCCGTTCGCGGAGGCTGCGGACGGCACCGGCTGGGGCGAGGGCGTCGGCATGCTGCTCCTGGAGCGGCTGTCCGACGCACAGCGCAACGGCCACCGGGTGCTGGCCGTGGTCCGGGGCAGCGCCGTCAACCAGGACGGTGCGAGCAACGGCCTCACGGCTCCCAACGGCCCATCCCAGCAGCGGGTGATCCGGCAGGCTCTGGCCGGCGCCCACCTCACGGCCGACCAGGTCGACGCGGTGGAGGCGCACGGCACGGGCACCACCCTCGGCGACCCGATCGAGGCACAGGCGCTCATCGCCACGTATGGACAGGACCGCCCGGAGGGTCGTCCGCTGTGGCTGGGTTCGGTGAAGTCCAACCTGGGTCACACGCAGGCTGCGGCGGGTGTCGCGGGGATCATCAAGATGGTGCTGGCGATGCGGCACGAGGAGTTGCCGCGCACGCTGGGCGTCGACGCGCCCAGCTCGCACGTGGACTGGTCGGCTGGCTCGGTGGAGCTGTTGACGGAGGCGCAGCCGTGGCCGGTGCGGGAGCGTCCGCGTCGGGCGGGTGTCTCGTCGTTCGGGATCAGCGGGACGAACGCCCACGTGATCGTGGAAGAAGCTCCGGTTGAGGCGGTGGCGGAGGATGCCACCGCGGTTGCTCTGCCGGTGGTGCCGTGGGTGCTGTCCGGCAAGACGCCGGACGCAGTGAAGGCCCAGGCCGCCCGCCTGCGCGACTTCGTGCTGGCCGACCCCGACCTGGACCCGACGGCTGTCGGGTCCGCGCTGACGGCGACCCGCGCTGTGTTCGCCCACCGGGGCGGCGTCGTGGCCGCCGACCGCGACGGCCTGATCGCCGGACTGTCAGCCCTGGCCGACGGCCGGAATGCCCCCGGGGTGGTGCGCGGGACGGCCGGCTCCGGCCGGACGGCGTTCCTGTTCACCGGGCAGGGGAGCCAGCGGGCGGGGATGGGGCGTGAGCTGTATGCCGCGTTCTCGGTGTTCGCGCAGGCGCTGGACGACGTGGTGGCGGCGCTTGACGTGCACCTTGAAGTGCCGCTCAAGGAGGTGCTGTTCGACGAGGACGGCAGCCGGCTGAACGAGACGGGCTTCACCCAGCCCGCTCTCTTCGCGCTGGAAGTGGCGCTGTTCCGGCTCCTGGAGTCGTTCGGGGTCCGGCCGCAGGTGCTGGCCGGTCACTCCATCGGCGAGCTGGCCGCCGCGCACGTGGCGGGCGTCTGGTCGCTGGACGATGCGGCACGGCTCGTGGCCGCCCGTGGGCGGCTCATGCAGCAGCTCCCCACCGGCGGAGCCATGGCCGCGATCCAGGCCACCGAGGCGGAGGTGCTGCCCCAGCTCAACGACCGAGTGGGGATTGCGGCCGTCAACGGGCCGACCTCCATCGTCGTCTCCGGCGACGAAGACGCCGTCGCGGATGTCATCGCGCACTTCACGTCCGCCGGACGGAAGACCAAGCGCCTGACCGTCAACCACGCCTTCCACTCCCCGCACATGGAACCAATGCTCGCCGAATTCGGCACCATCGCCGCCGGGCTCACCTACACCGCACCCACCATCCCCATCGTCTCCACCCTCACCGGCCAGGCCGCCACCACCGAAGAACTGACCGACCCTGCCTACTGGGTCCGGCACGTCCGCGAAGCCGTCCGCTTCGCCGACGCCGTCACCACCCTCCAAGGCCAGGGCATCAGCACCCTCCTGGAACTCGGCCCCGACGCGGTCCTCACCGCCATGGCCGCCGACTCCACCACCGACACCACCACCCTCATCCCCACCCTCCGCCGCGACCACAACGAACCTCAGCTCCTCACCGAAGCCCTCACCCGCATCCACGCCACCGGCGGAACCGTCACCTGGCCCGCCCTCTTCGGTACCGGGCACACCCCCGTCGACCTCCCCACCTACGCCTTCCAGCACCAGCACTACTGGCTCGCCGACACCGTCGCCCCGAACGGGAAGGCGTCAGGCTTCGGTCAGAGCGACACCACGCACCCGCTCCTCAGCGCGGCGATCGCTCTGCCGGACTCCGAAGGCATGCTCTTCACCGGGCGGCTCGCGCTCCACACCCACCCGTGGCTCGCGGACCACGCCGTCAACGGCACCGTCATCGTCCCCGGCGCCGCGCTCGCCGATCTCGCCATCCACGCGGGCGACCACACCGACACCAGCACGTTGGAGGAGCTGACGCTCTACGCGCCCCTCGTCGTCCTTCCCACCGCTGCTACCCAGCTGCGGGTCAGGACGAGTGCGGACGACGGTTCCGGCCGCCGGCGGGTGACCGTCTTCTCGCGCGTCGAGGGCGCCGAGGGTGTTGACGGCACCAGCGAGGAGGGGTGGGTGCGGCACGCCGAGGGGGTGCTCTCCTCGGCCGCCGTGGAGCCCGGCTTCGACCTCGTCCAGTGGCCTCCGGCCGGGGCCGATGCCGTCCCGGTCGACAGCCTCTACGACGACCTGGCCCTTCTGGGCCTGGAGTACGGACCGGTCTTCCAGGGGGTCCAGGCCGCCTGGAAGCGCGGGGACGAGGTCTTCGCCGAGGTCTCGCTGCCCGAGGACGCCGACACCAGCGGGTTCGGGATCCACCCGGCGCTGCTCGACGCGGCGCTGCACGGCATCGGGCTGGGAACGTTCTTCGCCGATGACGGGCGCGCCCACCTGCCCTTCTCCTGGCTCGACGTGTCCCTCTTCGCCACCGGCGCCACCGCCCTCCGCCTTCGTCTCTCCCCGGCCGACCGCCAGGGCGGTGTGACGCTGCAACTGGCGGACGCCGCCGGCTCGCCGGTCGCGTCGGTCGGTTCGCTGACGCTGCGGCCGCTCGCCGAGCAGGTGCCGGTAGCGAAGCACGGAGACGCGCTGTTCGGGCTCGACTGGGTCCGGGTCACGGAGCCGGCCGGTGCCGGGGCGTCCACGGAACTGGTTCCGGGGGCGCAGCTGCTGCTCGCCCCGTCCGGGCTCGGAACGGCGGAGACGCTCTCCGCCGTCCTGGCCGGGCTCCAGGCGTGGCTGGCGGACGAGTCCACTGCCGCTTCGGACGCTCGCCTCGTCATCGTCACCCGGGGTGCGGTGGCCGCACTGCCCGGGGAGGACATCACCGACTTGGCGCAGGCCGCCGTGCAGGGTCTCGTCAGGGCGGCGCAGGCCGAGAACCCGGACCGGATCGTCCTCATCGACACCGACACCGACACAGCCCCCGACCCCATCCGGATACCTGCGGCGGTCCTCGTCTCCGACGAGGCGGAGTTCGCACTCCGCGACGGGGCGTTCTTCGCGCCCCGCCTGATCCGTACGGCACCGTCCGCCGAGGCCGAGGCGACCCCCTGGCGCACCGACGGCACCGTCCTGATCACCGGCGGCACCAGCGGCCTGGGTGCGCTCACCGCGCGCCACCTGGTCGCCGAGCACGGCGTCCGCAACCTCCTGCTCACCAGCAGGCGCGGCCAGGACGCCCCCGGAGCGACGGAACTCACCGCCGAACTCACGGCAGCGGGCGCCACCGTCACCATCGCCGCCTGCGACGTCTCCGACCGCGACGCCCTCGCAGCACTCCTCAACGACAGGAACAACGCACCGCTCACCGCCGTGATCCACGCGGCCGGCATCGTGGACGACGGTGTCCTCGCGTCGCTCACCCCCGAGCGGCTGGCCGCCGTACTCGCCCCGAAGGCGGAGGCGGCGCGCCACCTGCACGAGCTGACGGCCGGGACGGACCTGGACGCGTTCGTCCTGTTCTCGTCCGCGGCCGGGGTGCTGGGCGGTGCGGGGCAGGGTGCGTACGCCGCCGCCAACGCGTACCTCGACGCACTGGCCACCCACCGTCGGGCCGTCGGGCTTCCCGCGGTCTCCCTCGCCTGGGGTCTGTGGGCGCCGGAGGCCGGGGGGATGGGCGCGGAGCTGTCCGGGGCCGAAGTGGAACGGATGGCCCGCGGGGGAGTCCTCGCGCTGGGCGAGGAGCAGGGCTTGGCCCTGCTGGACGCCTCGCTGATCGCCGACCGGGCGGTGCTGGTCCCCGCAGGGCTGGACGTGCCCGCGCTGGTGCGCTCCGCGGGCGGCGAGGTGCCGGGTCTCTTCCGCGGCCTGGTGCGCGGCAAGGTCCGGCGCGCGGCTGCCGCGGGCGAGCCCGGTGGGGTCGGCGCGTCCGGTCTGGCCGAGCGGCTGGCGGCGCTGCCGTCCGACGAGCGCCTCCCGGTGGTCGTCGAGCTGGTCCGCAGCCAGGTCGTCGCGGTCCTCGGCCTCACCGCGGCGCAGGAGGTGGAGCTGGGCAAGCCGTTCAAGGAGTTCGGCTTCGACTCGCTCACCGCGGTGGAGTTCCGCAACCAGCTGAGCGCGGCGGCCGGGGTACGGCTCCCGGCGACGCTCGTCTTCGACTATCCGACGCCGCAGGAGCTGGCCGACTTCCTCCTCCATGAAGCGGCCCCCGACACGAACACGGATCCGGCGACCGCCGCCTACGAGGAGAGCGTCCGCGCCTCGCTGCTCGCCATCCCGCTGGCCCGGCTCCGGGAGACCGGACTGCTGGACACACTGCTGCAACTCGCCGGCCTCCAGACGGAGGACGACGGCCCGACGGCCGAGGACGCGAGCGAATCGATCGACGAAATGGATGCCGAGAGCCTCATCTCGAAGGCGCTCGAAGGGTCCGACTTCTGATGACGCGAATGGGTGAGGTTCAGGTGTCTGCAACGGCTGCATCGAACGAGAGAATCGTTGAGGCTCTGCGCGCGTCGCTGAAGGAGACGGAGCGGCTGCGCGAGCAGAACCGCCAGCTCTCCGGCGCGGGCCACGAGCCGATCGCGATCGTGGGCATGGCCTGCCGGTACCCGGGCGGGGTCACCTCGCCCGAGGAGCTGTGGGCGCTGCTCGCGGCCGGCGGCGACGGGGTCTCGTCGTTCCCGCTGGACCGTGGCTGGGACGTGGAGGGGATCTACGACCCGGACCCGGAGGCCCCCGGCAAGACGTACTCCCGCCACGGCGGATTCCTGGACCGCGCCGCCGACTTCGACCCCGCGTTCTTCGGCATCAGCCCGCGCGAGGCCGTGGCCATGGACCCGCAGCACCGGCTGCTGCTGGAGTCGTCGTGGGAGGCGTTCGAGCGCGCGGGCATCGACCCGGCGTCCGTGCGCGGCTCGGCGACCGGCGTCTTCGCCGGGGTGATGTACGGCGACTACAGCGACGTGCTGGAGCACGCCGCCGATGCCGTCGAAGGCTTCCTGGGCGTCGGCGGCAGTCTCGCCTCCGGCCGCGTCTCCTACGCCTTCGGCCTGGAGGGCCCGGCCGTCACGGTCGACACGGCTTGCTCATCGTCCCTGGTCACGGTGCACCTGGCGGCTCAGGCGCTGCGCTCGGGTGAGTGCTCGCTCGCCCTCGCGGGCGGGGTGACGGTCATGGCAACCCCTGACACCTTTGTCGACTTCAGCCGCCAGCGCGGGCTGGCCCCCGACGGCCGCTGCAAGCCGTTCGCCGAGGCCGCGGACGGCACGGGCTGGGGCGAAGGCGTCGGCATGCTGCTCCTGGAGAAGCTCAGCGACGCCAAGCGCAACGGCCACCGCGTGCTCGCGGTGGTCCGGGGCAGCGCGATCAACCAGGACGGCGCGAGCAACGGCCTCACCGCGCCCAACGGCCCTTCGCAGCAGCGTGTGATCCGCCAGGCGCTGGCCGGGGCGCGGCTGTCCGCCGACCAGGTCGACGCCGTCGAGGCGCACGGCACCGGCACCAAGCTCGGCGACCCGATCGAGGCACAGGCGCTCATCGCCACCTACGGCCAGGACCGCCCGGAAGGCCGTCCGCTGTGGCTCGGCTCCGTGAAGTCCAACCTCGGTCACACGCAGGCCGCTGCCGGTGTCGCCGGGATCATCAAGATGGTGCTCGCGATGCGGCACGAGGAGCTGCCGCGCACGCTGGGCGTCGACGCCCCCAGCTCGCACGTCGACTGGTCGGCCGGTGACGTCACCCTGCTCACGGAGGCACAGCCGTGGCCGGCAGGCGAGCGCACCCGCCGTGCGGGCATCTCGTCCTTCGGGATCAGCGGGACGAACGCCCACGTCATCGTGGAGGAAGCCCCGGCCGAGGCGGCGGCGGACGAAGTTGCGCCCATCGCCCTGCCGGTGGTGCCGTGGGTGCTGTCCGGAAAGACGCCGGACGCCGTCCAGGCTCAGGCCGCCCGCCTGCGGGACCACCTGCTCGCCGACGCCGGACGCGCTCTCGACCCCGCCGCCGTCGGCTACTCCCTGGCCACCACCCGTGCCGCGTTCTCCCACCGCGCGGGCGTCGTGGCCGCCGACCGCGACGGTCTGATCGCCGGACTGTCGGCGCTGGCCGAGGGCGGCAACGCCCCCGGCCTCGTACAGGGCGCGGCCCACGCGGGCCGGACGGCGTTCCTGTTCACCGGGCAGGGCAGCCAGCGGGCCGGGATGGGGCGCGAGCTGTACGCCGCGTTCCCGGTGTTCGCGCAGGCGCTGGACGCCGTCGTGGCGGCGCTTGACGTGCACCTCGAAGTGCCGCTCAAGGAGGTGCTGTTCGACGAGGACGGCAGCCGGCTGAACGAGACGGGCTTCACCCAGCCCGCGCTGTTCGCCCTGGAAGTGGCGCTGTTCCGGCTCCTGGAGTCGTTCGGGGTTCGGCCGCAGGTGCTGGCCGGTCACTCCATCGGCGAGCTGGCCGCCGCGCACGTGGCGGGCGTCTGGTCGCTGGATGACGCGGCACGGCTGGTGGCCGCCCGTGGGCGGCTCATGCAGCAGCTCCCCACCGGCGGAGCCATGGCGGCGATCCAGGCCACCGAGGCGGAAGTCCTGCCGCAACTCTCCGACCGTGTCGGCATCGCGGCCGTCAACGGACCGACCTCCGTCGTCGTCTCCGGCGACGAAGACGCCGTCGCCACCGTCCTCGCTCACTTCAACACCCTCGGACGGAAGACCAAGCGCCTCACCGTCAGCCACGCCTTCCACTCCCTGCACATGGAACCGATGCTCGAAGAGTTCGGCACCATCGCCGCGAGCCTCACCTACAGCGCGCCCACCATTCCCATCGTCTCGACCCTCACCGGCCAGGCCGCCACCGCCGAGGAACTCACCGACCCCGCCTACTGGGTCCGGCACGTCCGCGAAGCTGTCCGCTTCGCCGACGCCGTCACCACCCTCCAGGACCAGGGCGTCACGAGGTTCATCGAGCTCGGCCCGGACGCGGTCCTGACCGCCATGGCTGCCGACTCCACCGCGGATTCCGCCAACGGCACCGCCACCCTCATCCCGACCCTGCGCCGGGACCACGACGAACCCCAGCTCCTCACCGAAGCCCTCACCCGCATCCACGCCTCCGGCGGAACCGTCACCTGGCCCGCCCTCTTCGGCACCGGACACACCCCCGTCGACCTCCCCACCTACGCCTTCGAGCACCGGCAGTACTGGCCGCGCACGGTGGCGTCGACCGGTGACGCGACCGGCCTGGGGCTGCGCTCCGGCGGGCACCCGTTCCTCAGCGGGGCGATCACCCTCCCGGACACCGACAGCGTGCTGTTCACCGGGCGGCTCTCGCTCTCCACCCACCCGTGGCTGGCGGACCACGCCGTCTCCGGCACCGTGATCGTCCCCGGCGCCGCGCTCGTCGAGATCGCCGTGCGAGCGGGCGACGAGGTCGGGTGCGGCACCGTCGAGGAGCTGACGCTCCAGGCGCCGCTGGTGCTGGGCGAGCAGGGCGCCGTCCAGCTGCGCGTGCAGGCGGGAGAGGCCGACGCGGGCGGGCTGCGGCCCGTCACCGTCTTCTCGCGGCCCGAGGACGCGCCCGACGACGCCCCCTGGACCTGCCACGCCGACGGCCTCCTCACCGCCTCGGTCCTGGCTCCCGACCCCGCCTTCGACCTCGCGCAGTGGCCCCCGGCCGGGGCGAGCGCGCTCGACACGACGGCTCTCTACGACGACCTGGCCTCGTCGGGCCTGGAGTACGGGCCGCTCTTCCAGGGCCTGCGGGCCGCCTGGCGGCACGGGGACGACGTCTTCGCCGAGGTGTCGCTGCCCGAGGACGCCCCGGACACCGACTCGTTCGGACTGCACCCCGCCCTGCTGGACGCGACCCTGCACGCGATCAGCCTCGGCGACTTCGTCGAGGACGGCAGCGTCCCGCAGCTGCCCTTCGCCTGGTCGGACGTCGCCCTGTACGCGGCCGGTGCGACCTCCCTGCGGATCAGGGTCTCGCCCGCGGCCTCCGGCGGCGGTGTGGCGCTGCAGCTGGCCGACGCCGCCGGCCTCCCGGTGGCGTCGGTGGGCTCGCTCGTGCTGCGCGCCCTCGCGGTGGACCAACTGGCGGCGAACGCCGGTGGCCCCGGCCACCACGAGTCGCTGTTCCGGCTCGACTGGGCCCCGCTGCAGACCGCCGTCGAAGCGTCCACCGGCGACCGTTGGACCCTGCTCGGCGACGACACGTTCGGCCTGGCCGACGCGCTCACCGCAGCGGGTGCGACCCTGGCGGGCGACGCGGCGGAGTTCACCCTCGCCCAGTTCACCACCCACCACTCCCCGTCCACCGCCGGCACCGTCCACGCCGCCCTGGCGCTCCTCCAGCAGTGGCTGGACGCCGATCAGCCGCCCGGCGCCCGGTTGGTGCTCGTCACCAGCGGCGCCCTGGCGGCCGCCCCCGGCGACGCCGTCGCCGACCCGGGCGCGGCCGCGGTGTGGGGCCTGGCGCGTTCCGCGCAGTCCGAGTACCCGGACCGGGTCGTCCTCGTGGACATCGACGGCACCCCGGCCTCGGCCGCGGCTCTCGCCCCGGCCGTGGCCGCCGCCGTCGCCGCCGACGAGCCGCAGCTGGCGCTGCGCGGCGGCCAGGCGCACACCGCGCGCCTGCTCCGCAGCACGCCCGCCGACAGCCTGACGATTCCCGCCCCCACCCCGGCCCCCACCCCGGCCTCCACCCCGGCCCCCACCTCATCCACTGGCACCGGAACGGCCCCCTGGCGGCTGGACTTCACCGAGAGCGGCACGCTCGACAGCATCTACGTCGCCGACTTCCCCGAGGCGGCCGAGCCGCTCGCCGAGGGCCAGATCCGGGTCGCCCTCCGCGCCGCGGGGCTGAACTTCCGTGACGTGATGAACGTGCTCGGCATGTACCCGGGCGACGCGGGCCGGCTCGGCCTCGAGGCGGCCGGGGTGGTCGTGGAGACCGGCCCCGGCGTCACCCATCTCGCGCCCGGGGACCGGGTGATGGGGCTGTTCTCCGGTGCGTTCGGGCCGCTCGCGGTCGTCGACCACCGCCTCGTCGCGCCCATGCCGATCGGCTGGACGTTCGCCGAGGCGGCCGCCGCCCCGGTGGTCTACCTGACGGCGTACTACGCGCTCAACGACCTGGCCGGGCTGCGGTCCGGCGAGCGGATCCTCATCCACGCCGCCGCGGGCGGCGTCGGGATCGCCGCCGTTCAGCTCGCCGCCCACCTGGGCGCCGAGGTGTACGGCACGGCGAGCACCGGCAAGTGGGGGACGCTGCGCGGCCTCGGCCTGACCGACGACCGGATCGCGTCCTCCCGCACCCTGGACTTCGAGCAGGACTTCCTCGACGCGACCGGCGGGCGCGGCATGGACGTGGTCCTGGACTCCCTCGCCCGCGAGTTCGTGGACGCCTCGCTGCGGCTGCTGCCGCGCGGCGGGCGGTTCGTGGAGATGGGCAAGACGGATATCCGGGACGCGGACACGGTCGCCGCCGACCACCCGGGCGTCGCGTACCGGGCGTTCGACGTCATGGACGCGGGCCCCGAGCGGATCCAGGAGATGTACGCCGCCCTGCTGGAGCTCTTCAACAGCGGCGCCCTGCGGCCCCTGCCCGTCACCGCATGGGACGTCCGGCAGGCGCCGGAGGCGTTCCGCCACATCGGGCAGGCCCGGCACACCGGCAAGCTCGTGCTGACGATCCCCGCGCCGCTCGCCCCCGAGGGCACGGTGCTGATCACCGGCGCCACCGGGGCCCTCGGCGGCCTGCTCGCCCGCCACCTGGTGAGCGAGTACGGCGTGCGCCACCTGCTGCTCACCAGCCGGCGCGGCATCGAGGCGCCGGGGGCGGCCGAACTCGCCGCCGAACTCACGGCGGCGGGCGCCACCGTCACGTTCGCGGCCTGCGACGCCGCCGACCGCGTCGCGCTGGCCGCCACGCTCGCCGCGATACCGGCGGAGCACCCCCTGACCGCTGTGCTGCACGCCGCCGGCGTGCTCGACGACGGCATCCTCGCCTCACTCACCCCCGAGCGCGTCGACCGTGTCTTCGGCCCGAAGGCCGACGCCGCCCGCCACCTGCACGAGCTGACCCGGGGCCTGGACCTGGCCGCGTTCGTGCTGTTCTCCTCGGCGGCCGGCACGTTCGGCAACCCGGGCCAGGCCAACTACGCCGCCGCCAACGCCTACCTGGACGCGCTCGCCGCGCACCGGCGCGGCGCGGGTCTGCCCGCGCTGTCGCTGGGCTGGGGCGCCTGGGCGTCCGAGGGCGGCGGCATGGCCGACGTCCTGGAGGCGGCCGACCGCGAGCGGCTGGCGCGCTCCGGTGCGGCGGCGCTCAGCAGCGCCGAGGGGCTGGCCCTGTACGACACGGCCGTCGGCCTCGCCGCGCCCGCCTTCGTCCCGATGCACCTGGAGCTGCCGGCGACGGCCGCGCCCGACGAGGTGCCGCCGCTGCTGCGGGCGCTGGTGCGGGCTCCGGCCCGCCGTGCCGCCCGTGCCGCGACCTCCGGGGGCGCGCTGGAGCTGGGGCCGCGGCTGGCCGCGATGACCCTCGCGCAGCAGGAGGAGTTCCTGCTCGACCTGGTGCGGAGCAACGTCGCGGCCGTGCTCGGCCACTCCGGGGCCGAGGCCATCGACCCGTCGCGGGCGTTCAAGGACCTCGGGTTCGACTCGCTGACCGGGGTGGAGTTCCGCAACCGGCTCGGCTCCGCGGCCGGTCTGCGGCTGCCCGCCACGCTCGTCTTCGACTACCCGGCGCCGGACGTGCTCGCCGCGTTCCTGCGCACCGAGCTGGTCGGCGATCTCGTCTCCGACGGGGCCGCCGACGGTGCGGGCCCGGTGGCCGCCACGTCGATCTCCGGTGACGAGCCGATCGCGATCGTCGGCATGGGCTGCCGGTTCCCCGGCGGGGTGCGCTCCCCGGAGGACCTGTGGCGGCTGCTCGCCACCCGCACCGACGCGATGGCCGGGCTGCCCGACGACCGCGGCTGGGACGTCGAGTCGCTGTACGACCCGACGGGCGAGCGGCCCGGCACCACGTACACCGACCAGGGCGCCTTCCTGTACGACGCCACCGACTTCGACGCCCCCTTCTTCGGCATCAGCCCGCGCGAGGCGCTCGCCATGGACCCGCAGCAGCGGCTGCTGCTGGAGACGTCGTGGGAGGCGCTGGAGCGGGCCGGGATCGACCCGGCCACGCTGCGCGGCAGCTCGACCGGTGTCTTCGCCGGGGTGATCTACCACGACTACGGCACCCGGCTGGGCGAACTGCCCGAGGGCGTCGACGGCTTCTTGGGGACGGGGACGTCCGCCGGGGTGCTGTCCGGGCGCGTCTCGTACGTGCTGGGGCTCGAGGGTCCGGCGATCACGGTCGACACGGCCTGCTCCTCGTCCCTGGTCGCCCTGCACCTGGCGATCCAGGCCCTGCAGCGCGGCGAGTGCACGCTCGCGCTGGCCGGCGGCGTCACCGTGATGGCCACGCCCGACACGTTCGTGGACTTCAGCCGCCAGCGGGGGCTGGCCGCCGACGGCCGCTGCAAGGCGTTCGCGTCCACGGCGGACGGCACCGGCTGGGCCGAGGGCGTCGGCATGATCCTCGTCGAGCGGCTCTCGGACGCCCGGCGCAACGGGCACGACATCCTCGCCGTGGTCCGCGCGAGCGCCCTCAACCAGGACGGCGCCAGCAACGGGCTCACCGCCCCCAACGGCCCCTCCCAGCAGCGCGTCATCCGCCAAGCGCTCGCCTCCGCCGGGCTGGCCGCCGCCGACATCGACGCCGTCGAGGCGCACGGCACCGGCACCCGGCTCGGCGACCCGATCGAGGCGCAGGCGCTCATCGCCACCTACGGCCAGGACCGGCCCGCCGACCAGCCGCTGTGGCTGGGCTCGGTGAAGTCCAACCTCGGCCACACGCAGGCGGCGGCGGGCATCGCGGGCGTCATCAAGATGGTCACCGCGCTCGGCCACGAGGAGCTGCCGGCGACGCTGCACGTCGGGGAGCCCAGCCCGCACATCGACTGGTCGGCGGGGAACGTGGAACTGCTCACCGAGGCGCGGCCGTGGCCGCGCGGCGGGTCCGGCGCCCGCCGGGCGGGCGTCTCCGCCTTCGGCTTCAGCGGGACCAACGCGCACGTCATCCTGGAGGAGGCGCCGGCGGTCGAGCCGGCCGCCACCGGTTCGGAAGAGGACACCCCGGCCCCCTTCACCGCCACCGACACCACCCCCGTCCCGTGGCTGCTCACCGGCCGCAGCGAGATCGCGCTGCGGGCTCAGGCCCGCAAGCTGCACGCGCACCTGGCGAACCCCTCCGCCCTCGGCGCCACCGCGCTGGGCAGCATCGGGCACGCGCTGGCCACCACCCGCACGCCGTTCGAGCACCGCGCGGTGCTCGTCGGGGCGGACGGGCCCGCGCTGGTCCAGGCGCTGAAGGACATCGCCGACGGCGTTCCCGCCGCAGGCGTCGAGGAGGGCCTGGCGGGCACCCCGGGCAAGACGGTCTTCGTCTTCCCCGGCCAGGGCTCGCAGTGGATCGGCATGGCCGCCGAACTCCTGGAGACCTCACCGGTGTTCCGGGCGCGCCTGGAGGCGTGCGCGGCGGCGGCCGACGAGTTCACCGACTGGTCGCTGCTGGACGTGCTGCGCGGCGTCGAGGGCGCCGCGTCCCTGGAGCGCGTCGACGTGGTCCAGCCCGCCCTGTGGGCGGTCATGGTCTCGCTCGCCGCCCTCTGGGAGTCGCTCGGCGTCCGGCCGTCGGCCGTCGTGGGCCACTCGCAGGGCGAGATCGCCGCCGCGTGCGTCGCGGGGGCGCTCACCCTCCAGGACGCCGCCCGCGTCGTCACCCTGCGCAGCCTCGCGCTCGTCGGCCTCGCCGGCACCGGCGGCATGGTCTCCCTGCCGCTGCCCGCCGCCGAGGTCGAGGAGCTGCTGGCCGCCTGGCCCGGCCAGATCTCGGTGGCCGCGAACAACGGGCCGTCGTCCACCGTCGTGTCCGGCGACCCAGGCGCGCTCGACGAACTCCTCGCCACCTGCGAGCGGCGCACCATCCGGGCCCGCCGCATCGACGTGGACTACGCCTCGCACTCCTCGCACGTGGAGTCGCTGCGCGAGGAGCTGGAGGACGTGCTCGCCCCCGTCCGGCCGCGGGCGGGACGCGTCCCGCTGTACTCCACGCTGGAGGACCGGCTGATCGACGGCAGCGAGATGGACGCCACGTACTGGCACCGCAACCTGCGCCACACCGTGAAGTTCGAGCCGGCCGTGCGGGCGCTGGCCCTCACCGGTCACACGGTGTTCGTCGAGTGCAGCCCGCACCCGGTGCTCACCGTCGGCGTGCAGGACACCGTGGCCGCCGCAGGAGCGGACGACGTCGTCGTCACCGGCACGCTGCGCCGCGACGACGGCGGCGCCTCCCGCGTCCTGACGTCGCTGGGGCGGCTGGTCGCGCACGGCACCCGCCCCGACTGGTCGGCGGTCTTCGCGGGCCGCACGCTGGAGCGCACCGAGCTGCCGACGTACGCCTTCCAGGGCGAGCGCTACTGGCTGGAGGCCGTCTCCGGGTCCGTGGACCCGGCCGGGCTCGGCCAGACGCCCGCCGGGCACCCGCTGCTCGGCGCGGCCGTGGCGCTGCCCGACCGTGACGGCTACCTGCTCACCGGCCGGCTCTCCCTCAAGTCCCAGCCGTGGCTGGGCGACCACGCGGTCGGCGGCGTCGTCTTCGTCCCCGGAACGGCGCTGCTGGAGCTCGCCGTGCGGGCCGGTGACGAGGCCGACTGCGGCACGCTGGCCGAGCTGACGCTGGAGGCGCCGCTCGTCCTGCCGGAGCGCGGCGAGACGCAGCTGCGCGTCCTGGTCGACGAGCCGGCCGCCGACGGGCACCGCCCGGTGGCCGTCTTCTCGCGGTCCGAGGACGGCGGCGAGGACACCCCGTGGACGCGGCACGCGAGCGGTCTGCTGACGTCGGACACCCCGGCGCCCGGCCCCGACCTCACCCAGTGGCCGCCGTCCGGCGCCGAGGCGCTGACGACGGAGAGCCTGTACGCGGACCTGGGCGCCGTCGGCCTGGACTACGGGCCGGTCTTCCGCGGGCTGCGCGCCGCCTGGCGGCGCGACGGCGAGCTGTTCGCCGAGGTCGAGCTGCCCACCGAGGCGGTCTCCGCCGCTGCCGACTACGCCCTGCACCCGGCGCTGCTGGACGCCGCCCTGCACGCCATCGCGCTGGGCGCCCCCGGAATCATGAGCGGCCTGGACACCGGGGAGGGCGAGGGGCCGTGGCTGCCCTTCGCCTGGTCCGGAGTGGCGCTGCACAGCGTCGGCGCCTCCGCCCTGCGGGTGCGGATCGCCGCGGCCGAGGGCACCGGCGCCGTCACCCTGAACGTCGCCGACGCCACCGGGGCGCCGGTCGCCGCCGTCGACTCCCTGCTGTTGCGCCGCCTCCCGCTGGAGGCGCTCGCCCAGCTCGGCGCGGCCGGCTCCGACCCGTTCCGCGACGCGCTGTTCCGCGTCGAGTGGACCGCGGTCACGGCCCCGGGCGACGCCCCGCAACCGGCGGCGGACTGGGCGGTGTTCGGCGACGACCCGCTCTTCCCCGGCCTGCCGGAGATCTTCAGCACCGACGAGCTGGACGGCTCCATCGGCACCGTCCTGACGCCCGTGCACTGGCAGAGCGGCACCGAGGACACCGTCATGCAGGCCCTCGGCGACCTCCAGGTGTGGCTCGCGGACCCGCGCACCGACGGCACCACGCTGGTCGTCGTCACCCGCGGCGCGGTCGCCGCCGAGGCCGGCGAGGACATCGCCGACCTCGCGCAGTCCGCCGTCCACGGCCTGGTCCGCTCCGCGCAGTCCGAGAGCCCCGGCAGGATCGTCCTCGCGGACATCGGCACCGGCATCCCCTCCCGGACCCTGCTCGCGGCGGCCCTCGCCACCGGCGAGCCGGAGTTCGCGCTGCGCGACGGGAAGATCCTCGCGCCCCGGCTGGTGCGGGCCGAGGCGCGGGCCGACGCCGTGGCGCCGTGGCAGTCCGACGGCACCGTCCTGATCACCGGCGGCACCGGCGGTCTGGGCGCGCTCGTCGCCCGCCACCTGGTCGGCGAGCACGGCGTACGGCACCTGCTGCTCACCAGCAGGCGGGGCCAGGACGCTCCGGGCGCGGCCGAGCTGGCGGCGGAGCTGACCGCGGCCGGCGCCACCGTCACCGTCGCCGCCTGCGACGTCGCCGACCGGGACGCGGTCGCCGCGCTCCTCGCGGCCGTTCCGCAGGAGCGCCCGCTGCGCGGGATCGTCCACGCGGCCGGGGTGCTCGACGACGCCACGCTCGGCAAGCTCACCCCCGAGAAGCTGTTCGCGGTCCTCGCCCCCAAGGCGGAGGCGGCCCGGCACCTGCACGAGCTGACGGTCGCGGCCGGCACCGAACTGGACGCGTTCGTGCTGTTCTCGTCCTCCGCCGGGGTCTTCGGCAACGCGGGCCAGGCCAACTACGCGGCGGCCAACGCCTACCTCGACGCCCTCGCCGCCCACCGCAGGGCGGCGGCGCTGCCCGGCGTCTCCCTCGCCTGGGGCCTGTGGGCGGAGCCGAGCGGTATGACCGGGCACCTGGAGAGCACCGACTTGGCGCGGCTCGCCCGCTCCGGCATCCGGCCGCTCAGCCCCGAACAGGGCCTGGCCCTGTTCGACGCCGGGGTCGCCGGGAGCGAGCCCGCGCTCGTCCCGATCGGCCTCAGCACCGCCGGGCTGCGCTCGCAGGCCGGTGACGGACCGGTGGCGCCGCTGATGCGCTCCCTGGTGCGCGGCCCGTCCCGGCGCACCGCGCAGGGCGCGTCGGCGGCCGAGGACGGCGCCCAGGGCGACGCGCTGCGCAAGCGGCTCGCCGCGCTGCCCACCGACGAGTGGGAGACCGTGCTGCTCGACCTGGTGCAGTCCTACGCGGCGGCGGTGCTCGGCTTCGCCGGCACCTCGGCGGTCGGCGCCACCCGCTCCTTCAAGGAGCTGGGCTTCGACTCGCTGACCGCCGTGGAGTTCCGCAACCGGCTCGGCGCCGCGACCGGTGTCCGGCTCCCGGCCACCGCCGTCTTCGACCACCCGACCCCGCTGGCGCTGGCCCGGCTGCTCTACGGCGAGTTCGCCCCCGAGCAGACCGACCCGGCCGACGCCGTACTCGCCGAACTCGACCGCCTCGACGGCTACCTGCCCGAGGTGTCCCTCGACGACAGCGTCCACGCCGCCGTCACCGCCCGCCTGGAGGAACTCCTCTCCCGGTTCAAGAACCTGCGGGCCGGGGCGGGCGGCGACACCGGCGAGGACGTCAACGAACGACTGCAGGACGCCACGACCGACGAGGTCCTGGCCTTCATCACGGACGAACTCGGCATTGCCTGAGGGCGTCCGGAAGTCCCGACAAACCTACGGAGAAGTGATGGCGGACGAGAAGCAGTTGGTCGACACGCTCAAGCGGGTCGCCGCTGACCTGCACGACGCCCGCCGGCGGCTGCGGGACGCGGAGGACAAGGAACGCGAGCCGATCGCGATCATCGGCATGGCCTGCCGCTTCCCGGGCGGGGTCACCTCGCCCGAGGAGCTGTGGGAGCTGCTCGCGGCCGGGCAGGACGGCCTGACGCCGTTCCCCACCGACCGCGGCTGGAACCTCACCCAGTTCCAGGACAGCGAACGGGAGAAGGGCGGCGCCGCGGGCGACGGCGCCCCCGAGGGCGGCTTCCTCGCCGACGCCGCCGAGTTCGACGCCGAGTTCTTCGGCATCAGCCCCCGCGAGGCGCTCGCGATGGACCCCCAGCAGCGGGTGCTGCTGGAGACGTCGTGGGAGGCGCTGGAGCGTGCCGGGATCGACCCGGTGGCGCTGTCCGGCACGCGGACGGCGGTCTTCACGGGCGTCAGCAGCTCCGACTACCTGCGCGGGTTGCAGAAGATGCCCGCCGAGGTCGCCGGCCACATGATGACCGGTGTCGCGGGCAGCGTCCTGTCCGGCCGCGTCTCGTACGCGCTGGGCCTGGAGGGCCCGGCCGTCACCATCGACACCGCCTGCTCGTCCGCCCTGGTCGCCGTGCACCTCGCGGGCCAGGCGCTGCGGGCGGGGGAGTGCACGCTGGCGCTGGCCGGCGGGGTGACGGTGATGGGCTCCGCGGGGACGTTCCTGGAGTTCAGCCGGGCGGACGGGCTGGCCGGTGACGGCCGCTGCAAGCCGTTCGCGGAGGCCGCCGACGGCACCGGGCTCTCGGAGGGCGTCGGCGTCCTGCTGCTGGAGAAGCTGAGCGACGCCCGGCGCAACGGCCACCGCGTGCTGGCCGTGGTGCGCGGCAGCGCCGTCAACCAGGACGGCGCCAGCAACGGCCTCACCGCGCCCAACGGCCCCTCGCAGCAGCGCGTCATCCGCCAGGCGCTGGCGAGCGCCAAGCTGTCGGCCGACCAGATCGACGCCGTCGAGGCGCACGGCACCGGCACCAAGCTCGGCGACCCCATCGAGGCGCAGGCGCTCATCGCCGCCTACGGCCAGGAGCGGGCGGCGGACCAGCCCCTGTGGCTGGGCTCCGTCAAGTCCAACCTGGGGCACACCCAGGGGGCGGCGGGCGTCGCGGGGCTGATCAAGATGGTGCTCGCCCTGCACCATGAGGAACTGCCGCGCACCCTGCACGTGGACGCGCCCAGCAGCCACGTCGACTGGTCGGCGGGGACGGTCCGGCTGCTGACCGAGCCCCGGCCGTGGCCGGCGGGGGAGCGGACCCGCCGCGCGGGCGTCTCCTCCTTCGGCATCAGCGGCACGAACGCGCACGTCATCGTGGAGGAGGTCCCGGCCGAGGAGACCGCGGAGAGCTCCCCCGCCACCGAACTGCCCGCCGTCCCCTGGCTGCTGTCCGCCCGCACCCCGGAGGCGCTGACCGCCCAGGCCCGCCGGCTGCACGAGCACCTGCGCGACGGAGCGGCGGCCACCGACCCCTCCACCATCGGCTCGGCCCTCGCCACCACGCGCTCCGCCTTCCCGTACCGGGCGGGCGTGGTGGCCGGGGACCGCGAAGGGCTGCTCACCGCGCTGGTGGCGCTGGCCGACGGCGAGAGCGCCCCCGGCGTCCTGCGCGACGGTCCCGGATCGGGGCAGCTCGGCTTCCTGTTCACCGGCCAGGGCAGCCAGCGGGCGGGCATGGGGAAGGAGCTGTACGCGGCCTTCCCGGTGTTCGCGGCGGCGCTCGACGAGGTCGCGGCGGCGTTCGCCCCGCACCTGGACCGTCCGCTCAAGGACGTGCTGTTCGGGGACGACGGCACCCTGGACGCGACCGGCTACACCCAGCCCGCGCTCTTCGCCCTGGAGGTGGCGCTGTTCCGGCAGGTCGCCGCCTGGGGCATCCGGCCGCAGGTGCTCGCGGGCCACTCCATCGGCGAGCTGGCCGCCGCGCATGTCGCGGGCGTCTGGTCGCTCGCGGACGCCGCGCTGCTGGTCGCGGCCCGCGGCCGGCTGATGCAGGCGCTGCCGTCCGGCGGCGCGATGGCGGCGGTCCAGGCCACGGAGGCGGAAGTACTGCCACAGCTGACGGAGAGGGTGGGCATCGCGGCCGTCAACGGGCCGACGTCCCTCGTCGTCTCGGGCGACGAGGACGCCGTCGGGCAGGTCGTCCGGCACTTCGACGACCTGGGCCGGAAGACCAAGCGCCTGACCGTCAGCCACGCCTTCCACTCCGTCCACCTGGAGCCGATGCTCGAAGAGTTCGGCACCGTCGCCGCCGGGCTCACCTACAACGCGCCCGCCATCCCCATCGTGTCGACCCTGACCGGCAAGGCGGCCACCGCCGAGGAGCTGGCCGACCCGGCGTACTGGGTCCGGCACGTCCGGGAGGCCGTGCGCTTCGCCGACGCCGTCACGACGCTCCAGGAGCGCGGCGTCACCGCGTTCCTGGAGCTGGGACCGGACGCCGTACTGAGCGCGATGGGCGCCGAGAGCGTGCCGGACCCGGCCGCGTCCGTGCTGGTCCCGGCGCTGCGCCGGGACCGCGACGAGGCGCGGACGCTGGTGGAGGCCGTCACCCGGCTGCACCTGCGGGGCATCGGCGTGGACTGGCGGGCGTTCTTCGCGGGCCGGGCCGCCGCCGGGCTCGTGGACCTGCCGACGTACGCCTTCCAGCACCGCGGCTACTGGTTCCGGTCCAACGCCCTGCCGAGCGGCGACGCCGCCGACTTCGGCCAGGACACCGCGGGCCACCCGCTGCTGGGCGCCGCCGTGGGCATCCCCGAGTCGGACGGCCTGCTGTTCACCGGGCGGCTGTCGCTCGCCACCCACCCGTGGCTCGCCGACCACGCCGTCAACGGCACCGTGATCGTCCCCGGCACCGCGCTCGTCGAGATCGCCGTGCACGCCGGAGACCTGGCGGGCTGCGGCACGCTGGAGGAACTCACGCTGCACGCCCCGCTGGTCGTCCCCGCCACCGGCGCCGTCCAGGTGCGGGTGCGGCTGGACGGCGGCGAGGAGCGGCGGGCCGTGACGGTCTTCTCCCGGCCGGAAGGCGCGCCGGAGGGCACCGCCTGGACGCGGCACGCCGACGGGACACTCACCGAGCACGCTCCGGCCGCCGGGTTCGAGCTGGCGCAGTGGCCCCCGGCCGGTGCCGAGCCGGTCGCGGTGGACGACCTCTACGACGAGCTGGCCGGCCGCGGCCTGCAGTACGGGCCCGCCTTCCAGGGCCTGCGGGCCGCCTGGCTGCTCGGCGACGAGGTCTTCGCCGAGGTCGCGCTGCCCGAGGGCGAGGAGGCGCAGGCCGGGCTGTTCGGGCTGCACCCTGCCCTGCTGGACGCCGCCCTGCACGGGGTCGCGCTGGGCGGCCCCGGCCTGATGGGCGGTGCGGCCGACGCGGATCCCGACGCCACGTGGCTGCCCTTCGCCTGGTCGGACGTCACCCTGCACGCCTCCGGCGCCAAGGCGCTGCGGGTCCGGCTCGCCCCGGCCGCCACGCCCGGCGGCGTCTCGGTGCGGGTCGCGGACGCCGAGGGCGGCGCGGTCGCGTCGATCGGCACGCTCACCCTGCGGCCGGTCCCCGCGGCCCAGCTGGGCGCCCGGGACACGACCGACGACGCGCTGTTCACCGTCGAGTGGAAGCGGCTCGCCGCCGTGACCGCGGACGCCGGGCCCGCGCCGACGGTGCTGGCGGCACCGGCCGGCCGCTCGGCGGCCGACGCGGTCGCCGCCGTACTGACGGGGATGCAGGAGTGGCTGGCCGACGAGGAGAACGCGGACGGGCAGCTGCTCGTCGTGACGCGCGGCGCGGCGGCGGTGGCCCCCGGCGAGGGCGTGACGGATCTGGGGCAGGCGGCCGTGACCGGTCTCGTGCGGGCCGCCCAGGCCGAGAACCCGGGCCGCGTCGTCCTGCTGGACAGCGACAGCGACCTCGAGGGCGGCACCGTGCCGGACGGCGTCCTCGCCGCCGGCGAGTCCGAACTCGCCCTCCGTGAGGGCGTGCTGTGGGCGCCCCGCCTCGTCCGGGCGACCACGGACGAGGCCGCGGACGCCCCCTGGCGCTCCGACGGCACCGTACTGATCACCGGTGGCACCGGCGGTCTGGGCGCGCTCGTCGCCCGGCACCTGGTCACCGCCCAGGGCGTGCGGAACCTGCTGCTGGTCAGCAGGCGCGGCCCACAGGCGCCCGGCGCGGACGCCCTGACCGCCGAACTGGAGGCGGCCGGAGCCTCGGTGACCGTCACGGCCTGCGACGTCGCGAACCGCGACAGCCTGGCCGCACTGCTGGCGGGTGTCCGGCTCAGCGCGGTCGTGCACACCGCGGGCGTCGTGGACGACGGCGTCATCGGCAAGCTGACCCCCGCCCGCGTTACGACGGTCCTCGGCCCCAAGGCCGACGCCGCCCACCACCTCCACGAGCTGACCGCACACCTCGACCTGGACGCGTTCGTCCTGTTCTCCTCCGCCGCCGGGGTCTTCGGCGGCGCCGGGCAGGGCAACTACGCGGCCGCCAACACCTACCTGGACGGCCTGGCCGCCCAGCGCCGGGCGTCGGGCCTGCCCGGCACCGCGCTCGCCTGGGGCCTGTGGGACCCGGCGACCGGCGGCATGGGCTCGGCCCTGACCGGGGCCGACGTCGAGCGGATGGCGCGCGGCGGGATCCTGGCCCTCGGCCAGGAGCAGGGCCTCGCGCTGTTCGACACGGCGGTCGCCGCGGGCCGGGCCCTCCTGGTGCCCGTCGGCCTGGACACCCGGGCCCTGGGCCGCGCCATGAGCGGCGAGGTGCCCGGCATGTTCCGGTCGCTGGTGCGCGGCCCGGTCCGCCGCGCCGCGGCGGCCGGCGGTTCGGGGGGCGCGGACGGCGGCCTCACCGCGCGGCTGGCGGCCCTGCCCGCGAGTGAACGGCCGCAGCTGGTGCTGGGGGTGGTCCGCAAGCAGGTCGCGGCCGTCCTCGGCTTCGCCGCCGACCAGCCGGTCGAGGCGGAGAAGCCGTTCAAGGACTTCGGCTTCGACTCGCTGACGGCCGTGGAGTTCCGCAACCGCCTCGTCGTCGAGACCGGGGTGCGGCTGCCCGCCACCCTCGTCTTCGACTACCCGACGCCGCTGGAGCTGGCCGACCACCTGCTCCAGGCGCTCGCCCCGGCGGACGACGACCCCGCGCACGCGCTGCTCGCGAGCCTGGAGCAGCTCGAACCGCTGCTGAACACCGACGGGTTGGACAAGCTGACCCGCTCCAAGGTCACCGTGCGCCTCCAGGCGCTGATGTCCCGCTGGCACGACGCGGCAGCGCCCGCGCCCGCCGCCGAGGACGAGGCGACGACCGTCGACGAGGCCTCGGACGACGAGCTGTTCGCCCTGCTCGACGGCGAGATCGGCGCCGCCTGACCCCGTCCCCTCCGCTCGCCCGCTCGCCTTCTCCAAGGAGCTGAAGCACGCATGACCACGGATACGGAACAGAAGCTCCGCGACTACCTGAAGCGGGCGACCAACGATCTCCTCCAGGCCCGCCGCCGGATCCAGGACCTGGAGGACAGGACCCGCGAACCCGTCGCCATCGTCGGCATGAGCTGCCGCTACCCGGGCGGGGTCACCTCGCCCGAGGAACTGTGGGAGCTGCTGGCGGCCGGGGGCGACGGTGCCGCCGGGTTCCCCACCGACCGGGGCTGGGACGTCGAGAACCTCTACGACCCCGACCCGAACGCCCTCGGCAAGAGCTACGCCAAGGAGGGCGGCTTCCTCGCCGGGGCCGGGGACTTCGACGCGGCCTTCTTCGGCATCAGCCCCCGCGAGGCCCTGGCCATGGACCCGCAGCAGCGGCTGCTGCTCGAAGCGTCCTGGGAGGCGTTCGAGCACGCCGGGATCGACCCGGCGACCGTCCGGGGCACCAGGACCGGCGTCTACGCGGGCGTCATGTACCACGACTACGGCTCGGACCGGGCGTCCATCCCGGACGGCGTCGAGGGCTTCCTCGGCACCGGCACGGCCGGCAGCGTGCTCTCCGGCCGGATCTCCTACGCGCTGGGGCTCCAGGGCCCGGCCGTCACCGTCGACACCGCCTGCTCTTCGTCGCTGGTGACGCTGCACCTCGCGATGCAGGCGCTGCGCAACGGGGAGTGCGGGCTCGCGCTGGCGGGCGGCGTCACCGTCATGGCCACCCCCGACACGTTCATCGACTTCAGCCGCCAGCGGGGGCTGGCCCCCGACGGCCGCTGCAAGCCGTTCGCGAAGGCCGCCGACGGCACCGGCTGGGGCGAGGGCGTCGGCGTGCTGCTCCTGGAGCGGCTCTCCGACGCGCGCCGCAACGGCCACCCCGTGCTGGCCCTGGTGCGCGGCAGCTCCATCAACCAGGACGGCGCCAGCAACGGCCTCACCGCCCCCAGCGGCCCGTCCCAGCAGCAGGTGATCCTGGAGGCGCTGGCCGCCGCCGGGCTGAGCACCGGCGACATCGACGCCGTCGAGGCGCACGGCACCGGCACCGTCCTGGGCGACCCCATCGAGGCGCAGGCGCTCATCGCGACCTACGGCCAGGACCGGCCCGCGGACCAGCCGCTGTGGCTCGGCTCGGTGAAGTCCAACCTCGGGCACACCCAGGCCGCCGCGGGCGCCGCCGGCGTCATCAAGATGGTGATGGCGCTGCGGCACGGGGTGCTGCCCCGGTCGCTGCACATCGACGAGGCGAGCCCGCACGTCGACTGGTCGGCGGGCGCCGTCGAGCTGCTCGCCGAGGCCCGCGCCTGGCCCGACAGCGGCCGGCCGCGCCGGGCGGCGGTGTCCGCGTTCGGCATCAGCGGCACCAACGCCCATGTCGTCCTGGAGCAGGCACCGCGGGACGAGCCGGCGGAGGGCGCGGAAGCCGTCGCACCCCGTCCGGTGCCCTGGCTGCTCTCCGCCAAGGGCGCGGCCGGGCTGCGCGCCCAGGCCGCCCGGCTGCACGCCTGGGCCACCGACCGACCGGAGCTGTCGGCCGCCGACCTCGGCCTGTCGCTCGCCACCACCCGCACCCAGCTCGGCCACCGGGCGGCGATCGTCGCAGGCAACCGGGCGGACCTGCTGGCCGCGCTGGAGGGGCTGGCGGCGGGCGGCCAGGGCCCGGCCGTGCTCCAGGAGACGCAGGGGAGCGGCCGTACCGCCTTCCTCTTCACCGGGCAGGGCAGCCAGAAGCCCGGCATGGGCCGGGAACTGTACGCCGCGCAGCCGGTGTTCGCCCAGGCGCTGGACGCCGCGTGCGCCGCACTCGACGCGCACCTCGAAACCCCCCTGAAGGACGTGCTGTTCGCCGAACCGGGCACCGACGGGGCGGCGCTGCTGGACACGACCGGCTACGCGCAGCCCGCGCTCTTCGCCCTCGAAGTCGCCCTCCACCGGCTGCTGGAGTCCTGGGGAGTGCGGCCCGACCTGCTCGCCGGGCACTCGATCGGCGAGCTGGCCGCCGCGCACGTCGCGGGCCTGTGGTCGCTGGAGGACGCGGCGGCGCTCGTCGCCGCCCGCGGCCGGCTGATGCAGGCACTGCCGTCCGGCGGCGCGATGGCGGCCCTCCAGGCCACCGAGGCCGAGGTGCTGCCGCTCCTTGGGGAGGGCGTGGGGATCGCGGCGGTCAACGGCCCGCAGTCCGTCGTGGTCTCCGGCGCCGAGGCGGCGGTCGAGGCGGTGGCCGGGCGCGTCCGCGACCTGGGCCGCAAGACCAAGCGCCTCACCGTCAGCCACGCCTTCCACTCCGCGCTGATGGAACCGATGCTCGACGGGTTCCGGCAGGTCGCGGCGGGGCTGACGTACCGGGAGCCGACGATCGCGATCGTGTCGTCGCTCACCGGCAAGCCCGTCACCGCGCAGGAGCTGAGCAGCCCCGACTACTGGGTGCGGCACGTCCGCGAGACGGTCCGCTTCGCCGACGCCGTGGGCAGCCTGGAGGCCGAGGGCGCCACGACGTTCGTCGAACTGGGCCCGGACGCGGTCCTGTCCGCACTGGTCCGCGACTGCCTGACCGCCCCCGCGACCGCCGCCGTCCTCCCCGTCCTGCGCCGGGACCGCACCGAGCCGCACGCGGCCACCGAGGCAGCCGCCCGGCTGCGGATGCGCGGCGCCGCCGTGGACTGGGCCGCGCTCTTCGACGGCACCGGGGCCCGCCGCGTCCCGCTGCCCACGTACGCCTTCCAGCACCAGCACTACTGGCTGGCGGCCGCGGGCCGCGCCTCGGCGGGGCCGGGCGCGGTCAGCGGCCCGGCGGACGTTCCCGACCCCGTGGACGAGCCGGCGGACGACCCGCTGGAGTTCCAGCGGCGGCTGCACGCCGCCGACGGACCGGCCCGCGAGGCGCTGCTACTGGACCTGGTGCGGACGGTCACCGCCTCCGTGCTCGGCCACGCCTCCGCCGAGGAGGTCGAGGCCGACAGCGAATTCATCGACCTGGGCTTCTCCTCGCTGCTCGCCGTGGAGTTCCGCGACCGGATCGGCGCGGCCGTCGGCGCCCGGCTCTCCGCCGCCGTGATCTACGAGTACGAGACGCCCGACGAGCTGGCCGAGCACCTGCTGGAGATCGTCGAGGCGGCCCCGGCACCGGTCGCGGCGGGTGCCGGCCACGAGTAGGGGGCGCTAGGGGTTCCGCTAGGGGATCTCAGTGCAATTACCCGCTTCTAGCATCGGAAGCACTCCCAATGCGGGTGCACGGGGCAGCAGGGAACGGAAGGGGCGGTTGGTGGAGAAATCCGATGCATGGTGGGAAATCGGCGGCAAGGGCCCAGGAGATCTGGTCCTCGCCGTCGACTTCACGGCCACCGGGCGACCCGATGCGCGATTCGCCGACATCGTCGGCCTCACCGCCACCAGCCACCCGGTCTGGGAGACGATGCCGCAGGCCATCGCCACCGACATCGGCCCGTCGGGCGAGGAGTACCTCGACCGCTGGTTCGAGGACGTCCGCGCCAGCGGCCGGCCGGTCGGTGCCGTACTCGGCTTCTGCGCCGGAGCGGTGTACGCCGCCGCCCTGGCCGGCCGGATAGCGCAGTGGCAGGAGCGGGCTCCCCAGCTCATCCTGTTCGACCCCGAGCTGGCCAACGCCTTCGGCCTGCTCTGGCAGTTCCACAAGTCCGTCGAGCTGTTCGCCGGGATCATCGGCGCCGAACCGGTCGCCGAGGCCCAGGAGACCGCCCGGCAGGCGCTGGAGGCCGACCCCGAGAACCTCGGGCACATCGGCCCGGTGCTCGTCGGGCTCTTCCGGCAGATCAGCGAGGCCGCCTTCGACGAGATCGAGCTGGAAGCCGAGAGCCGGGCCGAGTTCACCGAGTCCTTCACCTCCTTCGTCGCCTACGTCGTCGCGGCCGGCCAGCTCAACTCCCCGGCCACCGCCGCGTGGACCGACGCCGTCGCCTTCAGCTCCGGAAGCCCGCTCAGCGGACTCAACCGGCTGCGCTCCACCGACCCGGACGGCGCGGCCGGAGCCGTGGCCCGTGAACTCCGGTTCGACTGCGATCACACCGACCTGCTGCGTGACGAAGGCGCCGCCACGGCGCTGGCCGAGCTGCTGACCGCACAGGACCTCTCCCGACAGATCCGGATGTGACATGAAGACCACAGAGAAGACCTCCGCCGGCACGGCGGAGGGGACCGTCCCGGTGGCGGAACCACCGGCTCCGGCGCCGGTCCTGGTGGCCGCGGAACCGGCCGTCGAACCGGCTTCCCAACCGGCTTCCGAGCCGACTCCCGGCGCCGAGCCGGCCATCCGCGTCACCGGACTGCGCAAGGTCTACGGCGAGGTCCAGGCGGTCAAGGGCATCGACCTGACCATCGCCCCCGGCGAGGTCGTGGCGCTGCTCGGCCCCAACGGCGCCGGCAAGTCCACCACCATCGACATGATCCTCGGCCTGTCCCACGCCACCTCGGGCGAGATCAGCATCTTCGGCCGGGCCCCCTACCTCGCGGTCCGCGAGGGGCTCGTCAGCGCCGTCCTCCAGGAAGGCTCGCTGATCGACGACATCTCCGTCCGCGAGACGCTGGAGATGATCTCCTCCCTCTACAAGAAGCCGCTGCCCCTGGACGAGGTGCTGCGCCGCGCCAACATCGAGGACATCGTCGACCGCCGCGGCACCAAGCTCTCCGGCGGCCAGCGCCAGCGCGCCCGCTTCGCCTGCGCGCTCATCGGCAACCCGCAGCTTTTGGTGCTCGACGAGCCGACCTCCGCCATGGACGTCGGCAGCCGGCGCAAGTTCTGGGAGTCCATGCGGAAGTTCACCGACACCGGCCGCACGGTGGTCTTCGCCACCCACTACCTGGACGAGGCCGAGGAGTTCGCCGACCGCGTCGTCCTCATGCGCGGTGGCGAGATCGCCGCCGACGGCACCGTCGCCAAGATCCGCGCCCTCACCGCGGGCCGCGTGCTGCGCGCCTCGGTCCCCGACGCGAAGGAGGCGGACCTGCGCGCGCTGCCCGGCGTGACCGCCGCCGCCCTGCGCCTGGGCCGCGTCGAACTGCACTGCGAGGACTCCGACAAGAGCCTGCGCGCCCTGCTCACCACCTACCCCGACGCGTACGACATCGAGATCAGCGCCAGCGGCCTGGAAGAGGCGTTCCTCTCGCTGACCGCCGCCGACGAGACGGACGTGCAGGAGGACGCCGCATGACCGGCTACCTGTCCATCGAGATCAAGCGGATGCTCCGCGGACCGCGCTTCATCATCTTCGCGATCGTGCTGCCCGTGGGGCTCTACCTCATGGAGTGCATGCTCTACAAGAACCAGGTGATCCCGCACTCCAACGGCATCACGTACAGCGCCTGGCTGATGTGCAGCCTCGCCGCGTACAGCGCCTTCACCTCCTCCATGCACACCAGCGCGCGGGTCGCCCACGAGCGCTCCATCGGCTGGCACCGCCAGCTGCGGCTCACCCCGCTGCTGCCGCGCAACTACCTGCTGTCGAAGATCGTCGTCAGCATGATCGTGGCGCTCCCCGGCCCGCTCTTCGTGGCCCTCGCGGGCGCCACCCTCCAGGACGTCCACCTGTCCGTCGCCGGCTGGCTGCAGATCACCCTGGGCATCTGGATCGCGGCCCTGCCGTGCGCGGTGCTCGGCCTGGTCATCGGCCTGTACGTGGCCGTCGAGCAGCAGCAGATGTACCTCCAGGGGCTCGTGCTGCTCTTCGGGTTCCTCGGCGGGCTGCTCCTCCCGACCACGGGCTTCCCCGGCTGGCTGACCGCCGTCGTCAAGACCCTGCCGAGCTACTGGCTCGCCGACATCGGCCACGGCGCCCTGCTGCACGGCACCCGCACCATCGTCGCCGCGCTGGTGCTCGCCGGCTGGACGGTCGTCCTGTCGGGGGCCGTCATCCTCAACTCCCGCCGTGAGGCCGCCAGGGCCTGATCGTCGCACGGCCGCCGGCACCGGCGCCGCCAGCGGGAAGCCTCCCGCCGGCGGCGCCGGTGCCGTTTCCCGACCCGACCCGACTCGTCCTATCCCGACCCGTCCCGACCCGAGACGTGAGGTACCCCACGATGTTCCCCGCCCCCACCCAGAAGGGCACCGCCCCCTTCCGCGGCCACCGCACCTGGTTCCGGGTCACCGGCGATCTGCACACCGGGCGCACCCCGCTCGTGGTCGCGCACGGCGGCCCCGGCTCCACCCACGACTACCTGCTGCGGATGACCGAACTGGCCGCGTCCACCGGCCGTCCGGTGATCCACTACGACCAGATCGGCAACGGCGGCTCCACGCGGCTGCCCGACCGCGGCGCCGACTTCTGGACCGTCGACCTCTTCCTCGACGAGCTGGACAACCTCCTCGCCCACCTCGGCATCGCCGACGACTACCTGCTCTTCGGCCAGTCCTGGGGCGGCATGCTCGGCGCCGAACACGCCGTCCGGCGCCCCGCCGGGCTGCGCGGCCTCGTCATCGCCAACTCCCCGGCCTCCATGCCGCTGTGGCGCGCGGCCTGCGAGGGGCTCAAGGACGCGATGCCGCCGGTGCACCGCGACGCCCTGCGCCGCCACGAGGCCACCGAGGAGTTCGACCACCCCGAGTACCAGCGCTCCGTGTACGCCTTCTACCAGCGCCACGTCTGCCGGGCGAACCCGCTGCCGCGCGAGGTCGCCGCCACGCTGCTGGAGCTGCAGAGCGACCCGACGGTCTACGGCACCATGAACGGCCCGAACGACTTCCACGTCATCGGCACCCTGAAGGACTGGACGGTCATCGACCGGCTCCCGGCCGTCGCCGTCCCGACCCTGATCATCTCGGGCGCCTACGACGAGGCCACCCCGGCGACCATCCAGCCGTTCCTGGACCACATCCCCGGCGCCCGGTGGGAGCTGTTCGAGCAGTCCAGCCACATGCCGCACGTCGAGGAGCCGGAACGTTTCGACACCGTCATGAAGGCGTGGCTGGCGGAGGTCGGCTGACGGCCGCAGCACGCAACGCGCGCAACGCCGAAGGGGGCTCGTACCGGTGCGACCGGTACGAGCCCCCTTCGGCGTATCTGCCGTCGGTCAGGCCTTCTCAGGCCTTCTCAGGCCTTCTTGCTCGCGATGTACGCGCTGAGCTTCTCCGGGGTCGGGTGGGCGAACAGGTCGGCCAGCCGGATCTTCACCTGGATGCCGGTGGTGCGCTTGACGCGCTGCAGCAGCTGGACGGCGAGCAGCGAGTGGCCGCCGCTGGTGAAGAAGCCGGAGTCCGCGTCCAGGTCCTCGCGCTGCAGGAACTGCTTCCACAGGGCGATCAGCGCACGCGTCAGCTCGGTGGTGTCCACCGGCTCGGGAGCGGCCTCCGTACGGAGCAGCTCCTCCGCACGCAGCCGCAGGCCTTGCAGGTCAGGAGCACCGTTCACGGTCGGAAGCTCCTCGGTGACGATGATGCGGGCCGGCTCGGCCGGGCCGGGGAGGTCGGTGCGCACCTGCTTCCAGAGCTGGTCGAGCAGGCCGGTACCGGCCGCGGTACCGCCGGCGGTCGCGACGAACGAGACGAGGACCGGCGGTACGGAGGCCGCGCCCACGGCGACCGTGACGGCGGCGTCGACGGCGGGGTGCGCGAGCAGCGCGGCGTCGACGTCCTCCAGGGCGAAGGCCAGCCCCTGCACGGTCACCCGGCGGTCGAGCCGCCCGAGGATCTCGATCCGCCCGTCGGGCAGCCAGCGGGCCACGTCACCGGTACGCGTGACGTCGTCGTCGGCGAGGCAGAGCTCCCCGCGGACGCCCACGGGCAGCTCCGTACCGTCGGGTGCGGCCACGAACGCCCGGGTCAGGAGGGAGGGATCGGCCTGGGCGGCACGCTTCGCGTAGCCGGAGAAGGGCGCGGCGGACGGGCTGAGGACGGCCTCGGGCAGCCCGTCGCGGTGGCCCGCCAGCACGGCGGCGTGGTCGGCCGGGCTCCAGCCGGAGACCTCCCCGATCGGCCGGTCGAGCTGGTCGCCGAGGGCGCACAGCAGGGCGTCGTAGCGGGCGAGCAGCAGGGCCACCTCGGCGGAGGAGAAGACCTGGGTGCGGAAGACGGCGCGGATCGTGGTCTTCGCCGCCTCCGGCTCCGGCATGAAGAAGAACTCGAGGTCGAACTTGCTGAAGCCGTTCTCCACCCCGCGGATCCGCGCCGGGTGCCCCGCCACCTCGAACGTGCCGGAGGTGCCGCCCGGAACGTAGTTGAAGAGGTGGTTGAAGAGGGAGTTCCGCCACGAGGCGGAGTCGCCGTCGCGCACCTCGTCCAGCACGGACTCGGCGGTCACCCCGGGCTCGCCGAGGCTCTCCAGGAAGACCGCGCGGGCCCGGTTCACCAGCCGCTTGAACGGCTTGGCCGGATCCATCCTCACGCGCAGCGGCAGGACGTTCACGTGATAGCCGATGGCGCCCTCGTGGCCGGGCGGGCGCACGCTGACCGGCGAGCCGACGACGATGTCCGAGCCCGCGCCGTGCTGGGCGAGCAGCAGGTAGTAGGCGGCCAGCAGGATCACGGCCTCCGGCGCGCGCAGCTCGCGCTGCAGGCGGGCCACGACGGCGAGGGCGTCGTCGGAGAGCGGGTACTGCAGGGTGTCGCCCGCCAGGTTCGGGGTGGCCGACGCCGGGTTGCCGTACCAGAGGCCGTCGTCGCAGCCGCGGAAGCCGCGGAGCTGGTCGCGCCAGAAGTCGACGCTCTCCTCGGACGGCTCCGCCTCGACCACCGCGGTGACCGGGACGGTGGAGTACGCGTCGGGCGCCTGGTAGGCGCTGATCAGCTCGCCGAGCAGGGTGACGGTCGACATCGCGTCGAAGACGAGGTGGTGCAGAGCGACGCTCACCACGTCGCCGGCCCCGCCCGCCCGCCGGAAGCGCGCCGCCCTGACGAGCGGGCTCCCGTCCAGGGCGAACGGCTCGGCCACGAACGTCTCGACGGCGGCCTGGACGTCGTCCTCGGTGCTCTCCGCCTCGATGACGTCGATCGCGGTGATCATGTCCGGGGTGAGCACCTCCTTGGCGAGGTCGGTCTCGGAGGTGCGGAAGACGGTGCGCAGGATGTCGTACTTGCGCACCACCAGGGTCAGCGCGCGGGACAGCGCCGCGGCGTCGATCTCACCGTCCACGTCGAAGGTCAGGGACAGGTTGTTGACGCCCGATCCCGGTACCAGCCGCTCCAGCAGCCAGAGGTCCGTCTCCTTACGGGTGGCCGCTGTCGGTGCGGGGTCCTGAACAACCATGTCGGATCTCTCCTCAAACGGGTCATGCGGGGATACGTCGGGCGGGTCGGGTCGGATCGGTGGAGTTGTTCAGTCGAGGTGTTCGAACTCGTTGTCGAGGATGTCGAAGAGCTGGCTCGCGTCGGCCGAGGCGAGTTCCGCCTCGTCCGCGGCGGCGGAGGCCGCGGCCTCGGCGGCTCCGGCGCGCAGCGCGGTCCAGCGGGCGACCAGGGCGCGCAGGGTGTCGGTGACCCGGGTGTGGTCCGTGGCATCGACGTCGCCGGTCGTCGTGACCAGCCGGTCCTCCAGGTCGGCCAGTTCGGCCTCCAGGGCCCGCAGTGCCGCCGGGCCGGACGGCGCCGGCGCCAGCTGCTCGCGGATGTACTCGGCGAGGGCCTCGGAGGTCGGGTAGTCGAAGATCAGCGTCGCGGGCAGGCGCAGCCCGGTCGCCGGCGTGAGCCGGTTGCGGAACTCGACGGCGGCGAGCGAGTCGAAGCCCAGCCCGCCGAAGCCGCGCGCCGGATCGACGGCCTCCACGCCCGAGTGCCCGAGCACGGCCGCCACCTCGGAACGCACGAGGTCCAGGACCACGGGTGTGCGCTCGGCCGGCGGGAGCTTGAGCAGCCGGTCCTTCAGACTCTCCGGAGCCGCCACGCCGGCCGCGGCCTGCACGGTGCCGCGCCGCGCCGCGGGCGCCCTGACGAGCCCCCGCAGCATGGCCGGCAGCCCCTGGCTCCCCGCCCGCGCCTCCAGCGCCGTGGCGGAGAAGGGCACCGGCAGCAGGTGCGCCTTCCCGGCGGCCAGTGCCGCGTCGAACAGCGCGAGCCCGGCCTCGCGCCCGAGCGCCACCGCACCGCCGCGCGCCACCCTGTCCACCTCCGCCTGCGTCAGATCCGCCCCCATGCCGCCGGACTCGGGAGCCCACAGGCCCCAGGCCAGCGAGGTCGCGGCGAGGTTGTGCGTACGGCGGTGGGTGGCGAGGGCGTCGAGGTAGGCGTTGGCGGCGGCGTAGTTGCCCTGCCCGGTGCCGTCGAAGGTGGCGGCGGTGGACGAGAAGAGGACGAACGCGTCCAGGGAGAGGTGCGCGGTCAGCTCGTGGAGGTGGCGCGCCGCCTCGGCCTTGGGCCCGAACACCGTGCCCACCTGGCCGGGAGAGAGGGACTCGACGGTCCCGTCGTCCACGACACCCGCGGTGTGGATCACGGCGGTGAGCGGTGCGTTGTTGACGTTGTTGAGGAGCGTTGCGAGGGCGTCGCGGTCGGAGACGTCGCAGGCGGCGATGGTGACGGTGGCGCCCGCTGCCGTGAGTTCGGCGGTGAGTTCCGTCGCTCCGGGGGCGTCCTGGCCGCGCCTGCTGGTGAGCAGGAGGTTGCGGACGCCGTGCTCGGTGACCAGGTGGCGCGCGGTGAGCGCACCCAGGCCGCCGGTGCCACCGGTGATCAGGACCGTGCCGTCGGTGCGCCAGGGGGTCGCCTCGGCCGCGGCGGACGGTGCCGTACGGGTCAGGCGGGGCGCGTACAGCTGGGAGTTGCGGACGGCGAGCTCCGGCTCGTCGGCGGCGAGGACGGTCGCGGGTATCTGTCCGGTACCGGCGTCCGCGTCCGTGTCGACCAGGACGATCCGGTCCGGGTGCTCCGCCTGCGCGGCCCGGACGAGCCCGTGCACGGCGGCCTGCGCGAGGTCGGCGATGTCCTCCCCGGGCAGTGCGGCGACCGCACCCCGGGTGACGACGACGAGGCGAGCGTCGGAGCCGGCGGGGGAGTCGTCCGCCAACCACCCCTGCACCCGCGCGAGGACATCGACGACCGTGGAGCGGGCATCGGCCCGCGACTCGACCCGCAGCAGCGCGCTCTCGTCCACAGCCGCCGAACCCTCGGCAGCCGGAGCCGCGTCCACGGCCGACCACTGGATCTCGTAGAGATCCCGGGCGACGGCGGCGTGCGCCGATGCGGTGGTGTCCACCGGACGCAGGGCGAGCATCCCGACGGAGGCCACGGGCGCGCCCTGCGGGTCGGCCAGGTGCAGCGTGTAGCCGGACGTGGCGGGGGTGATGCGCACACGCAGCGCGGTCGCGCCGGTGGCGTGGAGCGCCACGTCGGACCAGGCGAACGGCAGCTCGGCCACGCCGCTGTCGGCCCCGGAGAACCCGATGCCGTGCAGCGCCGCGTCGAGCAGCGCCGGGTGGATCCCGAACCCGGTGGTATCGGTGCCCTCGGGCAGCGCGACCTCGGCGAAGACCTCGTCCCCGAGCCTCCAGGCAGCGCCCAACCCCTGGAAGACCGGCCCGTACTCCAGGCCGCTCGCGGCCATGGTCGGGTAGAGCGCGTCCAGGCTGTCGACGGGTACGGCCTCGGCGCCGGCGGGGGGCCACTGGGCCAGATCGAAGCCGGGCTCGGCGGCGTGGGTGGTCAGCAGCCCGTCCGCGTGCCGCGTCCAGGGCTCGTCGTCGGCCGCGCCCTCAAGGCGCGAGAAGACCGACAGCGTCCGCTCCTCGCCTGCGCCGCCGCTTCCCGCACTGCCGATGCCGACCCGCAGATGGAGGGCACCGGTCTGCGGCACGACGACCGGGGCGGAGAGGGTGAGCTCCTGGAGGGTGCCGGTGTGGGCGTGGTCGCCGGTGTGGATGGCGAGGTCCGCGAGCGCGGCGCCGGGGACGATGACGGTGCCGTTGACGGCGTGGTCCGCGAGCCACGGGTGGGTGGCGAGCGAGAGCCTGCCGGTGAAGAGCAGACCGTCGGTGTCCGGGAGAGCGATGGCGGCGGTGAGCAGCGGGTGGGTGGTGCTGCCCTGGCCGAGCCCGGAGGGGTCGCCGGTGGAGGTGGTGGTGTCGGCGAGCCAGTAGTGCTGGTGCTGGAAGGCGTAGGTGGGGAGGTCGACGGGGGTGTGGCCGGTGCCGAAGAGGGCGGGCCAGGTGATGGGAGTGCCGGTGGCGTGGAGGGTTGCGAGGGAGGTGACGAAGATCTGTGCTTCGTCGTGCTCGCGGCGGAGGGTGGGGATGAGGGTGGTGGTGTCGGTGGTGGAGTCGGCGGCCATGGCGGTGAGGACCGCGTCGGGGCCGAGCTCCAGGAGGGTGCTGATGCCCTGGCCTTGGAGGGTGGTGACGGCGTCGGCGAAGCGGACGGCTTCGCGGACGTGGCGGACCCAGTAGGCAGGGTCGGTCAGTTCTTCGGTGGTGGCGGTCTGGCCGGTGAGGGTGGAGACGATGGGGATGGTGGGTGCGCTGTAGGTGAGCCCGGCGGCGATGGTGCCGAATTCGGCGAGCATTGGTTCCATGTGCGGGGAGTGGAAGGCGTGGCTGACGGTCAGCCGCTTGGCCTTCCATCCGGCGGACGTGAAGTGCGAGATGACATCTGCGACGGCGTCTTCGTCGCCGGAGACGACGATGGAGGTCGGCCCGTTGACGGCTGCAATCCCCACTCGGTCGTTGAGCTGGGGCAGCACCTCCGCCTCGGTGGCCTGGATCGCGGCCATCGCCCCGCCGGACGGGAGCTGCTGCATGAGCCGCCCACGGGCGGCCACGAGACGTGCCGCGTCCTCCAGCGACCAGACGCCCGCCACGTGCGCGGCGGCCAGCTCGCCGATGGAGTGACCGGCCAGCACCTGCGGCCGGACCCCGAACGACTCCAGCAGCCGGAACAACGCCACTTCCAGCGCGAACAGAGCGGGCTGGGTGAAGCCCGTCTCGTTCAGTCGCTCGCCGTCACCGAACAGCACGTCCTTGAGCGGGAGTTCCAGCTGGTTGCCGAACGCTGCCACTACTTCGTCCAGAGCTGATGCGAAGGCGGGATAGGCGGCGTAGAGCTCGCGCCCCATCCCCGCCCGCTGGCTGCCCTGCCCGGTGAAGAGGAATCCCAACTGCCCGGAACCGGCCGTCCCGCGCACCGCACCGGGGGCGTTCGCGCCCTCGGTCAGCGCCGACAGTCCGGCGATCAGGCCGTCACGGTCAGCGGCGACGACGCCCGCGCGGTGGGTGAAGGCCGCGCGAGTGGTGGCCAGTGCGGAGCCAACGGCCGTCAGGTCCAGGTCGGGGTCGGCGAGGGCGAAGTCGCGCAGGCGGGCGGCCTGGGCCTTCACCGCGTCCGGCGTCTTGCCGGACAGCACCCACGGCACCACCGGCAGAAGGACAGCCGCAGCGCCCTCCGCCGAAGCCTCTACAGGCGCTTCTTCCACGATCACGTGGGCGTTTGTTCCGCTGATCCCGAAGGACGAGACACCCGCCCGGCGCGGACGCTCCCGCACCGGCCACGGCTGCGCCTCGGTGAGCAGGGCGACGTCACCGGCCGACCAGTCGACGTGCGAGCTGGGGGCGTCGACGCCCAGCGTGCGCGGCAACTCCTCGTGCCGCATCGCCAGCACCATCTTGATGATCCCGGCCACACCCGCCGCAGCCTGCGTGTGCCCCAGGTTGGACTTCACCGAACCCAGCCACAGCGGCTGTCCGTCGGCCCGCTCCTGCCCGTACGTCGCCAGCAGCGCCTGCGCCTCGATCGGGTCGCCCAGCCGGGTGCCCGTGCCGTGGCCTTCGACCACGTCGACGTCACCGCTGGTGAGCGAAGCGGCGGCCAGGGCCTGGCGGATCACGCGCTGCTGGGCGGGCCCGTTGGGAGCCGTCAGTTGGCTGCTGGCGCCGTCCTGGTTGATCGCGCTGCTCTTGACGACCGCCAGGACACGGTGACCGTTGCGCCGCGCGTCGCTGAGCTTCTCCAGGACGAGGACGCCGACGCCCTCGCCCCAGCCCGTGCCGTCCGCCGCCTCCGCGTAGGGCTTGCAGCGCCCGTCGGCGGCGAGGCCGCGCTGGCGGCTGAAGTCGACAAAGGTGTCCGGGGTGGTCATCACGGTGACGCCACCGGCCAGGGCCAGCGAGCATTCGCCGGCGCGCAGCGCCTGGCCCGCCAAGTGGACGGCGACGAGCGAGGACGAGCAGGCGGTGTCGACCGTCAGCGCGGGGCCCTCCAGGCCCAGCGCGTACGAGACGCGGCCGGAGACGACGCTGCCGAGGCCGCCGTTGCCGAGGTAGCCCGCGAGCTCCTCCGGCACGTCACGCAGGCGCGGCGCGAAGTCGTGGTACATCACCCCCGCGAAGACGCCGGTAGCGGTGCCCTGCAAGCTCTCCGGATCGATCCCCGCCCGCTCGAACGCCTCCCACGACGCTTCGAGCAGCAGCCTCTGCTGCGGGTCGGTGGCCAGGGCCTCGCGGGGGCTGATGCCGAAGAAGTCGGCGTCGAACTCGCCCGCCTCCTCCAGGAACGCCCCCGACTTGGAGTACGTCCTGCCGATGGCGTCCGGGTCGGGGTCGTAGGCCTCGTACCAGCTCGGGCCGCGGTCCTCGGGGAAGTCCGTGATGGCGTCCCGGCCCGCGGCGAGCAGTTCCCACAACTCCTCAGGGGTGCGTACCCCGCCCGGGAAGCGGCACGACATGCCGACGATCGCGATCGGGTCGTCGTCCACGGACTGCCGGGCCGCGACGACGGCCGCCGCAGCGGAGGAGGTGGCAGCGGCCGTCCCGTCGCTGACGAGCTTCTCCCGCAGGTAGCGGGCGAGCGTCGTGGCGTTCGGGTAGTCGAAGGTGAGCGTGGCGGGCAGCCGCAGGCCGGTGGCGGTGCCGAGCCGGTTGCGGAGCTCGACGGCCGCGAGGGAGTCGAAGCCCAGCGTGCCGAACCCGCGTGCGGGATCGACCGCGTCCGGGCCGGAGTGGCCGAGAGCGGCCGCGACCTGCGTACGGACCAGGGTGAGCAGGAAGCGTTCCTGCTCGGCCGCGGGAAGTCGGCCGAGCTGCTCCTGCAAGGAGTCATCGCCCGCTGAGCCCGATGCTGCGGCGAGCCGGGCCGGGGCCCGGACCAGGCCGCGCAGCAGGGCCGGCACGCCGTCGGCGGCGGCCCGGCGCGCGAGCGCCCCGGACTCCAGCCGCAGCGCCAGGACGTGGGCGTACTCCGTACCCATGGCCGCGTCGAACATCGCCAGGCCGCCCGCGGCGCTGTGCGCCGGGGTCCCGGCCCGCGCCGCCCGTTCCACGTCCTTTGCCGAGAGCCCTGCGCCCATTCCGCCGGTTTCTGGTGCCCACAGGCCCCAGCCGAGGGAGGTGGCGGGGAGTCCTTGGGTGCGGCGGTGGGCGGCGAGGGCGTCGAGGTAGGCGTTGGCGGCGGCGTAGTTGCCCTGTCCGGTGCCGTCGAAGGTTGCGGCTGCGGAGGAGAACAGCACGAACGCATCCAGGTCCGCGTCGGCCGTCAGTTCGTGCAGATGGGCGGCGGCGTCCGCCTTCGGTGCCAGGACTTCCGCCAGGTGCTGCGGGGTGAGGGTGGCGAACGTCGCGTCGTGCAGCACACCGGCGGTGTGGACGACGGCGGTCAGCTCCACCCCCTCCAGCACGGCGGCCAGCGCGTCCCGGTCGGAGACGTCGCAGGCGGCGACGGTGACCCTCGCGCCCAAAGCCTGAAGCTCGGTGGTGAGTTCGGTGGCGCCGGGGGCGTCGGGGCCCCGGCGGCTGGTCAGCAGCAGGTCCGTGATCCCGTACGCGGTGACGAGGTGGCGGGCCAGCAGCGCACCCAGGCCACCGGTACCGCCGGTGATCAGCACCGTGCCATCGGTCCGCCACACCACCGGGACACCGGTGGCCGTCGTCCGGGCCAGGCGCGGCACAAAGACCGACCCGCCGCGTACCGCCAACTCCGGCTCACCCGAACCCAGCACCCCACCAGGGATCTCATCGGTGTCGGTGTCGGTGTCGAGCAGGACGATCCGACCGGGGTGCTCGGACTGCGCGGAGCGGATCAGGCCCCACACCGCGGCCTGCCCCAGATCCGACACGTCCTCACCCGGCACCACCGCCACCGCACCCCGCGTCACCACCACCAACCGACGCTCATCGTCGAGCGCCAGCAGCGTCTGCAGTTCGGCGAGTACGGCCGTCAGTGCCTCGATCGGCTCGACGTGTGCGGGCACGCGCACCAGCGCCGACTCACCGTCGGACGAGGTCCCACCGGCCCGGAGTGCGGACCATTCCACGTGGTAGAGATCCCGTGCGGCCGCAGTCTGGGATGTCTTCAACTCGGCGGCAACGACCGGCCGCAGCACCAGCGCGCCCACGTCGGCGACCGGGCCGCCCTGCACGTCCGACAGCCGCAGCGCGTACCCGGAGTTGGCCGGGGTGACCCGCACCCGCAGCGCGGTCGCGCCGGAGGCGTGCAGGACGACGTCGGTCCAGGCGAACGGCAGCTCGGCGTCCTCGCTGGGCCGGTCGATGCCGATGGCGTGCAGGGCGGCGTCCAGGAGAGCGGGGTGCAGGGCGTAGCCGGTGGCGTCGACGCCTTCCGGCAGCGCGACCTCCGCGAAGACCTCCTCGCCCAGCCGCCAGGCGGCGCGCAGCCCTTGGAAGGACGGTCCGTAGCCGTATCCCTGCTCGCGCATCCGGTCGTAGGCGCCCTCGACCTCGATGGGCTGTGCGCCGGCCGGTGGCCACGCGCTGCCGGCCGGGCGGGTGGCCGCCGCGTCCTCGGACCGCAGTAGGCCTTCGGCGTGCTGCGTCCAGAGGGAGTCGTCGGTCCCGGCGGGGCGGGAGAAGATCCCCAGCGCCCGCCTGCCGTCCTGGCCGGGCTCCTCCACGACCAGCTGGAAGTCGACCGCGCCGGAGCCGTCGAGCAGCAGCGGCGCCTGGAGCGTCAGCTCCTCCAGGACGGGGCAGCCGACGCGGTCGCCCGCCTGCACGGCGAGTTCGACGAAGCCGGTGCCGGGGAGCAGCGCCGTGTCTCCCACGGCGTGGTCCGCGAGCCACGGATGCGTCTGCAGGGACAGCCGGCCGGTGAGCACCAGCCGGTCGGTGCCCGCCACCGCGACGACGGCGCCGAGCAGCGGGTGCGGGGCCGCCTCGATCCCGAGGGCCGAGGGGTCGGCGGAGCCCGTCACGTCGTCCAGCCAGTACCGCTCCCGCTGGAAGGCGTAGGTCGGCAGATCCAGCAGCGGGGTGGCGGGACCTGTTCCGAAGAATGCCCGCCAGTCGACCTCGACGCCGTGCGTGTGCAGGGCGGCGACGGACGACACGAGGGCCTGCGCCTCGCCCTGGCTGCGGCGCTGGGTGGCGACGAGGACGGCGTCGGTGACGCTCTCGGCACCCATGGCCGTCAGCACGGCGTCCGGGCCGAGCTCCAGGAAGGTCGTGACGCCCTGGCTCTGGAGGGTGGTGACGGCGTCGGCGAAGCGGACGGCCTCGCGGACGTGCCGGACCCAGTACTCGGGGTCCGTCAGCTCGGCGGCGGTCGCGGCCCGCCCGGTCAGCGTCGACACGATCGGGATGGACGGCGCCGAGTACTCCAGGATGGAGGCGAAGCGCCGGAACTCGTCGAGCATCGCCTCCATGTGGACGGAGTGGAAGGCGTGGCTGACGGTGAGGCGCTTGGTCTTCCGGCCCAAAGCGTCGAAGTGCGCGATGACCTGAGCCACGGCCTCGTCGTCGCCGGAGACGACGATCGACGTCGGCCCGTTGACGGCTGCGATCCCGACCCGGTCGTTGAGCTGCGGCAGGACCTCCGCCTCCGTGGCCTGGATCGCCGCCATCGCCCCACCGGGCGGGAGCTGCTGCATCAGCCGCCCACGAGCGGCCACCAGCAGCGCCGCATCCTCCAGCGACCAGACGCCCGCCACATGCGCGGCGGCCAGCTCACCGATGGAGTGACCGGCCAGCACCTGCGGCCGGACGCCCCAGGACGTGAGCAGCCGGAACAGCGCCACTTCCAGCGCGAACAGCGCGGGCTGCGTGTAGCCCGTCTCGTTCAGCCGGTCGCCGTCGGCGAACAGCACGTCCAGCAGCGGACGGTCCAGGTGCTCGTCGAAGGCGACCGCCACGGCGTCCAGCGCCTGCGCGAAGACGGGGAACGCGGCGTACAGCTCGCGCCCCATCCCGGCCCGCTGGCTGCCCTGCCCGGTGAACAGGAACGCCAGGTCCCCGCCCCCCGCCATACCCACCTTGGCCTCGCCGTCCACGACGGCGTCCAGACCGGCCAGCAGACCCGCACGGTCAGCCGCGACCACACCCGCACGGTGGGCGAAGCCCGCCCGCGTCGTCGCCAGCGCCGCACCCACCAGCGCCGCATCCAGCCCCGCATCGGCGAGCACGAACTCCCGCAGACGGGCAGCCTGCGCCCGCAACGCCTCCGGCGTCCTCCCGGACAGCACCCACGGCACCACCGGCAGGGCGAAAGCCGCAACGCCCTCCACCCCGACCTCGGCCGGAGCCTCCTCCACGATCACGTGCGCGTTCGTCCCGCTGATCCCGAACGACGACACCCCCGCCCGACGCGGACGCTCCCGCACCGGCCACGGCTGCGCCTCCGTCAACAGCTCCACCGAGCCAGCCGACCAATCCACGTGCGGTGTCGGTGAATCGACATTCAAGGTGGGCGGCAGCGTCTCGTGCCGCATCGCCTGCACCATCTTGATGATCCCCGCGACGCCCGCGGCGGCGGCCGTGTGGCCGATGTTGGACTTCACCGAGCCCAGCCACAGCGGGTTGTCGGCGTCGTGCCCCCGCCCGTACGTGGCGATCAGGGCCTGGGCCTCGATCGGGTCGCCGAGCTTCGTTCCGGTGCCGTGCGCCTCGACGGCGTCCACGTCGGCGGCGGTGAGGCCGCCGCTCGCCAGGGCCTGCTGGATCAGGCGCTGCTGGGAGGGGCCGTTGGGGGCGGTGAGGCCGTTGCTCGCGCCGTCCTGGTTGATCGCGCTGCTGCGCACGACCGCCAGCACCCGGTGGCCGTTGCGTCGCGCGTCCGACAGGCGCTCGACGACGAGGACGCCGACCCCTTCGCCCCAGCACGTGCCGTCCGCGGCCTCGGCGAACGGCTTGCAGTGGCCGTCCGGCGCGAGTCCGCGCTGCCGGCTGAACGCGGTGAAGGCGCCGGGGCTGGACATCACGGCGACGCCGCTCGCGAGCGCGAGCGAGCACTCGCCGGCGCGCAGCGACTGGACCGCGAGGTGCAGGGCGACCAGCGAGGCGGAGCAGGCGGTGTCGACCGACAGCGTCGGGCCCTCCAGGCCCAGCGTGTAGGCGACGCGCCCCGAGATGACGCTCGTGGCGCTGCCGGTCAGCAGGTAGCCCTCGTAGCCCTCGGGCGCCTGGTGCAGCCGGGGTCCGTACTCCTGCGGTTCGGCCCCGACGAAGACGCCGGTCGCCGAGCCGCGGAGCGCGGCCGGGTCGATGCCGGCCCGCTCGAACGCCTCCCAGGAGGTCTCCAGGGTCAGCCGCTGCTGCGGGTCCATGGAGGCGGCCTCGCGGGGGCTGATGCCGAAGAAGTCCGCGTCGAACTCGGCCGCCCCGTAGAGGAAGCCGCCCTCGCGCGTGTAGGTCTTGCCGGGGGCGTCCGGGTCGGGGTCGTAGAGGCCCTCCACGTCCCAGCCGCGGTCGGTGGGCAGCGTGCCGATGGCGTCCCGGCCCGACACCACCAGGTCCCACAGTTGCTCGGGGGAGCTGATCCCGCCCGGGTAGCGGCACGCCATGCCGATGATCGCGATCGGCTCGTCGGAGCCGGCGGCCGGGTAGGCCGTGGGCTCGTCCTGCGGACGCGAACCGGCCTCACCACCCGTCACCGTCCGGCCGTCGGAGCGGCCGTCGAACCGCACGCCGAAGCTCTCCCACATCAGCTGCCTGGCCAGCGCGGTCGGCGTCGGGTGGTCGAAGGCGATGGTGATCGGCAGGTCGAGCCCTGTCGCGTCGCTGAGCCTGCGGTGCAGGTCGACGACGGCCAGGGAGTCGAAGCCGAGCAGCAGGAACGGCTGCGACAGGTCGAGAGGGATCCGCCCCTCCCGACCGGCCTTGCGCAGCGCCGCTTCCGCCTCCCTACGGACCACCGCGAGGAGGCGTCGGTACTGCTCCGCCTCGGTCAGGCCGGCCAGCCCGGCCAGATCGACCGGTTCGGCCCGGTCGGCCGGATCGACGGCGGAGCCGTCTGCGGTGGACTCGTGGGATGCGGACTCGCTCATCACTGAACTCCAGTGTCGATTTCTGCGCGGGAAGAGATCAGGCGCGACGCCGACGTCACTTCACCGGCTCTGAGCAGGATTTCGGCCGGTGCGGGGCGGCCGAGGAACAGCAGCAGGCTCGCGGTGGGCCCGTACGCGCCCACGTTGGGCACGGCGATCACGTCGCCGGGGTGTGGGAGGGGCATGCGGGCGGACCGGGAGAGCAGGTCGCCGGGGGTGCAGAGGGGACCGGCGAGCGTGACGACGATCTCCTCCGCCGCACCGTCGCCGCTCCCGGCCTTCGGCTCGACCGACAGGGGCAGCAGCCGGCCCAGGCCCGCCATCCCACCGAGGGTGTTGATGCCCGCGTCCAGCACCGCGAAGGTCCGGCCGCGGCTCTGCTTGACGTTGGTGACCGTGGTCAGCAGCCGCCCGCTGTCGCCGACCAGGTAGCGCCCCGACTCGCAGGCGATCTCCGGGACGCCCTGCCGCCACCGCGGGAAGTGCTCGTCGAGGGTCCGTTCCAGCTCCGCGCGCAGCTCGCCGTAGACGGGCCGCTCGCCGGGCACCGAGTACGGGGCGGCGAAGCCTCCGCCGATGTCCAGCAGGCGCAGCGGCGTGCCGAGTTCGGCCTCCAGGCGTGCCGCGCCCCGGATGGTCTCCTGGAACTCGGCGATCAGGCTCGCCTCGTCCTTGGAGTTACTGAGCGGGAAGAAGTGCGCGCCCGCGACCCGGATCCCCTCCACCGCGCGGATCTCCGGCAGCAGCTCGCTCAGGCCCTCGGCGTCGAAGCCGAACTGCGAGGGCGTGCCGGTCATCCGGATGCTGGTGGTGGCCGCGGCCGCCGCGCTGTTGACGCGGATCAGGGCGTCGGCGGTGGTGCCGTGCAGCACCGCCCGCACGCCCAGCCGCCGCAGGTCGCCGAGCGACTCGACGGAGAACGTACGGACGCCGGCGGTGAGCGCGGCGGAGATCTCCTCCGCGGTCTTGCCGGGGCCGGAGTACAGGATCCGGTCGGCGCTGTGGCCGGCCTCCAGCGCGGACGCCAGCTCGCCGGTCGAGCACACCTCGGCGCGGCATGGCCGGTCGCCCTCGCCGAGGGCGCGGACCAGGCCGGGGTGCGGGTTGGCCTTGAGGGAGTAGAAGAGGGTGAACGGCTCCGGCAGGGCGTCCCGGAGATCGTCGCGGGCGGCGATGACGCGGTCCAGGTCGTAGACGTAGAGCGGTGAGCCGTACCGCGCGACCAGCTCTTCGTCGGTCACGCGGACAGCCGTGGCTTCGGTGACGGCTTCGGTGACGGTTCCGGTCTCGGTGACGGTCATCCGGCGGCCAGCTCTTCCGCCGCCAGCAGCGCTTCGAGCTGCTGCTTGGCGTTCTTGCCGTTGGCGGTCAGCGGGAAGTCGTCGATGACCTTGCACAGCGAGGGGACCTTCACGGCCTCCAGCCGCTGCGCCAGCTCCCGCAGCACGGTCTGCGGCGGCAGGTCGGCGGCGACGAAGAGCAGCAGGTCGCGGTCGGCGGTCGGCTTGAGGGCGGCGGCGTTGCGCACCCCGGGGATGTCCATGGCGGCGGCTTCGATCTCGATGGTGCTGACCCGCATGCCCTTCCGCTTGAACATGTCGTCGCGCCGGCCCTCGAAGTACAGGTAGCCGTCCGCGTCGAGCGAGCCGTAGTCGCCGGTGTGCAGGCGGGTGACGCCCGTCTCCGGGTCGGTGCGGAAGGTGCGGGCGGTGATCTCGGGCAGCCGCCAGTAGCCGGCCATGACGTTCGGGCCGGTGACGGTGATCTCACCGCTGCTGCCGGCCGGGACCGGGTTGCCCTCCTCGTCGAGGATGGTCACCTGGGTGCCGGGCAGCGGGCGGCCGGACGAGCCGGGCCGCGTGCGGTCCTCCTCGGGCGGCATGACGGTGATCCGCTTGCACTCCGAGATGCCGTACATCCGCACGACACGGGCGTCGGGGAAGCAGCGCCACAGCCCGTCGATGATCCGCTGCTCCAGCGCGGCGCCGGTGCTGGTGAACATCCGCAGCTTCGTCGGGCGCGGGTCGCGCTCGGCGAGCCGGATCAGGGGTCCGCCGAGGGAGGGGACGAGGGGCAGGATCGTCGCGCCGGTCTCGCGGATGAGGATATGCAGCTTGGGGTCGGCCTCCCCGTCGGCGAGGACCAGTTCGGCGCCCGACAGGCACGTCAGCAGCACCTGGAACAGGCCGTAGTCGAAGGAGAGCGGGACGCGGCAGAAGACGACGTCGTCCGCGCGGTAGCCGAGCACCTGGTTGATCGCGTCGGCGGCGAACGACATCTGCGCGTGCGGGCAGACGATGCCCTTCGGGGTGGCGGTGCTGCCGGAGGTGTAGATGAGGACGGCAGGGGAGTCGACCGACGTCTGCGCGGGGGCGATGCGCACCTCGGTGTCGGTGGCGGCGGCCCAGATGGCGCCGACCTCGTGCACGGGCACCTCCGTCAGCGCCTGGACGCCGTCCGCCAGGCCGTCCACGACCACGACCGCCTTGGGCTCGCAGTTGGCGATGACGGCCTTGAGGTGGAACTCCTTCATCTCGGCGCTGATCGGCACGAGCGCCGCCCCGATCCGGGAGGCGGCGTAGAGCAGCGCCACCATCTCGCGGACGTTCGGCAGGCGTACGACGATGCGGTCCCCGGAACCGACCCCCTGCTCGCGCAGCCAGCCGGCGATCATGTGGCTCTGCTGGACCAGGTTCTCCCAGGTCCAGGCGTCGCGGGAGTCGCGTACGGCGATGCTCCGCGGTTGCCGGGCCGCCGTCGTGTCGAGCAGTTCGTGCAGCAGGTGCGCGGTGTCGGCGGGGCGGTCGGTGCGGTTGCCCGCGGGGGCCACGGTGCCCGCAGGGGCCACGGTGCCCGCAGTGTCTGCGGTGCCGGCGGTGTCCACGATGGTCACGGTCATCTCCTTGTCAGCTGCGAATCCGGCCGCGGTCCAGCAGCGCCTCGGCGCGGGACCTGAGAGTGGACCGGTCGATCTTCCGGTTGGGGTTCATCGGGAACTCCTCCAGGTGCTGGAAGAGCCGGGGGACCATCGCCTTGGGCAGGTCCGCGGTCAACCGGCGGGCCAGGTCCGCCGATGCGGCGGGCTCCCCGGTGTAGAAGGTGACGAGCTCGTGGCTGCCGCCGACGGCCGCGGCCACCGTGACGGCGTCCTCGACCCCGGGCAGCCCGCGCACGCTGTGGCTGACCTCGGACAGCTCCACCCGCCAGCCCTGCACCTGCACCTGGTCGTCGGCGCGTCCCACGTAGGCGATGTCGCCGTCCGCGTAGCGGCGTACGCGGTCGCCGGTGCGGTACCAGCGCCGGCCGTCGTGGTCCAGGAAGCGGCCCGCGTCCTCGGCCGGGTCGAGGTAGCCGGAGAACATCTGCGGCCCGGTGATGCACAGTTCGCCCTCGCCCTCCCCGTCCCCGCTGCCCGCGTCCACCGATCCGTCCGGGGCGAGCAGCAGCGCGTCCAGCGAGTCGTGCACGGGGCCGATCGGGACGACGCCGTTGACGTAGCGCTCGTCGGGGGTCGCGGGGGACAGGCGGTGCCCGGTGACGGTGATCGTCAGCTCGGTCGGCCCGTAGAGGTTCTCCACCACGGAGCCGGGCGCGGCCCGCAGCCAGTCCTCCGCGTCCTGACGGTGCAGGGGCTCGCCCGCGAACAGGCTCCAGCGCAGGCCCGGCAGCGCGCCGGGCGACAGTGCGCCGGTGCGGCGGGCCAGCGCGATGCCGCCGGGGGTCGAGAACCAGACCGTCATGCGCTGCTCGGCCAGGAACCCCGGCAGGTCGCGGTACGCCTGCAGGGGGATCGGCACGACGCAGCCGCCCGCGCCCCATGCGCAGAACAGGTCGAACATGGCGCAGTCGAAGGTGAGGTCGAACGTCTGCGAGAACACGTCGTCCGGGCCGAAGCCGTACCGCGCGTCAAGCGTGCGGAAGTAGCTGTCGGCCGCGCGGTGGCTGGTGGGCACGCCCTTCGGGCGGCCGGTGGAGCCGGACGTGAAGAGGATGTACGCGGTGTCCTCGGCGTTCGCCGGGAGCGGCGCTGCGAGGGCGGTCTCCGGCGGGGTGGCCGTGATGAGGTCCGGGCGCTCGGGGTGCGGTTCGGCGCCCGGGACGAGGACGAGCAGCGGGCCGGCCGCGGCGTCGCGGTCGTCCCAGCCCGCCGTCAGGGCGTCGAGGCCGGCCAGCCCGCGCCGGTCGGTGATCACCGCGTCCACGCCGGCCGCCGCCAGGATCGACCGGTTGCGGGCGGCGGGGAACTCCGGGTTGACCGGGACCGCGACGGCGCCCAGGTAGAGGGCGGCCAGCAGCCCGATGTAGGCCTCGGGGGTCTTGGTGGCCAGGACGGCGACGACGCGCGGTCCCGCACCGGCCCCGGGCGCCGCGTGCCGCAGGGCGCCCGCCCACGCCAGGGCGCTCTCATGGGCCTCGGTGTAGCTGACGTCCCGGCCGCCGACCCGGAAGGCGGGGCGGTCGGGGGAGATCGCGAGGCCGCGCAGGAAGCGGCCGTGCAGGGTGTGGTCGAGGGAAGCGGCCGGCCCTGGGCCCTGGCCCCCGGCCTGCTCTGAGCCCGGCCCCCCTGCCTGCCCTGCGGACGGCGATGGTGCCGTCGCCGCGGCCGACGCCGTCGCTTCGGTGATGACGCTCATGTCAGACCCCCGCCTTGGGACGCATCGCGTGCTTCGGATCGGCCAGGACGACGTCGAAGTTGCGCACCGCGCACTCCACCCGGCTGAACAGGGCGTCGGGGCCGGCCACCACCAGCCTCGTCACCCCGCGCCGGCCCAGCTCGGCGAGGACCGCCGGCCAGTCCACCGGCTTCACGAAGTGGTCGAGCAGCATCGTCCTGAGCCCTTCGGCGGTGTCGACGAGCCGGCCGTCCTGGTCGGCGAGGACGGGGAGGTCCGGGTCGCGCAGCGGCAGGGCGTCGATGACCTCGACGGCGGCGCGGTCGCGCAGCCCGGTGAAGAGGGAGGAGTGCATCGGCGGGCGCATCGCGTACAGCGGCAGCGAACCGATCTTCCGCAGCCGGCCGGTGAACGCCTCCAGGTGCTCCTCGCGCAGCGAGATCATCTCGAAGCCCTGGTCGAGGCGGCAGGACAGGTCGTACCACTCGCCGCGTTCGTCCATCCCGTCGAGCAGCTCGCGCAGCCCGTCGGCGGGGGCCCGTACGAAGGACTGGGTGACCACGTCCCGGTGCTCGGTGGCGAAGTAGTCGGCGGTGCAACGGGCCAGCCGGGCCGTCATCACCACCGCGTCGGGGAAGTCCAGCGCGCCGCAGAACGCCATCAGCGGCTTCTCGCCGAAGCTCGGCCCCGCGCAGATCTCGGCCTCGGCGCCCAACTCGGCGCGGGCCCACTGCGCGAGCGCCGTGGAAGCGACCATGAAAGCGACCTGGGCCGCCTCCGAGTAATCCTCGCCCGACGCACGGAATCGGTCGAAGACCGAGTAGCCGAGCGCTTCGTCGGCGATCGGCAGCAGATCGCGGGCAAAGGTATTCAGAAGCAGGAACCTGCCCAGGTCGGAGAAACGGGTGGGACCCATTCCTGGAAACACCATTGCCGTAGTCATCGCTGAAACCCGCCTTGTCGCGAACTGGCCTCGTCCGCTCTTTTCTACGGGCTGCACCAAGGGGGAGTAACCCCTATGTCTCCCCGCCCGCGCCCCTTAGCAGTACCCATATCGGACACCGAATAGGGGTGGGCAGGAGGAGGCTAGGGGGTCGACGCTGTGGCACCTGCTTCGAAGCCGCGGCTTCAATGAGGTTCAGGCTGTTTCATAAAACGCTGCAATCACTGCGATCGCCGCAATCGCCTGACCGAGTGGACCTGACCGAGTGGATGGGTGAACCGAACCATGACCATTGCCGAGGACATCACCTCGACCCGGCCGCAGACGCTGGCCCCGGTGACGGGCCAGCTTCCGCCGCCCCGCCAGGACCCGCGGTCCCGGGTGGCGCTGCTCAACCTGGTCAAACAGACGGTCAGGGACGGGCCGGGGCCGCGCGCGACGGAGCAGCAGTGGGCGAAGGGCAAGCTGACCGTCCACGAGCGGCTGGAACTCCTCTTCGACCCGGGCACGTTCACCGAGATCGAACCGCTGCGCCGGCACCGCGCCACCGGCTTCGGCCTGGAGAACAAGCGCCCCTACACCGACGGCGTGGTCACCGGCTGGGGCGAGGTCATGGGCCGCACGGTCTTCGTCTACGCCCATGACTTCCGGATCTTCGGCGGCTCGCTGGGCGAGGCCCACGCCGAGAAGATCCACAAGCTGATGGACCTGGCCGAGTCGGCCGGCGCGCCCCTGGTCAGCCTCAGCGACGGTGCGGGGGCCCGCATCCAGGAGGGCGTCACCGCGCTCGCCGGCTACGGCGGCATCTTCCGGCGCAACGTCCGCTCGTCGGGCGTCATCCCGCAGATCAGCGTGATGCTCGGCCCGTGCGCGGGCGGCGCCACCTACTCCCCGGCGCTCACCGACTTCGTGTTCATGGTGCGCGGCACCTCGCAGATGTACATCACCGGGCCCGACGTCGTGCAGGCCGTCACCGGCGAGAAGATCTCGCACGACCAGCTCGGCGGCGCCGACGTGCACGCGTCGGTCTCCGGCGCGGCGCAGTTCGTCTACGAGGACGAGGCGGAGTGCCTCGCCGAGGTCCGCTACCTGCTCTCGCTCCTGCCCTCCAACAACCGTGAGCTGCCGCCGGCCGTCACCACCGCCGACCCGGCCGACCGCCGCAACGAGTCGCTGCTGGAACTGGTCCCGGCCGACGCCAACCGCGCCTACGACATCCGGCCGGTGATCGAGGAGATCGTCGACGACGGCGAGTTCTTCGAGGTGCACGCCGCCTGGGCCACCAACATCGTCTGCGCGCTGGCGCGCCTGGACGGCCAGGTGGTCGGCATCGTGGCCAACCAGCCGGCCTCGCTGGCGGGCGTCCTGGACATCAACGCCTCGGAAAAGGCCGCGCGCTTTGTCCAGATGTGCGACTCGTTCAGCATCCCGCTGGTCACGCTCGTGGACGTGCCCGGCTTCCTGCCCGGCAGCGCGCAGGAGCACGGCGGCATCATCCGGCACGGCGCGAAGCTGCTGTACGCGTACTGCAACGCCACCGTGCCGCGCATCCAGGTCATCCTGCGCAAGGCGTACGGCGGTTCGTACATCGTCATGGACTCCCGTTCCATCGGCACCGACCTGTCGTTCGCGTGGCCGACCAACGAGATCGCGGTCATGGGTGCGGAGGGCGCCGCCAACGTCGTCTTCCGGCGCGAGATCGCGGCGGCGGACGACCCGGACGCGGTCCGGGCCGAGCGCATCAAGCAGTACCAGGAGGAACTGATGCACCCCTACTACGCGGCCGAGCGCGGCCTCGTGGACGACGTCATCGACCCCGCGGAGACGCGATCGGTCCTGATCCGCTCGCTGGCGATGCTCCGCACGAAGCACGCCACGCTCCCGTCCCGCAAGCACGGAAACCCGCCGGTGTGACGGCCATGACGACACCGAGCGCACCGACCGCACCCAGCACCAAGACCGCACCCACCGCGACGGCCGCACCGACACCGACGAGCACCCGGCCGGCGGACGAACTGCTCATCCAGTTCGTCCGCGGTGAGCCGGACGACGAGCAGGTGGCCGCCGCGACGGTCGCCCTGCTCGCCGTGCTGCGGCAGAAGGCCGCCGCCGACGACGACCAGGTCGGGCGCGGCGGCCAGGGCAGCCGGCCCCCGCGCTGGACCCCCGACAGCTACAGCCCGCCCGGCGCGTGGGCCTACGGCTGACGGCCGCGACCCTGCCGCCCGTGCCCCGGACCTCCTGACGGATCCGGGGCACGGGCATGTCCGGGCACGGGCATGTCGTCGCAGCGCCGCCGTTCCGCGCTCGGGCAGCACTGAACCCACCGCCTCACTCTCTGAGGCGGTGGGACGGTGGGGGGAGCGGGTGGCGGGGGCGGCGGACGGTGCTCAGGCGGTCTGGTGCGCGCGGCGCGCGGCGACGGCCTTCGGGTAGCGGATCGTGAAGAGCACGGGGATCACGAAGCTCGCGACCTTGACGACGATCATGGGTGTCGTCGCGTGCGCGTCGGCGCGGATGATGAGGGCCAGCACGACGGCGGCAGCCGCGAAGGCGAGCCCCCACACCTGCGTGATGACGGCGTTGGTCCGGTAGAACGCCTCCGTGCGGGCGACCTTCTCCGGTACGAGTTTGCGTGCGATGCCGAGGGTGAACGGCCGACGGATGAGCAGCGAGCCCCAGGCGGTGAGGGCGAGCCATGCGTCGACGAGAGCCGGCCCGTAACGGACCAGATCCGAGTCCGGTTGCGCGTAGGACAGCCAGGCGATCCCCGCGAAGAACACGAACGCGCTGGTCTCGATCACCATCTCGTCCCAGTTCTTGCCGGACTTGCGGTCGCGCCAGATCACCACTGCGGCGATCCCGAGCCCGACCAGTGCACCCTTGCGCCAGTCATCGCTCGTGGCGACGAAGGCGTAGGCGATCCACGGGAGGAAGCTGATGAGGTAGCGGGTCATGGATAGCTCCTTTCTTGCATCCATTGCGACAGGTGGGACTAAAGCGCCCCTAAAGCGATCCGCGACCCGCAAGGCCGTCGAAAAAGGTTACCCCCGTGGGACGGCCCGTGCGCAGGTTTCGCTTTAGCCGTCCGCAAGGTGCCGATCGCACGCTCTCGTGGATATCGCTCCCATGCCCACCGGAGCGTTCGATACGCATCTGGAGGAATCCATGGCCCGTCGCCTTTTCACGTCGGAATCGGTTACCGAGGGACACCCCGACAAAATCGCCGACCAGATCAGCGACTCCGTGCTCGACGCGCTCCTCGGGCAGGACCGCACCGCCCGGGTCGCGGTCGAAACCCTGATCACGACCGGCCAGGTGCACATCGCCGGTGAGGTCACCACGTCCGCGTACGCCGATATTCCGGCGATCGTGCGGCAGACGGTTCTGGATATCGGTTACGACTCGTCGGCGAAGGGTTTCGACGGGGCTTCGTGCGGGGTGTCGGTGTCGATCGGTGCGCAGTCGCCAGACATCGCGCAGGGTGTGGACGCGGCGTACGAGGCGCGGGTGGAGGGCGGTGAGGACGACCTCGACCGCCAGGGTGCGGGTGACCAGGGCCTGATGTTCGGGTACGCGTGCGACGACACCCCCGAGCTGATGCCGCTGCCGATCGCGCTCGCCCACCGCCTTTCCCGCCGCCTCTCCGCGGTCCGCAAGAGCGGCCGGCTGGCGTACCTGCGTCCGGACGGCAAGACGCAGGTCACCATCGAGTACGACGGCAGCAAGGCCGTACGCCTCGACACCGTCGTGATCTCCAGCCAGCACGCGCCCGACATCAGCCTGGACTCGCTCCTCGCCCCCGACATCCGCGAGTTCGTCGTGGAGCCCGAGCTCGAAGCCCTCGGCGCCACGCTGTCCACGGAGGGGTACCGGCTGCTGGTCAACCCGACCGGCCGCTTCGAGGTGGGCGGTCCGATGGGTGACGCGGGGCTGACCGGCCGCAAGATCATTGTCGACACGTACGGCGGGATGGCCCGGCACGGCGGCGGCGCCTTCTCCGGCAAGGACCCGTCCAAGGTGGACCGTTCCGCCGCGTACGCCATGCGCTGGGTGGCGAAGAACGTCGTGGCGGCCGAACTGGCCACGCGCTGCGAGGTCCAAGTCGCGTACGCCATCGGCAAGGCGGCCCCCGTCGGGCTCTTCGTCGAGACGTTCGGCACCGAGACGGTCCCCGTGGCCCGCATTCAAGACGCCGTCAGCCAGGTCTTCGACCTGCGCCCGGCCGCCATCGTGCGCGACCTCGACCTGCTGCGCCCCATCTACGCGCAGACCGCCGCCTACGGCCACTTCGGCCGGACGGACGCCGAGTTCACCTGGGAGTCCACCGACCGGGCGGCGAAGCTCCGCCAGGCCGCCGGTCTCTGACAGCCGGCTGAGGAAGAGCACCGGAGGAGTGAGTGAGTGACTGAGATGCGCACCGCCATCACAGGATCGATCGCAACCGACCATCTGATGGTCTTCCCCGGTCGGTTCACCGACCACCTGGTCGCCGACCAGCTCAAGAACGTGTCCCTGTCCTTCCTCGCCGACACCCTGGAGGTCCGGCGGGGAGGGGTGGCGGCCAACATCGCCTTCGGCATGGGGCAGCTCGGCCTCGCCCCCGTCCTGGTCGGCGCGGTCGGCCCGGACTTCGCCGACTACCAGGTCTGGCTCAAGCAGCACGGCGTCGACACCGACTCCGTCCACGTCTCCCACGAGCACCAGACGGCCCGCTTCGTCTGCACCACCGACTCGGTGCAGAACCAGATCGCCACGTTCTACGCGGGCGCCATGTCCGAGGCCCGCCGGATCGCCCTCGCCCCCGTCGCGGACCGCGCCGGCACCCTCGACCTGGTCGTCATCGCCCCCAACGACCCCGAGGCGATGCTCCGGCACACGGCGGACTGCCGCGAGCTGGGCATCCCCTTCGCCGCCGACCCGTCGCAGCAACTGGCCCGCCTGGACGGCGAGTCGGTGCGCCGACTCCTCGACGGCCCCCGGTTCCTCTTCAGCAACGAGTACGAGGCGGCGCTCCTCCAGGAGCGCACCGGCTGGAGCGCGGAACAGGTGCTCCAGCGCGTCGGCACGTGGATCACCACGCTCGGCGCCCAGGGCGTCCGCATCGAGCGCGCGGGCGAGGCCCCGATCCTCGTACCAGCCGCCCCGACGACGGGACCCACCGAACCCACCGGCGTCGGCGACGCCTTCCGCGCCGGCTTCCTCGCAGGCGTCTCCTGGAACCTCTCCCTCCGCCGCTCGGCCGAACTGGGCTGCGCCATCGCCACCGTCGTCCTCGAATCGGTCGGCACCCAGGAGTACGTGCTCTCGGCGGCCGACCTGCTGGAACGGCTACGGGCCGGCTACGGCCCGGCGTCGGCCGCCGAACTCGCCACGCACCTGGTGGTTCTGTCATGAGCGGCTCGGTGCGGGCCGACGCTCTGCGCCGGGCGTTCGCGACCAGGGTGGTGGTGGGCGACGGCGCTATGGGCACGATGTTGCAGGCGCAGGATCCGTCGCTGGACGACTTCGAGAATCTGGAGGGGTGCAACGAGGTTCTGAACGTGACCCGTCCGGACATCGTGCGGTCGGTGCACGAGGAGTACTTCGCGGCGGGTGTGGACTGCGTCGAGACGAACACGTTCGGGGCGAACCTGGCGGCGCTGGGGGAGTACGACATCCCGGAGCGGATCCACGAGCTGTCGGTGACCGGTGCCCGGTTGGCCCGGGAGGTGGCGGACGACTTCGCCACGCCGGACCGCCCGCGCTGGGTGCTCGGCTCCGTCGGCCCCGGCACCAAGCTGCCAACCCTCGGCCACGCGCCCTATGCCCTGCTCCGGGACGGTTACGAGGCGAACGTGGCCGGACTGGTGGAAGGCGGCGCGGACGCGATCCTGGTGGAGACGACGCAGGATCTGCTGCAGACCAAGGCCGCCATCGTCGGCGCCCGGCGGGCGATGAGTGCCGCAGGCGCCTCTCTGCCGCTGATCTGCCAGGTCACGGTGGAGACGACGGGCACGATGCTGCTCGGCTCCGAGATCGGCGCGGCGCTCACCGCGCTGGAGCCGCTGGGCATCGACATGATCGGCCTGAACTGCGCCACCGGCCCGGCGGAGATGAGCGAGCACCTGCGCTATCTCGCCCGGCATGCGCGGATCGCCGTCTCGTGCATGCCGAACGCCGGCCTGCCGGTGCTGGGCAAGGACGGCGCCCACTACCCGCTGTCGCCGGAGGAGTTGGCCGACGCGCACGAGACGTTCGTGCGCGAGTACGGGCTGTCGCTGGTGGGGGGTTGCTGCGGCACGACGCCGGAGCATCTGCGCCAGGTCGTGGAGCGGGTGCGCGGGCTGGACGTTGCCCCGCGCAGTCCGCGCCCCGAGCCGGGCGCCGCCTCGCTCTACCAGACGGTCCCGTTCCGGCAGGACGCCTCGTACCTCGCCATCGGCGAGCGGACCAACGCCAACGGGTCGAAGAAATTCCGTGAGGCGATGCTGGAGGGCCGCTGGGACGACTGCGTGGAGATGGCCCGCGACCAGATCCGCGAGGGCGCCCACCTGCTCGACCTGTGCGTCGACTACGTCGGCCGCGACGGTGCCGCGGACATGGCCGAGGTGGCGGGGCGTTTCGCCACCGCCTCCACCCTGCCCATCGTGCTGGACTCCACCGAGGTGCCCGTGTTGCGGGCGGGGTTGGAGAAGCTCGGCGGCCGGGCCGTCATCAACTCCGTCAACTACGAGGACGGCGACGGCCCCGAGTCCCGGTTCGCACAGGTGACCGCCCTGGCGTCGGAGCACGGTGCCGCACTGATCGCGCTGACCATCGATGAGCAGGGGCAGGCGCGTACGGCCGAGCACAAGGTCGCGATCGCCGAGCGCCTGATCGGGGATCTGACCGGCAACTGGGGCATCCAGGAGACCGACATCCTGGTCGACTGCCTGACGTTCACGATCGCGACGGGTCAGGAGGAGTCCCGCAAGGACGGCATCGCCACCATCGAGGCGATCCGGGAGCTCAAGCGCCGCCACCCGCTGGTGCAGACGACGCTGGGCCTGTCGAACATCTCCTTCGGCCTGAACCCGGCCGCCCGCGTCGTCCTGAACTCCGTCTTCCTCAACGAGTGCGTGGCGGCGGGGCTGGATTCCGCGATCGTGCACGCGGCGAAGATCGTGCCGATTGCGCGGATCCCGGAGGAGCAGCGGGAGATCGCGCTGGATCTGGTTTACGACCGGCGGCGGGAGGGCTACGACCCGCTCCAGGCCTTCTTGGAGGCGTTCGAGGGCGTCGACATGAAGTCCGTGAAGGCCGGGCGGGCGGAGGAGCTGGCGGCGCTGCCGCTGGACGAGCGGTTGCAGCGGCGGATCATCGACGGCGAGAAGAACGGCCTGGACCAGGACCTGGACGAGGCCCTGCGGACCCGCCCCGCGCTGGCGATCGTCAACGACACCCTGCTGGAGGGCATGAAGGTCGTCGGCGAGCTGTTCGGCTCCGGCCAGATGCAGCTGCCGTTCGTCCTCCAGTCGGCCGAGGTCATGAAGACCGCTGTCGCCTACCTCGAACCGCATATGGAGAAGTCCGACGCGGAGGGCAAGGGCACGATCGTGCTCGCGACCGTGCGCGGGGACGTGCATGACATCGGCAAGAACCTGGTCGACATCATCCTGTCCAACAACGGCTACAACGTGATCAACCTCGGCATCAAGCAGCCGGTGGCGGCCATCCTGGAAGCGGCCACCGAGCACAGGGCCGACGTGATCGGCATGTCCGGCCTGCTGGTGAAGTCCACCGTGATCATGAAGGAGAACCTCCAGGAGCTCAACGCCCGCAAGATGGCCGCCGACTACCCCGTCATCCTCGGCGGCGCCGCACTCACCCGCGCCTACGTCGAGCAGGACCTGCACGAGATCTACGAGGGCGAGGTCCGCTACGCCCGTGACGCCTTCGAGGGCCTGCGGCTGATGGACGCCCTCATCGCCGTCAAACGTGGTGTCCCCGGCGCCACCCTGCCGCCTCTCAAGCAGCGCCGCGTGGCCGCCGTGGACCGTCCCGTACGTGCCCCCGTGGCACCGGCGCTCCTCCCCGCCCGCTCCGACGTGGCCACCGACAACCCCGTGCCGAAGGCGCCCTTCCTCGGGACGCGGATCGTGAAGGGCATTCCGCTCGCCGAGTATTCGTCCTGGCTGGACGAGCGGGCCACGTTCATGGGCCAGTGGGGGCTGAAGGCGGCCCGGGGCGGCGGACCCTCGTACGAGGAGCTGGTGGAGACCGAGGGCCGGCCCCGGCTGCGGATGTGGCTGGACCGGCTGCACACCGAGAACATGCTCGAGGCGGCCGTGGTCTACGGCTACTTCCCCTGCGTGTCCAAGGGCGACGACCTGATCATCCTGGACGGGAAGACCGGCGGCGAGAGCCACCGCTTCACGTTCCCCCGCCAGCACCGCGACCGGCACCTGTGCCTGTCGGACTTCTTCCGCCCCGAGGGGACGGGGGAGCCCGACGTCATCGCGCTCACCGTCGTGACCATGGGGAACAGGGTCTCCGAGGTGGCGAACGAACTGTTCGCCGCCAACGCCTACCGCGACTACCTCGAACTGCACGGCCTCTCCGTGCAGCTGACCGAGGCCCTGGCCGAGTACTGGCACTCCCGGATCCGCACGGAGCTGGGCATCGCGGTCGCGGACCCGGACAACCTCGACGCGATGTTCCGCACCGAGTACCAGGGGTGCCGCTACTCGCTCGGCTATCCGGCCTGCCCGGACCTGGAGGACCGCGCCAAGATCATGGACCTGCTCAAGCCGGAACGCATCGGCGTCGTGCTGTCCGAGGAGTTCCAGCTGCACCCGGAGCAGTCCACCGACGCGATCGTCATCCACCACCCGGAAGCCGGCTACTACAAGGCCTGAGGAGGACCGTGCCCACCATGTCCGCCGCGCCCACCAGGCCGGCCACGCTGACCAGCACCACCAACCTGCGCGAGATCCTCGCCTCCGGAACCCGGTCGTTCTCCTTCGAGTTCTTCCCGCCGAAGACGGACGCGGGCGAGCGCGTCCTGTGGGACGCGATCCGCCGCATCGAGGCCGTCGGACCCACGTTCGTCTCCGTCACCTACGGCGCCGGCGGCTCGTCCCGTGACCGGACCGTGGACGTCACCCGCCGCATCGCCACCGAGACGACGCTGCGCCCGGTCGCGCACCTGACCGCCGTCGGCCACACCGTGGCGGAGCTGCGGCAGATCATCGGCCGGTACGCGGACGCCGGGATCCGGGACGTCCTCGTCCTGCGCGGCGACCCGCCGGGCGACCCGCGCGGGCCGTGGGTGCGGCACCCGGGCGGCCTGGACCACGCGGCGGACCTCGTCGAGCTGGTCAGGTCCGTCGGTGACTTCAGCATCGGCGTGGCGGCGTTCCCCGAGCGGCACCCCCGCTCGCCGAGCTGGGACGAGGACATCCGGCACTTCGTCGCCAAGTGCCGGGCGGGCGCCGACTACGCCATCACCCAGATGTTCTTCGACGCGGACGACTACCTGCGGCTGCGGGACCGGGTGGCCGCCGCCGGGTGCGACACGCCGATCATCCCGGAGATCATGCCCGCCACCGACGTCCGGCAGATCCGGCGCTTCGCCGAGCTGAGCGACGCGACGTTCCCCGCCGACCTGGCGCACCGCCTCGACGCGGCCCGCGACGACCCCGCCGCCGGGCACCGGATCGGGGTCGACCACGCGACGCGGCTGGCCGACCGGCTGCTCGCCGCCGGGGCTCCCGGCCTGCACTACATCACCCTCAATCGGTCCACCGCGACGCTCGAGATCCACCAGAACCTGAACCAGAACCAGAAGCTGAACCTGGACACAAGGAGTGCAGATGCCGTCCCTCACCGCCGCTGATTTCAAGGTCGCGGACCTCTCCCTCGCCGCCTTCGGCCGCAAGGAGATCGTCATGGCCGAGCACGAGATGCCCGGCCTGATGTCGATCCGCGCGGAGTACGCGGCGTCCCAGCCGCTGGCGGGGGCGCGGATCACCGGCTCGCTGCACATGACGATCCAGACGGCCGTCCTCATCGAGACGCTGGTCGCGCTGGGTGCCGAGGTCCGCTGGGCGTCGTGCAACATCTTCTCGACCCAGGACCACGCGGCCGCCGCCGTCGCCGTCGGCCCGAACGGCACCCCCGAGGACCCGCAGGGCACCCCCGTCTTCGCCTGGAAGGGCGAGACGATGGAGGAGTACTGGTGGTGTGCCGAGCAGGCCGTCACCTGGCCCGACGGCGGACTGAACATGATTCTGGACGACGGCGGCGACGTGACGCTCCTCATCCACAAGGGCGTCGAGTTCGAGAAGGCGGGCGCGGTCCCCGACCTCGCCGAGGGCGACTCCGAGGAGTACGGCCACATCCTCGACCTGCTGCGCCGCACGCTGGTCGAGAGCCCCGGCAAGTGGACCGCCGCGGCCGCCGCGATCAAGGGCGTCACGGAGGAGACCACGACCGGCGTCCACCGCCTCTACGAGATGCAGCGCGACGGCGGGCTGCTCTTCCCGGCGATCAACGTCAACGACTCCGTCACCAAGTCGAAGTTCGACAACAAGTACGGCTGCCGGCACTCGCTGATCGACGGCCTCAACCGGGCCACGGACGTGCTGATCGGCGGCAAGGTCGCCGTCGTGCTCGGCTACGGCGATGTCGGCAAGGGCTGCGCGGAGTCGCTGCGCGGGCAGGGCGCCCGGGTGATCGTCACCGAGATCGACCCGATCTGCGCGCTGCAGGCGGCGATGGACGGGTACCAGGTCACGACGTTGGAGGAGGTCGTCGCCGAGGGCGACATCTTCGTGACGACGACCGGCAACAAGGACATCATCATGGCCGCCGACATGGCCCGGATGAAGCACCAGGCCATCGTCAGCAACATCGGCCACTTCGACAACGAGATCGACATGGCGGGCCTGGCGAAGGTCCCCGGCATCGTCAAGGACGAGGTCAAGCCGCAGGTCCACACGTGGACCTTCCCCGACGGGCACACCGTCATCGTGCTGTCCGAGGGCCGCCTGATGAACCTCGGGAACGCGACCGGCCACCCGTCCTTCGTGATGTCCAACAGCTTCGCCAACCAGACGATCGCCCAGATCGAGCTCTTCACCAAGACCGCCGACTACCCCATCGGCGTGTACGTGCTCCCCAAGCACCTGGACGAGAAGGTGGCCCGCCTCCACCTCGACGCGCTCGGCGTGAAGCTCACGGCCCTGCGCCCGGAGCAGGCTGCCTACATCGGCGTCCCGGTCGAGGGCCCGTACAAGGCGGACCACTACCGCTACTGAGGGCGTGACGTGACGGGCGCCGCGCGGTTCACCTCCATGTGACCAGAACCTCGCAGACCCGCGCCCCCCGACCCGCGGGGCGCCGGACGCTCCCCGACGCTGCCGCGGTCCTCGCGGGCACCCTCCTGGTCGGGGGGCAGGCGCTGCGGCTGGGGCAGTGGATCGTGGACGACGCGGCCATCACGTACGCCTACGCGCGCAGCGTCGACGAGGGGTACGGCCCGGCCCAGCAGGCCGGCGCGCCACCGGTGGAGGGGTACTCCAACCCGGCGTGGCTGGCGCTGCTGGTGACCGGGCGGCGGCTGCGGCTGTTCGACCACGGGGCGCTGTTCGGCGTCTCGGACCTCGTGTGGTTCCCGAAGACGCTGGCGCTGCTGTGCGTGGCCGGGATGCTGGCCTCGGTGGCGGTCGCGGCGCGGGCGGTGCTGCCGGGGCGGGCGTGGGCGGTGGTGCTGCTCGCCGGCGCGGCGATGGCCGGGAACTTCTCGCTGGTCGTCTGGCTCTTCTCCGGCTTGGAGAACCCCCTGTACGGCCTCGCCGTCACCGCCCTGGCGGCGATGCTCGCCACGTCCGCCGCCCGCGCCGATCTGCTACGGACCTCCACCGCCGCGGCGACCGGCCTGCTGGCCCTGGTCGCGGCGCTCACCCGCCCGGACGGGATCGTCTACGCGGCGGCGTACCCCGTGACGGTGCTGCTGCCGGCCCGCGGCGCGGGCTCGCTCCGCCGGATCGCGCTGTCGCTGGCGACGTTCGGCACGCCGTACGCACTGCACCTCCTGTGGAGGAGAGCGGAGTTCGGCCGCTGGGTCCCCAACACGGCGGTCGCGAAGGCGCAGCGCACGCCGGGCCCGGCCGACCTCGCCCGCGTCACCGAGCTGGTCGCGTACGCGGGCTGGGCCCTGGTCCTCGCCGCCCTGGCGTGCACCGCCGCCGCGCTCGCCCGCCCGGGAGCGCCGCGCCGGGCGCTGCTGGCCGTGCTCGTCCCGCTGTGTCTGGCCCTGACCGCGTACGGGATGCTGCAGCGCGACTGGATGGGGCTGCACCGTTTCGCGACCCCGGTCTGGGCGCTCGCGGCGTTCGCGGGCTCGCTGGCCGCGGTCACCGTCTGGGACCGCGAACGGCCGCGCGGCCGGGCGGTACTGGCGTCGGCGCTGGCTGTCGGAGCAGTCCTGTCGCTGGCCGGCCAGCGGCCCCGGGCGGCGGAGTTCGAGGCGGACCCGACGCTGTCGATGTGCTTCGTCGCCGACCGCTACGGCCGGCTCTTCAACACCTACGCCGACCAACTCGCCCTGCCCGACGCCGGGCTGCTCCTCCCCGACCTGGGCGGCACCCTCCTGACGACCCGCCTGCGCGTCACCGACCTGGCGGGCCTCACCGACCCGACCATCGCGGACGCGTACGCGGCCCACGACACGACCCGGCTCCGCTCCTACGTCTTCGACCACGTGCGCCCCACGTTCATCCACGTCCACAGCCCGTGGACGACCCTCTCGGGCCTGACCCCCGCAACCCTCACCGCCCACGGCTACGTCCCGCTCTCCACCTCGACCCCCACAGGCGACTGGATCCGCAGCGCCGCGGTCCCCGACCAGGCCCGCCTGAAATCCCTCCAACGCAACCTGCCCCCCGCCATCCCCGAGGCAACCAACCGCCGCACCACCACCCCCACCACCCCCTGCGGCCCCCGCCTCACCCCGAACTGACCCGCGGCTGCGTGCGACGCTCCGCCCCGGGGGAGGGGCGGGCCTGTCCCGGTCCCTGAAGGCCCGGAAATACGAGAAGACCCCGTCCCCAGCGTTTCCGCTGGTTACGGGGTCTTCTGGCACTTCTCGCGAAGTGCCCCCGGCAGGATTCGAACCTGCGCACCCGGCTCCGGAGGCCGATGCTCTATCCCCTGAGCTACGGGGGCGTGTCGTCCGCAGTAGCGGTGACGGGTGAAACCCTACCAGCTTGTGCATGGTGCCTGGGTACAGGGTTTTGGGGTGTTGCCCGGTGGGCGGTAGCGCATGGGGTGGGGTGGGCGGGGGCGGGTTGGGAAAGGTCCCTCTCACGGGGAAGAAGTGGGCAAAACGCGGACGGATCGCGATGGCCCCGCCTACTCTTCGAGATGTGCCGGGCATGTCCGGCCGGGTGCTTGTGGTCGACGACAACAAGGTCATCCGGCAGCTGATCAGGGTCAATCTCGAGCTGGAGGGCTTCGAGGTCGTGACCGCGGCTGATGGTGCCGAATGCCTGGACATCGTGCACCGCGTGCAGCCCGATGTGATCACGCTCGACGTGGTGATGCCGCGGCTGGACGGGCTGCGTACCGCGGCCCGGCTGCGGGCCGACCCGCGGACGCGGGGGATCCGGATCGCGATCGTCAGCGCGTGTACCCAGCTGGAGGTCGAGCGCGGGGTGGCCGCCGGGGTGGACGCGTTCCTCGGGAAGCCGTTCGAGCCGTCCGATCTGGTGAACGTGGTGCGGCGGCTCGCGCTCGGCGGGCCCGCCGCTCCCGGCGCGCCCAGCAGTGAGGGAGCGCCCACCGAGGGCCAGGCCGCTGCGGCGCCCGGCAGCGGATGAGCTGAAACGCCTGGCCGGGCAGCTCCGCGGAGAAACCCGGTCGCATGGGTACCCCCCTCCTCGCCTACCCTTTCCGTGTGACCCCCGCCGAGCTCTCCCGTGCTGTGCTGAGCACGGTTCGCCGCGCCGTCGCGGCCGACGAGCTGCGGGTGGCCGTACCCGAGCGGATCAGTGTGCAGCGGCCGCCCCGGCCCGGGTGCGGTGACTACGCCACGAACGTCGCGCTGCAGCTCGCGGGCGCCGCGGGCCGTCCGTCGCGGGAGGTCGCGGAGGTGCTGCGCAAGCGGCTGGCGACCGAGCCCGGCATCGCGCAGGTGGTGATCGCCGGTCCCGGCTTCCTGAACATCACGCTCGACGTGGCCGCCTACGGGGACGTGGTGCGCAGGGTGCTGGAGCGCGGAGCGGCGTACGGCCACAGCGACGCGCTCGCCGGCACGTCCGTGACCCCCGTCCACGACGGTGAGGCGCGCGCCGCCGCCACCGCCGAGGCCCTGACGCTGCTGCTGCGCGCCTGCGGCGCCCAGGCCGGCGCCGGGCACCCCGAGTCCGTGCGCCCCCGTCCCGCCGGCGCCACCCCCGCCGAGCTCCGCGAGCGGCTCGGCGACGACGCCGCCCGCTGGGCGCTGCTGCGGCCCCCCGCCGACGACACGCCGTCCCTGGACGCCGCGGCGCTGCTCTCGCAGCGCGCCGGGAATCCGCTCTTCCGGGTGCGGTACGCGCACGCCAGGACCCGGGCGCTGCTGCGCAACGCCCACGATCTGGGCATCGAACCCTCCTCGGAGGCCGCGGACGGTACGTTTCACCATCCCGCGGAGACGGACCTCCTCGGCCTGATCGCCGACTACCCCCGTGTCATCGAGACCGCCGCCCGGCACCGCGCCCCCGATCGGGTCGCCCGCCACCTGGAACGGCTCGCCGACGCTTTCCTCCGCTTCCACGACGAGTGCCCGCCGCTGCCGCGCGGCGACGAGAAACCCTCGGCCGCCCACCGTGTCCGGCTGTCGCTCGCCGAAGCGACCGGCACGGTGCTGGCAGGCGGCCTGACCCTGCTCGGCATCAGCGCGCCAGAACATCTCTGAGGAGACAGAGTCCCGTGAGTAGATCCGCCCACCCCGCCGGGCCCCGCTACGCCGACGTGATGCCCGAGGGGCATTACACGGCGCCCCCCGCCGACCTGAACGTCCTCGATCCGCGGGTGTGGGCCCGTACGGTCACCCGCAACGCCGACGGCGCGGCCGAGGTGGGCGGTCTGGACGTGCGGGCGCTCGCCGAGGAGTTCGGGACGCCCGCGTACTTCCTCGACGAGGCCGACTTCCGGGCCCGCTGCCACGCGTGGCGCGAGGCGTTCGGCGAGGACGCCGACGTCTTCTACGCCGGGAAGGCGTTCTTGTCCCGGGCGGTCGTGAAGTGGCTGTTCGAGGAGGGGCTCAACCTCGACGTGTGCTCCGGCGGCGAGCTGGCGGTGGCGCTGTCCGCGGGCATGCCGGCCGACCGGATCGCGCTGCACGGCAACAACAAGTCGCAGGAGGAGATCGAGCGCGCCATCGAGGTGGGCGTCGGACGGATCGTCCTGGACTCGTTCCAGGAGATCGTCCGGGTCGCGCACACCGCCGAGCGGCTCGGCAAGCGCCAGCGGGTGCAGATCCGGGTGACCGTCGGCGTCGAGGCGCACACGCACGAGTTCATCGCGACGGCGCACGAGGACCAGAAGTTCGGGCTGGCGCTCGCCGGCGGGCAGGCGGCCGAGGCGGTGCGCCGGGTGCTGAAGCTCGACGCGCTGGATCTGGTCGGCATCCACTCGCACATCGGCTCGCAGATCTTCGACATGGCCGGCTTCGAGGTCGCCGCGCGCCGCGTGGTGTCGCTGCTGGCCGAGGTCCGCGACGAGCACGGCGTGGAGCTGCCCGAGATCGACCTCGGCGGCGGCCTCGGCATCGCGTACACGTCGGACGACGACCCGGCCGAGCCGCACGACATCGCCAAGGCGCTGCGGGAGATCGTCGCCCGCGAGTGCGAGGCGAACCGGCTGTCCGTGCCGCGGCTGTCGGTGGAGCCGGGGCGGGCGATCGTGGGCCCGACGGCGTTCACGCTGTACGAGGTGGGCACCGTCAAGCCGCTGGAGGGGCTGCGGACGTACGTGAGCGTGGACGGCGGGATGTCCGACAACATCCGTACCGCGCTGTACGACGCCGAGTACAGCGTCTCGCTGGTGTCGCGGACGTCCACGGCCGAGCCGATGCTCGCGCGGGTCGTCGGCAAGCACTGCGAGTCCGGCGACATCGTCGTCAAGGACGCGTTCCTGCCCGCCGACCTCGCGCCCGGCGATCTGCTCGCCGTCCCGGCGACGGGGGCGTACTGCCGTTCCATGGCGAGCAATTACAACCATGCTCTGCGGCCGCCCGTGGTGGCCGTGAATGATGGCGGGGCGCGGGTGATCGTGCGGCGTGAGACGGAGGACGATCTCCTGCGTCTCGACGTCGGCTGAAGTGAAATCTCAAAAACAGCGGGGCTGGTCTCACGCACCGGACAGGAGATGGATTCTCGCGTCCGGTGCGTGAGACTGGTCCTACCCCGAGAGATGTGAGAAACGAGGTCGGATGATGCGTACGCGTCCGCTGAAGGTGGCGCTGCTGGGCTGTGGTGTGGTCGGCTCAGAGGTGACGCGCATCATGACGACGCAGGGCGCCGATCTCGCCGCGCGGATCGGAGCCCCCGTCGAGCTGGCCGGAATCGCGGTGCGGCGTCCCAACCGGGTGCGCGCCGGCGTCCCCGCCGAGCTGCTCACCACCGACGCCACCGCCCTGGTCAAACGGGGCGACATCGACGTCGTCATCGAGGTGATCGGCGGCATCGAGCCGGTCCGCACCCTCATCACCACCGCCTTCGAGCACGGCGCGTCCGTGGTCAGCGCCAACAAGGCGCTGCTCGCCGCGGACGGCGCGACGCTGCACGCCGCCGCCGCCAAGCACAAGGTCGACCTCTACTACGAGGCCGCGGTCGCCGGCGCCATCCCGCTGATCCGCCCGCTGCGCGAGTCGCTGGCCGGCGACAAGATCAACCGCGTGATGGGCATCGTCAACGGCACGACGAACTTCATCCTCGACAAGATGGACTCCAGCGGCGCCGGCTACTCCGAGGCGCTCGACGAGGCCACCGCGCTCGGCTACGCCGAGGCCGACCCGACCGCCGACGTGGAGGGCTTCGACGCCGCCGCGAAGGCCGCGATCCTGGCCGGGATCGCCTTCCACACCCGTGTGACCATGGACGACGTCTACCGCGAGGGCCTCACCGAGGTCACCGCCGCCGACATCGCGTCCGCCAAGCGGATGGGCTGCACGGTCAAGCTGCTGGCCATCTGCGAGCGCACCGCGGACGGCCGCTCCGTCACCGCCCGGGTCCACCCGGCGATGATCCCGCTCAGCCACCCGCTGGCGAGCGTCCGCGAGGCGTACAACGCGGTCTTCGTCGAGGCGGAGGCCGCAGGCCAGCTCATGTTCTACGGTCCCGGCGCGGGCGGCGCACCCACCGCCTCCGCCGTACTCGGCGACCTCGTGGCCGCCTGCCGCAACAAACTGGCAGGCTCCACAGGCGCCGGCGAGTCCGCGTACACGCAACTGCCGGTGAGCCCGATGGGCGATGTGGTCACCCGCTACCACATCAGCCTTGACGTGGCGGACAAACCGGGCGTCCTCGCCCAGGTCGCCACCGTTTTCGCGGAACACGACGTGTCGATCGACACGGTCCGCCAGCAGGGCAAGGACGGCGAAGCGTCCCTCGTCGTCGTCACTCACCGTGCGCCCGACGCCGCCCTGTCGGCGACCGTCGGGGCACTGCGGAAGCTCGACACCGTACGCGGCGTCGCCAGCATCATGCGCGTGGAAGGGGAGTAACCCACTATGAACGCTGTCACCACCGAGTCTCCGAGCGGATCCACCGCGGGTCCCCGGATGTCCGGCACCCACCAGTGGCGCGGCATCATCCAGGAGTACCGCGACCGGCTGCCGGTCGCGCCGGACTCCCCGGTCGTCACGCTGCTGGAGGGTGGCACTCCGCTCGTTCCCGCGCAGCTGCTCTCCGAGCTGACCGGGTGCGACGTGTTCCTCAAGGTCGAGGGCGCCAACCCCACCGGCTCCTTCAAGGACCGCGGGATGACCATGGCGATCACCCGGGCCAAGGTGGAGGGCGCCAAGGCCGTCATCTGCGCCTCCACCGGCAACACCTCCGCGTCGGCGGCCGCCTACGCGGTGCGCGCCGGCATGGTCTGCGCGGTCCTGGTGCCGCAGGGCAAGATCGCCCTGGGCAAGATGGGCCAGGCGCTGATCCACGGCGCCAAGATCCTCCAGGTCGACGGCAATTTCGACGACTGCCTGGACCTGGCGCGCGGGCTGTCGGAGAAGTACCCGGTCGCACTGGTCAATTCGGTCAACCCGGTACGTATCGAGGGCCAGAAGACCGCCGCGTTCGAGATCGTCGACGCGCTCGGCGACGCGCCCGACCTCCATCTGCTTCCGGTCGGCAACGCGGGCAACATCACCGCCTACTGGCGCGGCTACCGCGAGTACGCGGACGACAAGGTCTCGACGCGCAAGCCGCGCATGTGGGGATTCCAGGCGTCCGGTTCCGCGCCGATCGTCAACGGCGCCCCGGTCCGCAGCCCGCAGACCATCGCGACCGCGATCCGGATCGGCAACCCGGCCTCCTGGCAGTTCGCCGAGGAGGCGCGGGACGACTCCGGCGGCCTGATCGAAGCGGTGACCGACCGTCAGATCCTCTCGGCGTACCGGCTGTTGGCAGCCAAGGAGGGCGTCTTCGTGGAGCCCGCCTCGGCCGCGTCGGTGGCCGGGCTGCTCAAGGCGCTCGAAGAGGGCAAGGTCGACCCGGGCCAGCGGATCGTCTGCACCGTGACCGGCAACGGCCTCAAGGACCCGGACTGGGCGGTCGCCGGCGCGCCCCAGCCGGTCACCGTGGCGGTCGACGCGGACGCCGCGGCCGAGAAGCTCGGACTGGCCTGACGGAGCCCCGTGGGACAGGGGCGCACGGAGAAGCTCGCGACACGCATCGCGCGCTGTTCGTGCGCCCTATGTCGCAGCAGAACCTTCCTTCGATAGGCTGACCCCTACCGGCGCCGCAGTGCGCCGATCCGGTTCATGCCAGAGGCATTGCCGCTCCCGCCGCTCACCGCAGCCCCGCCGTACATCGCCAATGGCTCGGCATTCCGGGGCAGAACAGCACTTCTGCACAAGAAACAAGCACCAGCACAAGGAGAATCGTCGAACGATGGCCGGTCCCGCCTTCCGCGCCGCCGCGGTCCGAGTGCGCGTCCCCGCGACCAGCGCCAACCTCGGCCCCGGCTTTGACGCCTTCGGCCTGGCGCTGGGCCTTTACGACGATGTGGTGGTCCGGGTCGCCGACTCCGGGCTGCACGTGGACATCGCGGGCGAGGGCGCCGAGAACCTGGCCCGCGACGAGAAGCACCTGGTGGTGCGCTCCATGCGGACCGCCTTCGACCTGCTCGGCGGACAGCCGCGCGGCCTGGAGGTGGTCTGCGCCAACCGCATCCCGCACGGCCGCGGCCTGGGTTCCTCGTCCGCCGCGATCTGCGCCGGGATCATGGCCGCCCGCGCGGTGACCATAGGCGGCCCCGAGCGTCTCGACGACGCCGCGCTGCTGGAACTGGCCACCGAGATCGAGGGCCACCCCGACAACGTCGCCGCCTGTCTGCTCGGCGGCTTCACCCTCGCCTGGACCGAGTCCGGCGCCGCCCGCGCGATCCGGATGGATCCGGCGGCCTCCGTCGTCCCGGTGGTCTTCGTCCCGTCCAAGCCCGTCCTGACCGAAGTCGCGCGCGGCCTGCTGCCGCGCACCGTCCCCCATGTGGACGCGGCGGTGAACGCGGGCCGGGCCGCGCTGCTGGTGGAGGCGCTCACCCGCCGCCCCGAGCTGCTGCTTCCCGCCACCGAGGACCGGCTGCACCAGGACTACCGCGCACCCGCCATGCCCGAAAGTGTGGCTCTGGTGAACCGGCTGCGTGCCGACGGCGTCCCTTCAGTCATCTCGGGAGCGGGGCCCACGGTCCTCGCGCTGACCGAGGAGGGCGCCGCCGACAAAGTCTCCCGGCTCGCGGGGGAGGGGTGGGCGGCGAACCGCCTGGCCCTCGACGCGGCAGGGGCCTGTGTGCTGCCCCTCGCAGTGGGGCAGTGACACGATTGCCGGTTGAAGAGAGGGGGAATGTTTGTTGGATCCGGTAGTGTTAATGTCAAGCCTGCACTCGACGGACCATGCACACGAATGGTGCCGAAGTGCACGCAGAAGTGATCTGTGTCCCTTCTGGGGACCGCCACTCTTCCGGGAGCCTCCCACACTGCCTGAGCATCCCGCCTAAGCAGTGTCGAGCACGCTCCGGAGTCGGCGCGAATAATCTCCTTCACCGTTCGCGTCGGAACCATGTTGTATTTCTGCCGCCATCAGGCGGACCATCGCCCCGGCTCTGAGCAGCGGAAACGCCCAGATCCGGACAGCACAACCGGTCGCCGAGCCAGACAGGCCGACGTCCGCTCCAGGGAAGGACCCTTCGTGAGCGACACCACCGATCTGATGGGCGTGCGCGCAGACGCCGCGCCCGCTCCGGACGCCGCTGCCGCGCCTGCCACCGGTGCTGCCCCCAAGCGCCGCCGGTCGGGGACCGGCCTCGACGGCATGGTCCTGGCAGAGCTGCAGCAGCTTGCCTCCGGTCTCGGTATCAAGGGCACCGCGCGGATGCGCAAGAGCCAGCTGATCGAGACGATCAAGGAGACCCAGGCCGGCAAGGGCGGGGCCACCAGCGCTCCCTCCAAGGCCGCCGCGGTCGCCGGCACGGCGACCGCCGAGCCCGTTGCCGAGAAGCCGAAGCGCCGGGCGACCTCCCGGGCCCGCACGGTGGAGAGCTCCGAGCCCGCTGCCGCGGCTCCGGCCGCCGCCGCGCCGTCCGAGGCGAAGCAGATCGAAATCCCCGGCCAGCCCGCCGGTGAGCAGCCCAAGGCCGGTCGGGGCGAGCGCGGCAACGAGCGCGCCGAGGCCGCCGCGGACACCGCCGAGGGCAAGTCCGCCGACGGCAGGGCCGCGTCCGGCGAGGACCGCCAGGACCGCCAGCGCGGTCAGCGCGGCGACCGGCAGAACGACCGCCGCGAGCGCCAGGAGCGGCAGCGCGAGCGCCGCAACAACCGGGGCGACGACAACGGCGCGGGCGCCGCGGGAGGCGCGGAGGGCGGCAACCGCCAGAACCGCGGTGGCAACCAGGGCGGCCAGAGCCAGGGCGGCGGCCAGGGCCAGAACCCGCAGGGCCAGAGCCAGGGCCGCGACCAGGGCGCGCAGAGCCAGGGCCGCGACCAGGGCCGTGACCAGAGCCAGGGTCAGAACGCGCAGGACGACGACGAGTTCGGCGACGGCCGCGGCCGCCGTCGTGGCCGCTACCGCGACCGCCGCGGCCGGGGCAGCAACCGCCGCGACGAGCAGCAGCAGTTCGGCAACGAGCCGACGGTCAACGACGACGACGTCCTGATCCCCGTCGCGGGCATCCTGGACATCCTCGACAACTACGCGTTCATCCGGACCTCCGGCTACCTGCCGGGTCCGAACGACGTGTACGTCTCGCTGGCCCAGGTCCGCAAGAACGGCCTGCGCAAGGGTGACCACGTCACCGGCGCCGTCCGGCAGCCCAAGGACGGCGAGCGCCGCGAGAAGTTCAACGCGCTGGTCCGGCTGGACTCGGCGAACGGCATGGCGGCCGACTCCGGCCGCGGCCGTCCGGAGTTCCAGAAGCTGACCCCGCTCTACCCGCAGGACCGGCTCCGCCTGGAGACCGACCCGGGCGTGCTGACGACCCGGATCATCGACCTGGTCGCGCCGATCGGCAAGGGCCAGCGCGGTCTGATCGTGGCTCCGCCGAAGACCGGTAAGACCATGATCATGCAGGCCATCGCCAACGCGATCACGGTCAACAACCCCGAGTGCCACCTGATGGTCGTCCTGGTCGACGAGCGTCCGGAAGAGGTCACCGACATGCAGCGGTCGGTGAAGGGCGAGGTCATCTCCTCGACCTTCGACCGCCCGGCCGAGGACCACACCACCGTCGCCGAGCTGGCCATCGAGCGCGCCAAGCGTCTCGTCGAGCTGGGTCACGACGTGGTCGTCCTGCTGGACTCGATCACCCGTCTGGGCCGCGCGTACAACCTCGCGGCGCCGGCCTCCGGCCGCATCCTGTCCGGTGGTGTCGACTCGACCGCGCTCTACCCGCCGAAGCGCTTCTTCGGTGCGGCGCGCAACATCGAGGACGGCGGCTCGCTGACCATCCTGGCCACCGCTCTGGTCGAGACCGGCTCGCGCATGGACGAGGTGATCTTCGAGGAGTTCAAGGGCACCGGCAACATGGAGCTCAAGCTCGACCGCAAGCTCGCCGACAAGCGCATCTTCCCCGCGGTGGACGTCGACCCGTCCGGTACCCGCAAGGAAGAGATCCTGCTCGACCGCGACGAGCTCGCGATCGTCTGGAAGCTCCGCCGGGTGCTGCACGCGCTCGACTCCCAGCAGGCGATCGAGCTGCTGCTGGACAAGATGAAGCAGACGAAGTCGAACGCCGAGTTCCTCATGCAGATCGCGAAGACGACGCCGGGGAACAACAACGACTGACGATTTCGTCCCTTTTGAGACGTTTGTCATACGACATACGCCGTAGAAGGGCTGTACAACGCGTGAGAACGGGCTCTCGGGGTCCCCGCAAGGGGCGCCTGAGAGCCCGTTCTCATGTTCGGGGTGCACACTCGGCAGGAACCACGTCGGACGATCCACCGTCTGACAGGACAGAACGAGCCACGCCTGAGCGACACAGCTGGGGGTAGCAGCACACCGACGAGACGGACGAGGACTGAGGGGCCATGGCGGACGACATGAGCGATACGCGGGGCACGAACGGCACGTCCGGCTCCGCTCCCGCCTCCGGCCGTCGCCGGCGGCCCCCGCCGCGCCGCCGTCCGCTGCGAATAGCCACCTGGGTCGTCGCGGGAGTCGTCCTCGCGGGCGGCGCCGGAGCCGGCTACCTGTACTTCAAGCTCAACGGCAACATCAAGGGCGTCGACATCAACCAGGCGCTCGGTGACGACCGCCCCGCGCAGGTCGACAACGGCTCCGAGGACATCCTCGTCCTCGGCTCGGACTCCCGCGCCGGAGCGAACAACAAGTACGGCGCGGACGAGGGCAGCGCCCGCTCCGACACCGCGATGATCGTCCACCTCTACGAGGGCCGGAAGACGGCCAGCGTGGTGAGCATCCCGCGCGACACCCTGATCACCCGCCCCGAGTGCTCGAAGACCGGCGGCGGCACCTCGCCCGAGGCGCACAAGGTCATGTTCAACGAGTCGTACGAGCTCGGTGGCCCGGCGTGCGCGGTCAAGACCGTCGAATCCATGACGGGGATCCGCATGGACCACTACATCGAGGTCGACTTCACCGGCTTCAAGGGCCTGATCGACGCCCTCGGCGGGGTCCCGATCACCACCACGAAGGCGATACACGACAAGTCCAGCCACCTGGACCTGGCGGCCGGCACCCACACGCTCAACGGCGAGCAGTCGCTCGGCCTGGTCCGCACCCGGCACGGCGTGGCCGACGGCAGCGACCTGGGCCGCATACAGCTGCAGCAGGCGTTCATGAAGGCGCTCATGGACCGGGTGAACGGCCTGGGCGTGCTGTCGAACCCCGCCAAGCTCATCAAGGTCGCCGACCGGGCCACCAGGGCCATCACCACCGACTCGGAGCTGGCCTCCGTCAGCGGCCTCAAGGGCCTGGCCGAGAGCCTCGGGGGCCTGAAGTCCGAGCACATCACCATGGTGACGCTGCCGGTCCAGTACGCGAAGAGCGACGCGAACCGCGTCGAGCCGCTGGACGCGCAGGCCGCGCTGGTCTGGCAGGCGCTCAAGGCGGACCAGCCGATACCGGCCGCCGCCACCAAGGGGTCCGCGGGCGCCGACACCGAGGCCCAGGGCGTCGTCGGATCGGGCTCCTGACGCTCGCGGGAGGCCCGCGGAAGGTTCCCGGGACGCCCGCGGGATGCTCCCGGTACCCCCTCGGCGGCCCTCGCGGGCCCCGGGAATGAATTCCGCCGACCTCTCGTTTTGGGAGATACGGCCAGTGCTGGCAGACTGGACCGCTGGCCCCGGTTCACGTGACGCAAACCCGCTCCACGACCCGGCGCCCTCCCGAACCTAGGAGCATCCCTTGAAGCGCGAAATCCACCCCGAGTACGTCGAGACCCAGGTCACCTGCACCTGTGGCGCGTCGTTCACGACCCGCAGCACCGAGAAGAGCGGCGTGATTCGCGCCGACGTCTGCTCCGCGTGCCACCCGTTCTACACGGGCAAGCAGAAGATCCTCGACACCGGTGGCCGCGTGGCCCGCTTCGAGGCCCGCTTCGGCAAGAAGGCCGCCGGGTCCGCCCAGAAGTAGCGACCCGAAAGCGCCGGTTCTCGGCCCCCCGACTCGTCGGGGGACCGGACCGGCGCTTTGTCGTCCGGTACCGATAGCAGTCCAGGGTTGTTCAGGAGAGGCACAGCAGATGTTCGAGGCAGTCGAGGAACTGATCGGCGAGCACGCCGACCTCGAGAAGCGGCTCGCCGATCCCGCGGTACACGCGGATCAGGCCAACGCCCGCAAGCTCAACAAGCGCTACGCCGAGCTGACGCCCATCATCGGCACCTACCGGTCCTGGAAGCTGACGGGCGAGGACATCGAGACCGCCCGTGAGTTCGCCCAGGACGATCCGGACTTCGCGGCCGAGCTGAAGGTGCTGGACAAGCAGCGCGCCGAGCTGACCGAGAAGCTCCGGCTGCTGCTGGTGCCGCGCGACCCGCACGACGAGAAGGACGTCATCCTCGAGGTCAAGGCCGGAGAGGGCGGCGAGGAGTCCGCGCTGTTCGCCGGCGACCTGCTGCGGATGTACCTGCGGTACGCCGAGCGCGTCGGCTGGAAGACCGAGATCATCGAGGCCAACGAGTCCGACCTCGGCGGCTACAAGGACGTCCAGGTCGCCGTGAAGACCAAGGGCGGCAACGGGGCCACCGAGCCCGGTCAGGGCGTCTGGGCGCGGCTGAAGTACGAGGGCGGGGTGCACCGCGTGCAGCGGGTGCCCGCCACCGAGTCGCAGGGCCGCATCCACACCTCCGCGGCCGGCGTGCTCGTCACGCCCGAGGCCGAGGAGGTCGAGGTCGAGATCGGCCCGAACGACCTGCGCATCGACGTGTACCGCTCGTCGGGCCCCGGCGGGCAGTCCGTCAACACCACCGACTCCGCGGTGCGCATCACGCACCTGCCGTCCGGTCTGGTGGTCTCCTGCCAGAACGAGAAGAGCCAGCTCCAGAACAAGGAGTCGGCGATGCGTATCCTGCGTTCCAGGCTGCTCGCCGCCGCGCAGGAGGAAGCCGACCAGGAGGCCTCCGACGCGCGCCGCAGCCAGGTCCGCACGGTGGACCGCTCGGAGCGGATCCGGACGTACAACTACCCCGAGAACCGCATCTCGGACCACCGCGTCGGCTTCAAGGCGTACAACTTGGACCAGGTCCTCGACGGGGACCTCGACGCGATGATCCAGGCGTGTGTCGATGCCGACTCCGCCGCCAAGCTGGCCGCGGCCGGCGACGCCGGCTGACACCGGCCGCGACACCGGTCGTAGCGCCGGGGGACCGGCCACAGCGAGCTAACAGGAGGGCAATCAGTGAACGTGCTGCTCGCCGAGGTGGCGCAGGCCGCCCAGCGGCTGGCCGACGCCGGCGTGCCGTCCCCGCGCTTCGACGCGGAGGAACTGGCCGCGTACGTGCACGGCGTCAAGCGCGGCGAGCTGCACTCGGTCGCCGACTCCGAGTTCGACGCCCGCTACTGGGAGGCGGTCGCCCGCCGCGAGGCCCGCGAGCCGCTCCAGCACATCACCGGGCGCGCCTTCTTCCGGTACCTGGAGCTGCAGGTCGGGCCCGGCGTGTTCGTCCCGCGTCCCGAGACGGAGTCCGTCGTCGGCTGGGCGATAGACGCCGTGCGGGCCATGGACGTGGCCGAGCCGCTGATCGTGGACCTGTGCACCGGCTCCGGCGCGATCGCGCTGGCGCTGGCCCAGGAGGTGCCGCGCTCGCGCGTGCACGCCGTGGAGCTGTCGGAGGCGGCCCTGGAATGGGCCCGCAAGAACATCGAGGGAAGCAAGGTCCAGCTGGAGCAGGGGGACGCGCTCACCGCGTTCCCCGAGCTCAACGGCCAGGTGGACCTCGTCATCAGCAATCCGCCGTACATCCCGCTCACCGAGTGGGAGTACGTGCAGCCCGAAGCGCGTGACCACGACCCCGAACTGGCCCTCTTCTCCGGTGAGGACGGCCTCGACACCATCCGCGGCATCGAGCGCACGGCGCACCGGCTGCTGCGGCCGGGCGGTGTCGTCGTGATCGAGCACGCGGACTCGCAGGGCGGCCAGGTTCCGTGGATCTTCAAGGAGGACGCCGGCTGGGCCGACGCCGCCGACCACCCCGACCTGAACAACCGGCCCCGCTTCACCACAGCCCGCAAGGCGACGCCATGATGGCGCGGGTCAACTGCACGCACGGCGCCGCAGCGGCGCACAGCCTGGAGGTCAGCTAATGGCACGGCGTTACGACTGCTCGGACGCGACCGACCGCGCCGCCGGACTGCGCGAAGCGACGTCCGCCATCAAACGCGGTGAGCTCGTCGTGCTGCCCACCGACACCCTGTACGGCATCGGCGCGGACGCGTTCGACGCGCAGGCCGTCGGCGATCTGCTGGAGGCCAAGGGGCGCGGCCGCAACATGCCCTCCCCGGTGCTGATCGGCTCCCCGAACACGCTGCACGGCCTCGTCACGGACTTCTCCGAGCAGGCCTGGGAGCTCGTCGACGCCTTCTGGCCCGGCGCGCTCACCCTCGTCGCCAAGCACCAGCCGTCCCTGAGCTGGGACCTCGGCGACACCCGTGGCACCGTCGCCGTCCGGATGCCGCTGCACCCCGTCGCGATCGAACTGCTGACCGCCACCGGCCCGCTCGCCGTGTCCAGCGCCAACCTGACCGGCCACCGTTCCCCCGAGGACTGCGACGCCGCCCAGGAGATGCTCGGCGACTCCGTCGCGGTGTACCTGGACGCCGGGCCGACGCCCGCCACGGTCCCGTCGTCCATCGTCGACGTGACCGGAAAGATCCCGGTGCTGCTGCGGGCCGGCGCGATCAGCGCCGACCAGCTGCGCGAGGTCGTACCCGACCTGGAGGAGCGCAATTGACCGCGCCCGAAAGGCGTGGCATACCGGGGCTGCCTGGTCAAAGGGACGACCGCTTCCGCATCCTCCACGTCTGCACCGGCAATGTCTGCCGCTCGCCGATCGCCGAGCGGCTGACCCGCCACGAGCTGACGCTGCGGCTCGGTGACGGCGCCGACGGCATCCTCGTCGAGTCCGCCGGCACGTGGGGGCACGAAGGCGCGCCCATGGAGGCGCACGCCGCCGCCGTGCTGACCGAGTACGGCGCCGACGCGTCCGGGTTCATCGGCCGCGAGCTGCTCGACGACCACGTCATCGACGCCGACCTGGTGCTCACCGCGACCCGCGACCACCGGGCGCAGGTCATCTCGATGGGGCACGCGGCGGGGCTGCGCACCTTCACGCTGAAGGAGTTCACCCGGCTGGTGCGGGCGATAGACCCCGCGACCCTGCCCGAGGGCACCGTGTCCGACCGCGCCCGTGCGCTGGTGCGTGCGGCCGCCGCGCTGCGCGGCTGGCTGCTGGCCCCGAGCGCGGAGGCGGACGAGGTCTACGACCCCTACGGCGCCCCCATCGGGTTCTTCCGCAACATCGGCGAGGAGATCCACAGCTCCCTCGACCCGGTCGTCACCGCGCTGACCGGAATCCGCACCCCGACACCGCGCTAGAGCCCCGCCGGAGCCGCCGGCAGGCCGGGCGCGGCGGGATCCGGCCGTGATCCCGCGCTCGCCGGGCGCGTCGGCGGTGGCGCCCCTACAGTGGGGTGCAGTTACCCGACCCTCCTGCGGGAGTCCTGCCATGCCGGTCGCCGAACGCCCCGTACAGACCCCGCCGCGGCCCGCCGCCCGGATGTGGCAGCCCGACTTCGACGCACTGCGGCGGCAGGACCCGGAGCTGGCCGGCGCGCTGCTGGCCGAGCTGGACCGGCAGAGCACGACGCTGCAGCTGATCGCGGGGGAGAACTTCACCTCGTCCGCTGTCCTGGCCGCGCTCGGCTCGCCGCTCGCCAACAAGTACGCCGAGGGGTACCCCGCCCGCCGCCACCACTCCGGGTGCGAGCTGGTGGACGTCGCGGAGCGGCTGGCGGTGGAGCGCGCCACCGGCCTGTTCGGCGCCGCGCACGCCAACGTGCAGCCGTACTCCGGCTCCTCCGCCGTCCTGGCCGCGTACGCGGCGCTGCTGGTCCCGGGCGACAAGGTGCTCGCGATGGCGCTGCCGCACGGCGGCCACCTGACGCACGGCTCGCAGGCGAACTTCTCCGGTCGCTGGTTCCGCTTCGTCGGCTACGGCGTGACGCCTCCTGGAGCCCCGGACGGCGGCGGCCTGATCGATTACGACCAGGTGCGGGCGCTGGCCCGGGAGCACCGCCCCAAGGCGATCGTGTGCGGTGCCATCGCGTACCCCCGGCACATCGACTACCGGCTGTTCCGGGAGATCGCCGACGAGGTCGACGCGTACCTGATCGTGGACGCCGCGCACACCCTGGGCCTGGTGGCCGGCGGCGCCGCCCCGAACCCGGTGCCGTACGCCGACGTCGTCTGCGCCACCACCCACAAGGTGCTGCGCGGGCCGCGCGGCGGCCTGATCCTGTGCGGCGCCGAGCTGGCCCAGCGCATCGACCGCGCGGTCTTCCCGTTCTCGCAGGGCGGCCCGCACCTGCACTCGATCGCCGCGAAGGCGGCGGCCTTCGCCGAGGCCGCGACCCCGGCGTTCGCCGCGTACGCCCACCAGGTCGTCGCCAACGCGCGGCTGCTGGCCGACGCGCTCGCCGCCGAGGGGATGACGGTCACCACCGGCGGCACCGACACCCACATGATCACCGCCGACGTCACCCCACTGGGTGTCACCGGCGTACAGGCCAGGGGGCGCTGCGCCGCCGCCGGGATCGTTCTCGACAAGTACGCGCTGCCGTACGACCTGCAGCCGTGCGACACCGGCTCCGGCATCCGGATCGGCACCGCCGCGGTGACCACCCAGGGCATGGCGGAACCGGAGATGCCGCAGGTCGCGTCCCTGATCGCCCGCGCGCTGCGCGAGGAGCCAGGGCTCGCCGCCGAGGTCGTGCGACTCGTCGGGGGCTTCCCGCCGTACCCGGCCTGAACGCCGTCGCGGGGCCCCGGGAACCACGGCCGCACCCTGTGAGTCTTCGCAGATGTTCGCAGCCGCGCGGACGACGCCACTAAGGTGTGACGCTGTGAGGACCTGCCCGACGCCCCTGGAGCACCGCTTCTCCCGGCCGACCCTGCCGGAGGCAGCCCTGTGCGCGAGTATCTGCTGACGCTGTGTGTGACCGCCGCCGTCACGTATCTCCTGACGGGCCCGGTGCGGAAGTTCGCCATCGCGGCCGGCGCCATGCCGGAGATCCGTGAGCGGGACGTGCACCGGGAACCGACCCCCAGGCTCGGCGGGATCGCGATGTTCGGCGGGCTCTGCGCGGGTCTGCTGGTCTCCTCGCACCTGTGGAACCTCAGCAGCGTCTTCGAGCTGTCCAACGAGCCGCGGGCGCTGCTCTCCGGAGCCGGTCTGATCTGGCTGCTGGGCGTGCTGGACGACAAGTGGGGCGTGGACGCCCTGATCAAGCTCGGCGCCCAGATGATCGCCGCGGGCGTCATGGTGCTGCAGGGTCTGACGATCCTGTGGCTGCCGGTCCCCGGTGTGGGCACCGTCTCGCTGTCGCCGATCCAGTCCACGCTGCTCACCGTCGCGCTGGTCGTGATCACCATCAACGCCGTCAACTTCGTCGACGGCCTGGACGGGCTGGCGTCCGGCATGGTCGCCATCGCCGCCATCGCGTTCTTCATGTACGCGTACCGCATGTGGTACGGCTACGGCGTGGAGGCTGCCGCCCCCGCGACGCTGTTCAGTGCCATCCTGATCGGGATGTGCCTGGGCTTCCTGCCGCACAACCTGCACCCGGCCCGGATCTTCATGGGCGACTCCGGCTCGATGCTGATCGGCCTGGTCCTCGCCTCGTCCGCGATCTCCATCACCGGCCAGGTGGACCCTGACGCGATCACCGACATGACGGGGTCGACCCGGGAGACCGTGCACTTCATGGTGCCGGTCTACATGCCGCTGCTGCTGCCGCTCACCCTGATCGCGATTCCGGCCGCCGACCTGGTGCTGGCCATCGTGCGCCGCACCTGGAACGGCCAGTCGCCGTTCGCGGCCGACCGCGGCCACCTGCACCACCGGCTGCTGGAGATCGGGCACTCGCACAGCCGGGCCGTGCTGATCATGTACTTCTGGTCGGCGCTGATCGCGTTCGGCGCGGTCGCCTTCTCGCTCAACTCCTCCAGCCTGTGGATCGTGGTCGTGATCATGGTGCTCAGCGCCATCGGCCTGGTCGTGCTGCTGCTGCCCCGCTTCCGCCCGCGCGCCCCGCGCTGGGCCGAGTCGTTCGTGCCGCCCCGCTACCGCCGCAGGCGCCGTACGACGCAGGCCGCGCAGCTCGCCGCCGAGCAGCTGATCCGCTCCGGCGGAGCGGCCGGCGTGCACGGTTCGACGGCGATCGGCGACCGCTCGCGGCTGCCCGACCGACGCCCGGTCGACAGCCGCCGGTAACCGGCCGTTCGCCTGTACCAGATAGAGGGTGCGACGTCAGCGTGATGACACGCCAAGTACGCCTTCCGTGTGACAGGCAGCACACTTACAAGGTAAAGACCGCATCAAATACTTTGTGATACCGTTCACGAAACCCGGGAAACAAGCCGAAAGACCCCAGTGCGACGGTCTTCCGGCGTGAGGCACGTCCTCGGTCCGGGTCTACGCTCGTCTCCGACGACCAGCCGCTTTCCCCCAACTCCCGCCGGAGGAGCTGCCACCATGCAGTCCAACGACGTCCGAATGTTCCTTCACTGCGCTGTCCCCTCTGCCGCCGCCGGTGTCATCGCCGTCGTTGTCAGCGGAGTGCTCGCCGGTGGCAAGGGAGCACTCGGCGCCGCCTTCGGCGCGTTCGTGGTCATCGCGTTCATGTCGATCGGCCTGTTGGTGCTGCAGCGAGTGGCGAAGTCCTACCCGGCGCTATTCCAGATGATGGGTCTCGCGCTGTACACGACCCAGATCCTGCTGCTCGCGGTGGTCCTCGCGGTGTTCAAGAACACCGGGTTGTTCAACCAGCGGGCCTTCGCCTTCGCCCTTCTCGGCACCACTCTCGTCTGGATCGCCGCACAGGCCCGCGCCCATATGAAGGCGAAGATCCTGTATGTCGAGCCGGAATCCGCCGGGTCCACGTCGTGAACCGTAGGGCCGGTGTAAAGCCTTCCCCGCTCATTTGCTATCGTCCGGTCTCAACTGCGGCACGGCCGGCGCGGGTGGCGGAGCTGCCCGCACGGCCTCTCGGCGCCAAGCCGATGAGCCGCCCCCATTTCTGCCAGACCAGTCCAGTGCCGTTCCGTGGCTGTACGCCGCGCCGACACATCGAGGTTGCCGTACCCATGCGCCACGCTGAAGGAGCTCGCGGTGAGTGCTGACCAGGTTCTCGCCTTCGAGACCAACTGCCACATCTTCGACGGGTGCGGCTTCCCGGCTCCCGGCCTGCACTCCTTCCTTTTCGAGCCGATCTTCAGCATCGGCAGCTTCGACTTCAACAAGCCGATGCTGCTGGCCCTGCTGAGCACCGTGCTCATCGTCGGGTTCTTCTGGGCGGCCTTCAACAAGCCGAAGATGATTCCCGGCAAGCTCCAGATGGTGGGCGAGGCGGGCTACGACTTCGTCCGCCGCGGCATCGTCTACGAGACGCTCGGCAAGCGGGAGGGCGAGAAGTACGTCCCCCTGATGGTCTCGCTGTTCTTCTTCGTCTGGATCATGAACCTCTGGTCGATCATTCCGGTCGCCCAGTTCCCGGTGACGGCGATCATCGCCTTCCCGGTCGGCCTGGCCGGGATCGTGTACGTCCTGTGGATGTACCTGACGTTCAAGAAGCACGGCCTCGTGGGCGGCTTCAAGAACATCACCGGCTACGACCCGTCGCTGGGCAAGGTCCTGCCGCTGTCGATGACCATCGAGTTCTTCTCGAACGTGCTGGTGCGTCCGTTCACGCACGCGGTCCGGCTCTTCGCGAACATGTTCGCGGGCCACACGCTGCTGCTGCTGTTCACGATCGCCAGCTGGTACCTGCTCAACGGGATCGGCATCGCGTACGCGGGCGTCTCGTTCGTCATGACGATCGTCATGACGGCCTTCGAGCTCTTCATCCAGGCCGTTCAGGCGTACGTCTTCGTGCTCCTGGCCACCTCGTATGTCCAGGGCGCGCTCGCCGAGCACCACTGATCACCGCGCCTCCCAGCCCAACAGATGTCCGGTGGCCAACCCCCACCGGTCCGTGAAAGAGAAGGAAGAACCGGCATGTCCGCTCTCGCGCAGACCCTCGCCGCTGGCGTCGAAATCAAGGGCAACCTCGGCTCGATCGGCTACGGCCTCGCCGCCATCGGTCCCGGCGTCGGCATCGGCATCATCTTCGGCAACGGCACCCAGGCCCTCGCCCGTCAGCCTGAGGCTGCCGGCCTGATCCGCGCCAACCAGATCCTCGGCTTCGCCTTCTGTGAGGCGCTCGCCCTCATCGGTCTGGTCATGCCGTTCGTCTACCCGACCAGCTGATTACGGCACTAGCCCCTTTGACGGAAGGCACTGATGTGATCGCCCTGGTACAGATGGCGGCCGAGGAGGCGGAAAACCCCCTCATCCCGCCGATCCCCGAGCTCATCATCGGCCTGATTGCCTTCGCCCTCGTCTTCGGCTTCCTCGCCAAGAAGCTCCTCCCGAACATCAACAAGGTTCTGGACGAGCGTCGCGAGGCCATCGAAGGCGGTATGGAGAAGGCCGAGGCCACCCAGGCCGAGGCGCAGCAGACGCTCGAGCAGTACCGCGAGCAGCTCTCCGAGGCCCGGCACGAAGCCGCGCGACTGCGCCAGGAGGCGCAGGAGCAGGGTGCCGCGCTCATCGCGGAGATGCGTGCGGAAGGCCAGCGTCAGCGCGAGGACATTGTCACGGCCGGCCACGCGCAGATCGCGGCCGACCGCAAGGCAGCCGCGCAGGCGCTGCGCCAGGACGTGGGCAAGCTCGCCACCGACCTGGCCGGCAAGCTCGTCGGCGAGTCCCTCGAGGACACCGCCCGCCAGAGCCGCACCATCGACCGCTTCCTCGACGAGCTCGAGGAGAAGGCCGAGGCCACGCGATGAACGGCGCGAGCCGCGAGGCGCTGGCCGCCGGACGCGAGCAGCTCGACGCGCTGACGGACAACACGTCCGTCGACGCGGCGAAGCTCGGGGGAGAGCTGGCTTCCGTCACGGGGCTGCTCGACCGCGAGGGATCGCTGCGTCGTGCCCTGACCGACCCGGCGAAGACCGGCGAGGCCAAGGCGGGACTGGCCCGGCAGCTGCTCGGCAACCAGATCGGCGGAGAGACCCTCGACCTCGTGTCGGGCCTGGTCCGCTCCCGCTGGTCCCGGTCGCGCGACCTGACGGACGCGGTGGAGGAGCTTTCCTACGCCGCGGACCTGGTCGCCGCCCAGCGCACCGGCGCTCTCGACGACGTCGAGGACGAGCTGTTCCGCTTCGGCCGGATCGTCTCCGCCAGCAGTGAGCTGCGGGCCGCGCTGACCGACAAGGTCGTCGCGACCTCGGCCAAGGCCGAGCTGCTGCGCTCGCTGCTCGACGGCCGGGTCAACCCGGTCACCGAGCGGCTGGTCGCCCGGCTTGTCACCCACCCGCGGGGACGTAGCCTGGAAGCAGGGCTCGAAGCCCTGTCCAAGCTGGCAGCCGCCCGCCGTAATCGGATGGTCGCGGTGGTGGTCTCGGCCGTACCGCTGACCGACCAGCAGAAGCAGCGCCTCGGCGCCGCGCTGGCCAAGCTGTACGGCCGGCAGGTGCACCTGAACCTCGACGTGGACCCGACGGTCCTCGGCGGGATCACGGTGCGCGTAGGCGAAGAGGTCATCAACGGCACCATCGCCGACCGCCTCGAAGAGGCGGCCCGGCGGATGGCCGGCTGAGACCAGCCACCAACTCAAGAGCATGACCGCGGCCCGAGTTGGGCCGTAGCGCGGTGCCTGCCGGGGACGACCCCCAGGCACCCGCAGGAAACTTCGGGCCCAACAAGGAGAGCAGGGAACCCAGATGGCGGAGCTCACGATCCGGCCGGAGGAGATCCGGGACGCGCTGGAGACCTTTGTCCAGTCGTACCAGCCGGACGCCGCCTCGCGCGAGGAGGTCGGCACGGTCAGCGAGGCCGGTGACGGCATCGCGAAGGTCGAGGGTCTTCCCTCGGCCATGGCGAACGAACTGCTGAAGTTCGAGGACGGGACCCTCGGTCTCGCGCTCAACCTCGAAGAGCGCGAAATCGGCGCGATCGTCCTCGGCGAGTTCAGCGGTATCGAGGAGGGCCAGCCGGTGCGACGCACCGGAGAGGTCCTGTCCGTCGCAGTCGGCGAGGGTTACCTGGGCCGGGTCGTCGACCCGCTCGGCAACCCGATCGACGGCCTCGGCGAGATCGAGACGGACGCCCGTCGCGCACTGGAGCTGCAGGCTCCCGGCGTCATGGTGCGTAAGTCGGTGCACGAGCCGATGCAGACCGGCCTCAAGGCCGTCGACGCGATGGTGCCGATCGGCCGCGGTCAGCGTCAGCTGATCATCGGCGACCGCCAGACGGGCAAGACCGCCCTGGCTGTCGACACGATCATCAACCAGCGCGACAACTGGCGTTCCGGCGACCCGAAGAAGCAGGTCCGCTGCATCTACGTCGCCATCGGCCAGAAGGGCTCCACCATCGCGTCCGTGCGCGGTGCGCTGGAGGAGGCGGGCGCTCTCGAGTACACGACGATCGTCGCGGCTCCGGCGTCCGACCCGGCCGGCTTCAAGTACCTCGCCCCGTACACCGGTTCGGCCATCGGCCAGCACTGGATGTACCAGGGCAAGCACGTCCTGATCGTCTTCGACGACCTGTCGAAGCAGGCCGACGCCTACCGCGCCGTCTCCCTGCTGCTCCGCCGCCCGCCGGGCCGCGAGGCGTACCCGGGTGACGTCTTCTACCTGCACTCCCGTCTGCTCGAGCGCTGCGCGAAGCTCTCGGACGACATGGGCGCGGGTTCGATGACCGGTCTGCCGATCGTCGAGACCAAGGCGAACGACGTGTCGGCGTTCATTCCGACCAACGTCATCTCCATCACCGACGGCCAGTGCTTCCTGGAGTCCGACCTGTTCAACGCGGGCCAGCGCCCGGCGCTGAACGTCGGTATCTCGGTCTCCCGCGTCGGCGGCAGCGCCCAGCACAAGGCCATGCGCCAGGTGTCCGGCCGACTGCGTGTCGACCTCGCCCAGTACCGCGAGCTGGAGGCGTTCGCCGCCTTCGGTTCCGACCTGGACGCGGCGTCGAAGGCGCAGCTGGAGCGCGGCAAGCGGATGGTCGAGCTGCTGAAGCAGGGCCAGTACGCGCCGTACTCGGTCGAGGACCAGGTCGTCTCCATCTGGGCCGGCACCACCGGCAAGATGGACGACGTCCCGGTCGAGGACATCCGCCGCTTCGAGCGGGAGCTCCTCGACTACATGGGCCGCGAGCACAAGGGTCTGATGAACAGCATCGTCGAGGGCGCGAAGATGTCCGACGACACGCTGCAGGCGCTTGCCGAGTCCGTTGCCACCTTCAAGCAGCAGTTTGAGACGTCGGACGGCAAGCTCCTGGGTGAGGGCTGAGCATGGGAGCCCAGCTCAGGGTCTACAAGCGTCGCATCAAGTCGGTAACCGCGACGAAGAAGATCACCAAGGCGATGGAGATGATCGCCGCCTCGCGCATCGTCAAGGCGCAGCGCCAGGTGGCGGCATCGGGTCCGTACGCGACCGAGCTCACCCGCGCGGTGACCGCGGTCGCCACGGGCTCCAACACCCAGCACGCCCTGACCACCGAGGTCGAGTCGCCCACCCGGGTCGCGGTCCTGCTCATCACGAGCGACCGCGGCCTGGCCGGCGGGTACTCGTCCAACGCGATCAAGGCTGCGGACCGGCTCACCGAGCGGCTTCGCTCGGAGGGCAAGGAGGTCGACTCGTACCTCGTCGGCCGCAAGGCCGTCGCGTACTACAACTTCCGTGAGCGGAAGGTCGAGGAGTCCTGGACGGGCTTCACCGACCAGCCGTCCTACGGAGACGCCAAGGCGATCGCCGCACCGCTGATCGAGTCGGTGCTGCGGGAGACGGCCGAGGGCGGTGTGGACGAGCTCCACATCGTGTTCACCGAGTTCGTCTCGATGATGCTGCAGACGCCGGTGGAGAACCGGCTGCTGCCGCTCAGCCTCGACGCGGAGGCGCGGGAGGCGCAGGAGGAGTCGCACGCCAAGGGAGAGATCCTGCCGCTGTACGACTTCGAGCCGTCGGCTGAGGGCGTCCTCGACGCCCTGCTGCCGCGGTACGTCGAGAGCCGTATCTACAACGCACTGCTGCAGGCCGCCGCTTCCGAGCACGCTGCCCGCCGTCGCGCGATGAAGTCGGCGACCGACAACGCCGGAGACCTCGTCAAGAAGCTCTCCCGGCTTGCCAACGCGGCCCGCCAGGCCGAAATCACCCAGGAAATCAGCGAGATCGTCGGTGGCGCGAGCGCCCTCGCCGACGCTAGCGCGGGGAGTGACTAACCACTATGACCACCACTGTTGAAACGGCCACGGCTACTGGCCGCGTCGCTCGGGTCATCGGCCCGGTCGTCGACGTGGAGTTCCCCGTCGACGCGATGCCGGAGATCTACAACGCTCTGCACGTCACGGTCGCCGACCCGGCGCACGACGGCGAGCTCAAGACGCTGACCCTGGAAGTCGCCCAGCACCTGGGCGACGGCCTGGTCCGCACCATCTCGATGCAGCCCACCGACGGTCTGGTCCGCCAGTCCCCGGTGACCAACACGGGCTCGGGCATCACCGTCCCCGTGGGCGACGTCACCAAGGGCAAGGTGTTCAACACCCTTGGCGAGATCCTGAACGTGGACCCGTCCACGGTCGAGATCACGGAGCGCTGGCCGATCCACCGCAAGGCGCCCTCGTTCGACCAGCTCGAGTCGAAGACCGAGATGTTCGAGACCGGCGTCAAGGTCATCGACCTGCTGACCCCGTACGTCAAGGGCGGCAAGATCGGTCTGTTCGGTGGTGCCGGTGTCGGCAAGACCGTGCTGATCCAGGAAATGATCTACCGCGTCGCCAACAACCACGACGGTGTGTCGGTGTTCGCGGGCGTCGGTGAGCGTACCCGTGAGGGCAACGACCTCATCGAGGAGATGACCGAGTCCGGCGTCATCGACAAGACCGCGCTGGTCTTCGGCCAGATGGACGAGCCCCCGGGCACCCGTCTGCGCGTGGCGCTTGCCGGTCTGACCATGGCGGAGTACTTCCGCGATGTTCAGGGCCAGGACGTGCTCTTCTTCATCGACAACATCTTCCGGTACACCCAGGCGGGCTCGGAGGTGTCCACCCTGCTCGGCCGCATGCCGTCCGCGGTGGGTTACCAGCCGAACCTGGCCGACGAGATGGGCATCCTCCAGGAGCGCATCACGTCGACCCGCGGTCACTCGATCACCTCGATGCAGGCGATCTACGTCCCCGCGGACGACCTGACCGACCCGGCCCCGGCGACGACCTTCGCCCACCTGGACGCGACGACCGTTCTGTCGCGTCCGATCTCGGAGAAGGGCATCTACCCGGCGGTCGACCCGCTGGACTCGACGTCCCGGATCCTGGACCCGCGCTACATCGCGCAGGACCACTACGACTGCGCCATGCGCGTCAAGGGCATCCTGCAGAAGTACAAGGACCTCCAGGACATCATCGCGATCCTCGGCATCGACGAGCTGGGTGAGGAAGACAAGCTCACCGTCTTCCGCGCCCGTCGGATCGAGCGCTTCCTGTCGCAGAACACCCACGTGGCGAAGCAGTTCACCGGTGTGGACGGCTCCGACGTGTCGCTCGACGAGTCGATCACGGCGTTCAACGCCATCGCCGACGGTGACTACGACCACTTCCCCGAGCAGGCGTTCTTCATGTGCGGCGGTATCGAGGACCTGGTGCGCAACGCCAAGGAGCTCGGCGTCAGCTGAGTCCGGCGGTAGGACGCGCGGGGGGTGGACGGTGCGTAGGACAGCGCCTTTCACCCCCCGCGCACCCGCGGGAGCGGGCCCTTGGCGGCGACGCCGGGGAAACCTCCACTATTCTTTGACCCAACACCCGCCGGAAGCGGTGGGTGCCGAACCGAGGAGCCGTCTTGGCTGAGCTGCACGTCGAGCTGGTCGCAGCGGACCGCAGTGTCTGGTCCGGCGAAGCCACCATGGTCATCGCGCGCACCCCGTCCGGTGACATCGGCGTCATGCCGGGGCACCAGCCGCTGCTTGGTGTGCTGCTGTCCGGTCCTGTGACGATCCGTACGAACGACGGTGGCACCGTGGTCGCCGCCGTACACGGTGGATTCCTCTCCTTCGCCGACAACAAGCTCTCGGTGCTCGCCGAGATCGCGGAGCTCGCCGACGAGATCGACGTCGCGCGTGCCGAGCGGGCTCTGGAGCGTTCCAAGGCCGACACCGACGCCGCCGCCGAGCGGCGCGCGGAGGTCCGGCTGGCCGCCGTTGCGAGCGGTCACTGAGCGGATTCACCTGGATGCCGCGGACAGCCCATGGGGCGGTCCGCGGCTCCGGCACAGTAAGAGCGGTAGCCATTCCTAGGCGAGGAGGTCGGTGGGCGTGATCCTCGCTTTTCAGGTGTGTGGCGGGATCGTGGCGGCGGCGCTGCTGGGACTGTTCGTCTTCGGCCTGCGCCGACGGCTGATCCAGCGCCCGGGCGGCACCTTCGACTGCAGTCTGCGACCGGCCCCCGCCGACGGGGACGAGGTCGAGTCCACCGGCAAGGGCTGGGTCTACGGTGTGGCCCGCTACAGCGGGGACCGCATCGAGTGGTTCCGGGTCTTCTCGTACTCGCCCCGGCCGCGGCGCGTGCTGGACCGGCCCGCGATCGAGGTGGTCAGCCGCCGGCCCCCGCAGGGCCAGGAGGAACTGGCACTGCTCTCCGACGCCACGGTGCTGCTGTGCGCGCACCGCGGCACCCGGCTGGAGCTGGCGATGAGCGAGGACGCCCTGACGGGCTTCCTGGCCTGGCTGGAAGCGGCGCCGCCCGGCCAGCGAGTCAATGTGGCTTAGAACAAGAGGCCTCGCTGTATGGGGGTACCCCCGGACGGAGTCCGGGGGAGGGTGAATGTGGCGTAAGCCGTCCTGACGTGAGAAGCCCTCGACCGCCGTGCACGGCGGTCGAGGGCCTCTTCGTGTCCCCGGCCGGGGGCGACGGGCGGCGTGTCGGTCCCCGGCCGGGGGGTCCTTACTTGAGCCCGCTGTCGACGGCGGTCATCAGCGTGCCGGTGTCACCGGACATCTCCCAGATCATCGCGCCGAGCAGGTTCTTCGACTTGATCCAGGCGTTCTTCTTGCCGATCGACCAGGTGTCGTCGAAACTCCACCACTGGCCGTTGGCCCCGGTGTAGCCGTACGTGGCCACGGACTGCTCGTCGTGGTAGACGGTGAGCCCGCCGACCGAGGCGATCAGGTTGCTGTAGCCGCGGGTGCCGGCCTCTTCGGGGAACTGGCCGGGCGCGGCCCCGTTGGCCGCCTGCCACTCGCCGTGCACGCCACCGTCGGTGACCTGCTGCCAGCCGCGCCCGTAGAAGGCGAGGCCGATGGTGAGCTGGCGGGGGTTGACCCCGGCGTTGAGGTACTTGTTGACGGCCACCTCGACGCTGAAGTGGGTGCTGTAGGGGTCCTGCGCGTCGGTGTACAGGTTGGCCTGGTGGCCGGTGCGGTTCGGCTCCCAGCTGTTGTCGCTGCCGGAGCCGTGGAAGTCGTACCCCTGGACGTTGGCGAAGTCCATCGACTTGAAGATGCCGCCCGCGCTGATGTCCCAGCCCAGGTCGACCTTGTTCGGGTCGGCCGGGGTGAACGCGGTCAGCAGGTACTTCTTGCCGGTGGTCGCCGTCAGGGCGGTCATCTGGCTTCGGAACTCGGCGAGCAGCGCGGTCAGGTTGGCCTTGTCGGCGGTGGAGTAGTGGTTGCCGGCGTGCCCGTCGGGCGAGCCGGGCCACTCCCAGTCGACGTCGATGCCGTCGAAGACACCGGCGGCGGCGCCGGGGCCGCCGCGGCCGTTCGTCACCGGCAGGTTGCCCTTGAGGTACATGTCGAGGCAGGACTGCACGAACTTCTGCCGGGAGGCCGCGGTCTTCGCGGCGTCGGAGAAGTACTTGCTGTAGGTCCAGCCGCCGATCGAGATGTTGACCTTGAGGTTGGGGTACTTCGCCTTGAGCTGCTTGATCTGGTTGAAGTTGCCGGCCAGCGGCTGGTCCCAGGTGTCGGTGGTCCCGTTGACGGACTCGCCGGCGCTGAAGCCCTTCTCGTAGTCCGCCCAGGAGTCACCGGCGCCGTCCCCCTGGTTGGGGTCCTGCGGGTTGGGGCTGGTGGCCTTGGTGACGCCGTTCATGCAGGTCAGGTCGGTCGGATTGATGTTGGAGAAGGCGTAGTTGATGTGGGTGAGCTTCGCCGCCGCGCCCGTGGTCACCAGGGACTTCACGGTGTAGCCGCGGCCGTAGATGCCCCACTGCACGAAGTAGCCGACCTTGGCGTACGTGCCGCCGGGGTCGGGGCCGCCCCCGCCGGTGGTGTGCACGATGGTCGCGTTGCTGGCGGGGCCGGTCTGGTCGATGGTGTCGCGGGCCTTGACGGTGTAGACGTAGTCGGTGCCCGCGGTCAGACCGGTGTTGGTGTACGTGAGGCCGGTGACGGTCGCGACGGTGGTGCCGTCACGGATGACGTCGTAGTTCTTGACGCCCTTGTCGTCGGTGGCCGCCGTCCAGGTGAGGGTGGCGGAGGTGTCGGTGATGCCGCTGGCCGTGGGGGTGCCAGGGGCCGAGGGCGGGTTGTCGCCCGGGACCGTACCGCCGTCGCAGGAGCCGCCGTTGACCTTGCAGCCGCTGGGGCTGCCGGAGCCCGCGCCGTTGAAGCCGAAGCTGGCGCTGGCGCCGGGCGCCAGGGTGCCGTTCCAGCCCACGTTCTTCGCGGTCCAGTGGTTGGCGGTGTGGGTGATGGTCGCGTCCCAGAAGGAGGTGACCGAGGTGCCCGTCGGGTAGTCCCATTCGACGGTCCACGAGGTGATCGTCGTCGTCCCGGTGTTCTTGACGGTCCAGCCGGCGCCGAACCCGGTGCCCCAGTCGGACGATTTGACGTAGGTCGCGGTGACGGACGCGGCCGCGTTCGCCTGGGTGGCCAGTCCCACGATCGCGGCCAGGGGGAGCAGCAGCGCGGTCGCGACCGCGGCTAATCTGCGCCGGAAGAGCTGTGCGGTTCCTGTTCTCAAGGGTGCTCCTCGAGGTCGGGGGGGAATGTGGGGAACCTGCGCCGCCCGGAGAGCACGCCCGACAGTCGTCCCGCGGTCGTTCATCGCGTGATTGTCATGGTCCGCTCACCACCTGTTACGAAAGTGAGCGTAGAAAGGTCTGGACCATAGGTCAAGAGGTCTGGACCAGACCCAATTCCTGGGCCAGAACGGCCGCTTGCACCCGGCTGCGCATCTCCAGCTTCGCCAGGATCCGGCTGACGTGCGTCTTCGTCGTCGCCTCGGCCATTTCCAGCCGTACCGCGATCTCGGCGTTCGACTGCCCGCTGCCGAGACACGCCAGTACCTCGCGCTCGCGCGGGGTCAGCACGTCCAGCAGCGCGGGGTCGGCGGACCGCTTCGCGGGCTGTCCGGCGAACGCCCCGATGAGCCGGCGGGTGACCGCCGGGGCGATCATCCCGTCGCCGCGCGCGACCAGCCGCACCCCCTCCAGCAGCCGCTCCGCGTCGGTGTCCTTGAGCAGGAACCCCGCCGCGCCGGCCCGCAGCGCGCCGAAGACGTACTCGTCCAGGTCGAACGTGGTCAGCACCAGGACGTCCGCGAGCTGCTCGGCCACCACCCGGCGGGTCGCCTCGACGCCGTCGAGCCGCGGCATCTGGATGTCCATCAGCACGACGTCGGGGCGCAGTTCACGGGCCCGCAGCACCGCCTCCTCGCCGTCGGCCGCCTCGCCGACGACCTCGATGTCGGGGGCGGAGCGCAGGATCATCACGAGCCCGGCGCGCACGGCACTCTGGTCCTCGGCGACCACCACGCGAATCATCTGTCTCTTCCCCCACCGTCGACGGGCAGGACCGCCCGTACCCGCCATACCTTGCCGTCACCGCGCACCGCCCGCTCCAGCCCCGCCGCGAAGGAGCCGCCGAGCAGCTCGGCCCGCTCCCGCATGCCGATCAGCCCGGATCCCGAACCGGGCGCCCGCGGTCCGTCACGGTCGCCGAACGGGCTGGCGACCGTGACGACCAGCGCCCGCTCGTCCTCCTCCAGCAGCACCAGGACCTCGCCGGGCGCCGCGTGCTTGAGCGCGTTGGTCAGCGACTCCTGCACGATCCGGTAGGCCGCCAGCTCGACCGGGGTGGTCAGCGGGGGAGCGCCGGGCGGCCGGTCGTCCCGCAGGACGAACGTCTGCCCGCTCTCGGCGCCGCCGGTGCGGGCGTGCTCCAGCAGCGCGTCCAGCGCCTCCAGCGTGGGCGCGGTGGCCGGCACCGCGTTCCCCTCGGTGTCCCGGAGCAGCCCGATCAGCCGGCGCATCTCGGACAGCCCCTGGACGCTGTTCTCCCGGATCACCCCCAGCGCGTCGCGGGCCGGGCCCTCGCGCCGGTCGATGGACAGCGCCGCCGTGGAGTGGATGGCGATCGCGGAGAGGTGGTTGGCGACCATGTCGTGCAGTTCCCGCGCCATCCGGGCCCGCTCGGCCGTCACCGCCTGCCGCCGGTCCAGCTCTGCCAGCAGCGTCGTCTGCTCGGCCCGCAGCGTCGCCGCGTCCGCGGTGTCGCGGTGCTGGCGGACGATGATCCCGCTCCAGGCCGGGGCCACCGAGATCAGCGCGCAGATCAGGCCGCCCGACAGCGCCTGCGCGTTGCGCTGGGTCAGCGCGAGGGTGATGGTGATCGCCGACGTGACGACGATGCTCACCGCCGGCACCGACCGCGTCATGCGCTTCGGCCCGTACAGCACGGCCGCGTAGACGACGTCGGTGAACATCAGGACGGTGACCAGCAGGGAGCCGAGGATCATGTCGGCGGAGAGCGCGACGACGCCGGTGAGGATCGCCACCGCCGGTCTGACCCGGCGCAGCAGCTCGCAGCCGGCCATGACCGCCAGCGGCAGCAGCGTCGCCCAGGGCGGCACGTCCGGGCCGCGGCCCGAGTACGTGTAGAGGCCGAACGACCACATCACCAGCCCGCCCAGCAGCCCGGCGGCGGCGATGCGCACGTCGACCGGGTGCGGGCGGGGGAGCGTCAGCGGCATGGCTCCATCAGAGCACGTGGCGAGGGGTGCGGGCGTCGTCTGCCGGTCGTAGGGCGGTACCTCGGGCGGTACATCGAAGGATGCAGGCGCGGATCGTCACGGGCGACGACGCGACCGGGCGCGACACCCGGGAGGCTGGAGGGGACCGCGGGGAGTCCACGAAAGGTGCCAGGAAATGATCATCAGCGTGATCGTCGCGTGCGAGATCGGCTTCTGGCTGGTGCTCGCGGCCGGGCTCGTGCTGCGCTACCCGCTGCGGCGGCCGAAGGCCGGTGCGGTCGTGCTGGCCTGCGTGCCGGTGGTCGACGTGGTGCTGCTCGTCGCGACCGTCCTGGACCTGCGCGGCGGCGCCACCGCCGACTGGAAGCACGGGCTGGCCGCCGCCTACATCGGCTTCTCCGTCGCCTACGGCCCCTCCATGGTGGCGTGGGCCGACGGCCACTTCGCCCACCGCTTCGCCGGCGGCCCGAAGCCCGCCGGAGCACCGAAGTACGGCAGCGCGCGCGCCGCCCACGAGTGGCGGATCCTCGCCAGGACCGCGCTGGCGGCGGTCATCGCCGCCGCCCTGCTGCAGGCGGCCGTCTGGGCGGTCGGCGACGCGGACCGGACGGACGCGCTGCGGCAGTGGCAGCTGCGGATGGCGATGGTGACCGGCGTCAACCTGGTCATCGCCGGCAGCTACACGATCTGGCCGAAGCGCGACCCGGCCGGGGCCCGCTGACGCGCGACCGGCTCCCTGCGCTCAGCGCTCGCCGCCCGGCACCCACAGCACGTCGCCGCGCTCCTTGTTGGCCGTCCGCGCCAGGATGAACAGCAGGTCCGACAGCCGGTTGAGGTACGTCGCGGTGAGCGCGTTCATGGTCTCGCCGTGCTCCTCCAGCGCCGCCCACGTCGAGCGCTCCGCCCGCCGGACCACGGTGCAGGCGGCGTGCAGCAGGGCCGCCCCCGGCGTCCCGCCGGGCAGGATGAAGCTGCGGAGCTTCTCCAGGTCCTCCAGGAAGCGGTCGCAGTCGCCCTCCAGCTTGTCGATGTACGACTGCTCGACGCGCAGCGGCGGGTACTTCGGGTCCTCGACCACCGGGGTGGCGAGGTCCGCACCGACGTCGAAGAGATCGTTCTGCACTCGGGTGAGGACGGCGGAGACGTCCGCGGGCAGCGAGCCCAGCGCGATGGCCACGCCGATGGCGGCGTTCGCCTCGTTGGTGTCCGCGTAGGCCGAGATCCGGACGTCGGTCTTGGCGGTGCGGCTCATGTCGCCGAGGGCGGTCGTACCGGTGTCGCCGGTGCGGGTGTAGATGCGCGTCAGATTGACCATGCGACCGAGCGTAGTCACGCACCGGCCCGGGTGAAGACCCGTGTGCCCACCGTCACGGAGACGGCCGCGAAGACGACGGCCACCAGCGCGCCCACGCCGACCGCGCCCGACCAGTAGTCGCCGACGAAGGCGGCCCTGACGGCGTCCACGAGGTAGCGGAACGGCACGAAGTGCGAGACGGCGTCCAGCCACCGGGGCGCCAGCGACATCGGGAGCAGCAGGCCGGAGAGCAGCATCGCGGGCATGTTCACGGTGTTGACGACGGGGGCGAACTCCTGCGGGCTGTCGACCCGCATCGCCAGCGCGTACGACAGCGAGGCCAGCGAGATCGTCAGCAGTGCCGTGAACAGGAAGCCGATGACGGCGCCGAGGACCGAGGTGCGCAGGCCCATCGCCACCGCGGCCAGCACCAGGACCAGCGACTGCAGGAACAGCTGCAGCACGTCCTTCAGCGTGCGCCCCAGCAGCAGGGCGAGCCGGCTGACCGGGGTGACCCGCATCCGCTCGACGATCCCGAGCTGCTTCTCGATCAGGATGGCGAAGCCGCAGAAGGCGGCGCTGAACAGGCCGAGTTGCATCAGCAGACCCGGGACGAGGGTCTGCCAGGCGTCGCCGCTGCCGCCGAGCGGCAGGTCCTGGAGCAGCGGTCCGAACAGGACCAGGTAGAGCAGCGGCATGAGCAGGCCGAAGACCAGCCCGAGGCGGGAGCGCACGGTCTGCCGCAGGGAGCGGTGGAAGATCAGGCCGGTGTCGGACAGCAGCCGGGAGAGCCGGGCGGCGGTCGTGGCGGTGGTCGCGTTGTTCGCGGTGATCGGTGCGGTGCTGGTGGGTGGCATGGCGGGGCTCCGGATCGGACGGCGGCGGGATCAGACGGCGACGGGTGCGGTGTCCTCGGGCGCGCTGCGCCCGGTGATGGCGAGGAACGCCTCCTGGAGGGTGGCGGCCGGCGAGCCCGCGTGCTCGGCCTTGAGGTCCCGGGGCGTGCCCTCGGCGACGACCCGGCCGTGGTCGACGACCACCAGCCGGTCGGCGAGGGCGTCCGCCTCGTCGAGGTAGTGGGTGGTGAGGAAGACGGTCGTGCCGTGCTCGGCGCGGATGGTGCGCACGAGGTCCCACAGGTCGGCCCGGCTGCCCGGGTCGAGCCCCGTCGTCGGTTCGTCGAGGAAGAGGATCTCGGGCCGGTGGGTCAGGCCCATGGCGAGGTCGAGGCGGCGGCGCTGGCCGCCGGACAGGGCGGCGCACTTGCGGTCGAGCAGCCCGTCGAGGCCGAGTTGGCCGGCGAGCTCGGTGGCGCGGGCGGCGGCCTCGTCCTTGCCCAGCCGGTACAGCCGGCCCTGGGTGACGAGCTCCTCGCGGACCGGGACGGCCGGGTCGACGCCGCCGGACTGGGCGACGTAGCCGATCCGGGCGCGCACCCCGCGGGGGTCGGCGGCGAGGTCGCACCCGGCGACGGTGGCGCTGCCGCCGGTGGGCGCCAGCAGCGTGGTCAGCATCCGCAGGGTGGTGGTCTTGCCCGCGCCGTTGGGCCCGAGGAAGCCGATGATCTCGCCGCGCTCGACGGTGAGATCGATGCCGCGGACGGCCTCGACCGGTCCGCGCTTGGTCTGGAAGGTCCGGGCGAGCCCGGCGGTCCTGATGATCGGGGTCGGCATGCCGCCAGAAAATCAGAGTCATGGAAAAATTGCAATGACTCCAAAATTGGTGAGATGCCATCGAAGCTAGAATGCGGGGATGGACGACGGGACAGCGCGAGCCGGGGGGCGGCAGGCCGGGGCGGCAGCCGGAGGGCGTACCGACGCCGGAGGGCGTACCGGCGGGCGTGCCGAAGGGCTGCGCGAGCGCAAGAAGCGGCAGACCCGGCAGTACATCTCCGACGTGGCCACCGGGCTCTTCCTGGAGCGCGGCTTCGACGAGGTGACGATCGCCGAGATCGCGGCCGCGGCCGACGTGTCGGTCAACACCGTCTACAACTACTTCCCGGACAAGGCCGACCTGTTCTTCGACCGGCACGACGAGGTCGTCGAGCGGCTCTCCGGCATCGTGCGCGGCCGGCGGCCCGGAGAGTCCGCGGTCGGGGCCGTCGTCCGGGCGCTGCGTGACGAACTCGTCATGGTCTCGCCGGCGCTCGGCCTGATCCCCGGCTACGCCGGGTTCATGCGGATCTGTCATGCCTCGCCCCTGCTGATGGCCAAGATCTGGCGGATGCAGAACCTGGCGCAGGACGACCTGGCGCGCACCCTGGAGCGGGAAACCGGCGCGGAGCGGGGCGATCTGATGCCGGAACTGGTCGCCGGTCAGATCGCCTGGCTGCAGAACACGGTGATGCGCACCATCGGCCGCGAGATGGCCGACGACGGCGAGCCCAACGCGGTCTCGCGGCGGGTCCTGGTCAAACTGGACGCCATGGAAGCCCTGCTGAGCGACGAGATCCTCAACTATGCGACGAAAGACACAGAGTGACCCGCCTCTCTTCCTGCTGCGCCGGGGTGTGAGCGGGCGTTAAGGTCCGGCCAGAATCCCCGAACGAAAAGGTGTGTGTCGTGGCGAAGAAGCTCGCCGTCATCGGAGCCGGCCTCATGGGCTCCGGCATCGCCCAGGTATCGGCGGCAGCCGGCTACGACGTGGTGCTGCGTGACGTCACGGACGAGGCGCTCACCCGCGGTCTGGGGGGCATCCAGGCCTCGTACGGCAAGTTCGTCGCCAAGGGCAGGATGACCGCGGAGGACGCCGAGGCGGCGCTCGCCCGGATCACGGCCACCACCGACCTGGAAGCCGTCGCCGACGCCGACATCGTCGTCGAGGCCGTGTTCGAGCGGATCGAGATCAAGCAGGAGATCTTCCGGGCACTCGACAAGATCGCCCGCCAGGACGCCATCCTCGCCTCCAACACCTCCGCCATCCCGATCACCAAGATCGCGGCGGTCGTGGAGCGCCCGGAGCGCGTCGTCGGCACCCACTTCTTCTCGCCCGTGCCGATGATGCAGCTGTGCGAGCTCGTGCGCGGCTACAAGACGAGCGACGAGACGCTGGCGGCGGCCAAGGCCTTCGCCGAGGAGATCGGCAAGACCTGCATCGTCGTCAACCGCGACGTGGCCGGCTTCGTCACCACCCGGCTGATCTCGGCGCTCGTCGTCGAGGCGGCCAAGCTCTACGAGTCCGGGGTCGCGTCGGCCGAGGACATCGACATCGCCTGCAAGCTCGGTTTCGGCCACGCGATGGGCCCGCTGACCACGGCGGACCTGACCGGGGTCGACATCCTGCTGCACGCCACCGGCAACATCTACGCGGAGTCGCAGGACGAGAAGTTCGCCGCGCCCGAGATCATGCGCCGCATGGTCGACGCCGGCGACCTGGGCCGCAAGAGCGGCCAGGGCTTCTACACGTACTAATCCGATTCACTCCCAGGAGTGAATTCGGTAGCGGTTCCCTCACGCACGGCAACGTTTATATGCGACGAACCGTCAGTTGTGGTGAGCCATCGCGGAATCCACCACGCCATCACTCCACCGGGAGCGATCTATGCATATCCAGGGCGACCATGCCGAGCTGGTCGTCGGAGGCCGTCTCGACGTCCGCAGTGCGGCGGACGCCCGTACCGTCCTGCACACCGCCGTGGACTCCGGTTGCGGCGATCTTGTGCTGGACCTGACAGCTTTGGATTCGTGGGACGCCGCGGGACTGGGCGTGATCATGGGGGCGCACCGCAGGGCGGGCCGGGTCAACCGCCGGCTCGTGCTGCGGGGCGTCCCGCCACAGATGCAGCGGCTGCTCGTAGCCACACGACTGCACCGAATCCTGGCGATCGAGGCTGAAAGGTGATGTAAGGGCGGCACGGCGCCCCTGCCCTTCGGCAATACTGTCCGGGGCTTTAGAGTTCGGTTTCCGGCCCGCCACACGGTGGGTCGAGGAGGGGAGCCGGACCGGTCCGACAAGCGGACGTACGGTGGTCCGACACGACCCCGTACGCGACGCATATGGGGGGCGGAAACCAATGGACCCACACTCCGGTCGACCAGACGATCTCGCGACACCCGAGCCCGAAGCGGGTCTCGCCGACGAAACCATGGCGCTGGCGCGCATATCGCGCCCGCAGCGCGAGCCTGCCCCCGCCTTCGGCGGGGAGACCCTGTGGCCCGAAGGGGACACGGGCGGACCGACCCGCGCGCGGGTCGTCCAGGTCGTCGCGGGCGACTTCCTGCTCACCGTGAACCCGGTGGACGGCAGCGAGGTCGCGCAGTGCCCGCCCGAGGAGCGGCGCCAGCCCGTGCCGCGCAGCGCGCAGGACCGGCAGCGGCAGGCCGAGGCCCGCCGCCCGCAGCTGCCCCCGGGCCCGCGCGTGCCCGAGCTGCCGCTGCTGGAGCGCGACGAGGAGCGGGAGCGGCTGATCCGGCTGCTCGCCCGCGGCCGCTCGGTGCGGGTCACCGGCCCCTCCGGCGCCGGCCGCAGCTCGCTGCTGGACGTCGTGGCCGAGGCCTGCGCCGACCTCGCGCCCGACGGCATCCTGCGGCTGTCCGGATACCGCCGGACCGCCGCCGACCTGCTGCAGGACCTCTTCTCCCTGGTCTACGAGGCCGACGGGTACCGCCCTGACCGCCCGCGGCTCCTGGAGCTGCTGAGCGACGTCGGCGCGATCGTCGTGCTGGACGACCTGGAGTTCGGCGGCGCGGCGCTCGAAGAGCTGCTGAACGCCGTACCGGAGTGCGCCTTCCTGATCACCGCGACCCCGGACGTCGCGGCCCCGGCCTCCGACTCGCTGATCGAAGAGGTCTTCCTGCCCGGCCTCACCCGCGTCGCGTGCCTGGAACTGCTGGAGCACGTCGTGGAGCGGCCCCTGGACGAGGAGGAGGCCGCCTGGGCGGCCGACCTCTGGTTCGAGTCCGAGGGGCTGCCGCTGCGCTTCTTCCAGGCCGGTGCGCTGCTGCGGCAGCGCGACGTCCTGCGCAACCCGGTCGAGCCGGGCCAGGAGTGGGACGACTCCGTCTGGACGTCCGACCCCGACTCCGGCGGCCCGTTCGACGCCGAGCCCGCCGGCCGCGTCCCGCTGCCCTCGCTCGCCGAGAGCGCCGCGCCCGCCGAACTCCTGGCGTCCCGGCTGAGCGAGGCGGCCCAGCTGGCGCTGGACTTCGCCGTCGCGCTCGACGGCGAGTGCCCGCACCCCTCGCACCTGCCCGCGCTCGTGGGCGACACCCACGGCGACGCCGCGCTCGGCGAGATCGCCGCGTGCGGCCTCGCCGTCCCCGTCGCCGCGCACTACCGGCTCGCCGCCGGGGTGCGCCAGCAGCTGTCGGTGGGCCTGTCCACCGCGACCGAGGACACCGTCCACGCCCTCGCCGCGGCCCAGCACTACACCTGGTGGGCGGGGCACCCGTCGGTCTCGCCCGAGCGGGCCGCAGGCGAGGCCGAGGCGATCCTCGCCTCCATGGCCGCCTGCCGCGACGCGGGACACCCCAGCAACGCCGTCCTCCTCGCCCGCACCGCGGCCCCCGCGTTCGCGGCGGGGCTGCACTGGAGCGCCTGGGAGCGGGCGCTGCGGATCGGGCAGGAGTCGGCCCGGCTGGCCGGCGAAGTGGCCGAAGAGGCGTACTTCCATCACGAGCTGGGCGTGCTCGCGCTCTGCACCGGGAACCTGGACCGCGCGCGGGCCGAGCTGGAGGCCTCCATAGCCCTGCGCGGGGCGCTCGCCGACCGCCAGGGCACCCTGGTGGGCCGACGGACCCTCGCGCTCGTCAACGACCGCGCCAGCGGCACGGCGGCGCTCGCGCCGGTCGCCGCGGGCCTGGAGATACCCGGAGCGGGCCCGGGCGCGCACGTGGCGTCCACCGCGTCCGCCACGGCCCCCCTCGACACGTACGACCCGCCGGTCACGGTCATCAGCAAGCGCCTCGCGGCGGCCGGCCCGCCGGCCCGGCGCACGGTCCGGGCGGCTCTCGCCAACCCCCGCCGCAACCTGCTGGCCGCGGGCGCGGCCGCCGCGCTGGCGGCGGTCATCGGCACGGTCGTCACCCTCGGCTCTTCTGCCGGCGGCAGCGAGAACCGCAACGTGCCGAACAACGTGAAGCCGGTCGAATCCGCCCAACCGGACGACCAGAACGCCGGCCTCCCGGCCGACCAGCAGAGCACGGACGGCACGACGTCCACGAAGCCCGGCGCCTCTCCGGCGGCGAGTTCCGCCCAGCCGACGCAGTCCGCCACCACCGGCGGCACGATGGCCGTTCCGAGCAACGGCTCCACCTCGTCGACGCCTGGGCAGAAGCCGACCACCAAGCCGGGCACGCCGACCGGCGGCGCATCGAGCCCGTCGCATCCGACGACGCCGCCGACGACGCCTCCCACCATCCCACCGACGACGCCGCCCACGACACCTCCGACGACGCCGCCCACCACGACGCCGACTACGGATCCGGTGACCGGCGGCACCGGCCAGTAAGACCGAAACCCCGGCCCGGTGGCAATCCCCGGGCCGGGGTCCCGCGCGCAGCGCGCCCCGCTCGGGGGCGGGTGGGGCGGGGGTCAGAACAGGCGGAGCTTGTCGTCCTCGATGCCGCGCATCGCGTCGTAGTCGAGGACGACGCAGCCGATGCCCCGGTCGGTGGCCAGCACGCGCGCCTGCGGCTTGATCTCCTGCGCCGCGAAGACGCCCCTCACGGGCGCCAGGTGCGGGTCGCGGTTCAGCAGTTCGAGGTAGCGCGTGAGCTGCTCGACACCGTCGATGTCGCCGCGCCGCTTCAGTTCCACCGCCACGGTGACGCCTTCGGCGTCCCGGCACAGGATGTCGACCGGCCCGATAGCCGTCATGTACTCGCGCCGGATCAGGGTCCACCCCGCACCCAGCACCTCCATGCGGTCCGCGAGCAGCTCCTGGAGGTGGGCCTCGACGCCGTCCTTGATGAGGCCGGGGTCGATCCCGAGTTCGTGCGAGGAGTCGTGGAGCACCTCCTCGATGGTGATGATCAGCTGCTCACCGGCCTTGTTGACCACCGTCCAGACACCGTCGTCGCCCACCTTGAGTGTGCACGGCGGGGACATCCAGTTGAGTGGCTTGTAGGCGCGGTCGTCGGCGTGGATGGAGACCGAACCGTCGGCTTTGACAAGGAGCAAACGGGTCGCCGACGGAAGGTGGGCGGAGAGCTTGCCCGCGTAGTCCACGGAGCAGCGGGCAATGACGAGGCGCATGGTGAGCAACGCTACTCGACGCCCCGCCCCGCGCGCGATTCGCCCTCATGAACGCCCTCCGGGCGACTGTTGAAAAATGGCCGGTTGTGGGCGCTACCTCCTGGTGCCCCAGGACCCCGCCGCCTACCGTTGCATGTGGAAGCCGTCGTGCGGGAGAAGCTCGGACGGTTTCCGGTCCATGTCCGTCTGGCCCCGCACATCGCGGGGTCACGAGAGGAGTACCCATGTCGCTCGACGTCTCACCGGCCCTCCTCGAACAGGCCGAGCGAGGCGAGGTCGACGAGAAGGAATTCGTCGACTGCGTCCGGACCTCCCTGCCGTACGCGTGGGAGATGATCAGTTCACTGGTGGCGCAACTCAAGGTTGACGGCGGCTCCTTCGCCGACAACCAGGTGCCGCCGCCGGACGAGCAGGCGCGCGGGCAGCTGCTGCGCGCACTGGCGAGTGACGCGATACGGGGTGCCCTGCAGCGCCATTTCGGGGTCCGACTCGCGTTCCAGAATTGCCACCGGGTAGCGGTCTTCCCGCTCGACCCTGCTGTTGACGGGAGTTACGGAAAGTTCACTTCCGTGCGCTCTCAACTGCTCAACCAGTCACCGGAATTCAGGGACTGCTGATCCACATGTGACAGCGGTCCACGTGCTCCCGCTCTCCGGTTCAGGCCAATTGCGGGAGCACGTCGCTGCCCAGCCGCATGACGTTCTCCTCCGTGACCGCCAGATCCCCCGAACCCTCGACGAGCAGGGCGAAGCGGGTGATCCCCGTCCGCTCCGAGGTGGCCGCCAGCCGGTCCGCGCAGAGCCGGGCCGTGCCCACCGGGTGGAGATCGCAGAGCAACTCCGTGTAAGTGAGCGGGTTCCGCATCGCGCGTGCGCTGCCGTCCACCGTCTGGTGGGCCGCGAGGCCGCGCTGCAGCCAGCCCGGCATCGCCTTCACCAGCGACTCGACCGCGTCCGCGCGGCTGTCCGCGATCTGCACGACCCCCGCCGACACATGTTCGGCCCCGGCCGCCGCGACGGCCTCGGGGGAGAGGCCGGCGGCCAGCGCCGTGCGCTGCCAGAGCTCGACCATCCCGGCCTTCTCCTCGTCGCCGCAGTGCATCCCGAGCAGCATCGGCAGCCCGCGCTCCGCCGCCAGCCGGACGGAGTTGGGGGAGGTGCAGGCGACGATCACCGGCGGGCCCGGCTCGTCCAGCTCGTCGGGGCGCGGTACGACGGGCACCTCGCGGAACGAGTAGCGCGGTCCGTCCGCCCCGACGAGGGGCTCGCGCAGCCAGCGCGTCAGCAGGTCGAGTGATTCGGGGAAGCCGTGTTCGAAGGCTTCGAGGCCGGCGCCGAAGACCTCCAGGTCCACCCACGGGCCGCCGCGCCCGACGCCCAGGGTGAAGCGGCCGCCGGACGTGATGTGCAGCAGGGCCGCCTGCTCGCCGAGGGCCACCGGGTGGGCGGTCGGCAGCACGCTGACCGCGGTGCCGACGCCGATGGTGCTCGTGCGGCCCAGCAGAAACGCCGCGAGCGTCACCGCGGACGGGCAGACTCCGTAGGGAACGAAATGGTGCTCGGCCAGCCACACGGCGTCCAGCCCCGCGGACTCGGCCAGCTCGGCCGACCGGACCGCCCGGTGCAGCACCTCTCCCTGGCCCTGGCCGGGGAACTGAGCTGCGAGAACAAAAGTCCCAACGCGCATCGGTCACTCCCTCCTCTACAGGCATTAACGCTTGACACGTGCCAAAGGCACGGCTCACCGCAGCGATTTCATGATTTTCGGCAACACGGGCAGGTGGGGGCCGGATCGGAGGTACGCCCCGCCCGTCACCCGCCGCGTACCCTGGAACGGCCTGATCCGATCCGAACGAACCGCGAGGTGTCCCATGTCGCCGCGTCGTAACCACCCGCGCGGTGGTGACAGCACCGCAGATCGTCCGGGGGAATCGGGTCCCGGCCGGGGTCTCGAGCGTACCGAGACCTGGCAGGGGGAGGAGTGGTCGGTGCGGTCGATCGCCGGGAGCGCCGCGGGCAAGAGCTACCGCTGCCCCGGGTGCGACCAGGAGATCCCGCCCTCCGTCGGACACCTGGTGGCCTGGCCCGAGTACCGCGGGGGCGTCGACGACCGCCGGCACTGGCACCGCGCGTGCTGGAACGCGAAGGACCGCCGCACCACGAGGGTGCAGCGGTCCCGCAACGCGCCGCGCTACTGACGCGCGCCGGCCGTCACACGGCTAGACGTCGCGCTTGGCCAGGACGGCGTAGGCGCAGCCGAGGGCGACGGCCGTGATGATCGCGAGCAGCCCCAGGCCCGGCCAGCCGGTACTGGTGCCGTCGTCCATCGGGATGCGGTACATCGACGCGAGTCCGTTGAGCGGCGAGTACTTGATCAGGAAGTCGCGCAGCGAGTGCATGCTCTCGGCGAACATGAAGAGCGCGAGGATCAGCGGCAGCAGGACCACGCCCATCATGGCCGTGATCGCACCCGCCGAGTGCCGCAGCAGGGTGCCGACCGCCAGCGAGAGCAGGCCGAGCAGTGCCACGAACAGGCCGGCGCCGACGGTGGCGCCCAGCCACTGGCCGCCGCTGGCGACGACTTTGCCGGCCTCGATCGAACCCTGCATCACCACGTCGTCGGAGGCGCCGTCCGGGACCTCCTGGCCCGACAGGGCCGCGGAGTTGATGAGCGCGGTGATGCCGCAGGCCGCGGTCGTCGTCACGAACGCCAGGCTGAAGAAGACGATCGCCTTGGCCGTCAGCACGCGCGAACGGCTCGGGCAGGCGGTGAACGTCGTGCGGATCATGCCGGTGCTGTACTCGGAGGTCACCACCAGGACACCGAGGGTGATCACCGCGAGCTGGCCGAGCATCAGCCCGAACAGGCCGCCGCTGAGCAGCGGCAGCCCGACGTAGTCGTCCTGGGCCATCGCCATCGTCACCAGCATGCCGATGCCGATGACCACCACGAGCATCACGCTGAGCGTCCACACCGTGGAGCGCACCGTGCGGATCTTCGTCCACTCGGACTTCAGCGCGTGCGCCAGCGTGGTGTTCTGCACCGGGATCGGCGACGTGTACTGCTGGGCGTACGTGTAAGGGGCGGGGACGGGGGCGGTCATCGGGCGTCCTCGCTGTCGGACTTGGTGAGGCTGGGAGCGGCGGAGGGAGCCGCGGGGGGCGCGGCGGGGGCGGCCGGAGCCGCCGGGGCGGCGGGGGGCGCGGCAGGCGCGGCCGGTGCGGCCGGCGGCTGGGCGGGCACGGCGGTGGTCGCCGCGTACGGCTGCGGCGGCGGGCCCGCGGGCTGCTGGCCGTAGGGCTGGGCGTACGGCTGCGGCTGCTGCCCGTACGGTGCCTGCTGCGCCGGGGGCTGGCCCCAGCCGCCGGGCGCCTGCTGCGGGTAGCCGGCCTGCGGGTACCCCTGCGTCGGGTACTGGCCCTGCTGGGGGTACCCGCCCTGCGGGTAGCCCTGCTGCGGGTGCTGGGCGGGCTGCTGCAGGCCCTGGCGCGGGTCCTGCGTGGAGCGGTAGTCCACCGCGCCGCTCGTCATCCGCATGTACGCCTCTTCCAGCGAGGCCTGGTGCGGCGAGAGTTCCCACAGGCGCACGTCGATCTCGTGCGCCAGGTCGCTGATCCGCGGCAGCTCCAGGCCGGTGACGCGCAGGGCGCCGTCCTGCTCGGGCTGCACCTGCCCGCCGGCCTCGCTGAGCGCCTTCGACAGCTTCTCGCGCGAGCCGGCGTCGTCCGGGGTGCGGACGGTGGCGTGCGCGGTCGAGTTGCGGGCGATGAAGTCCTTGACGCTCATGTCCGCGAGCAGCTGCCCGCGGCCGATCACGATCAAGTGGTCGGCGGTCAGCGCCATCTCGCTCATCAGGTGGCTCGACACGAAGACCGTGCGGCCCTCGGCGGCGAGCTTCCGCATGAGGTTGCGGACCCAGAGGATGCCCTCGGGGTCGAGGCCGTTGACCGGCTCGTCGAAGAGCAGCACCTCGGGGTCGCCGAGCAGGGCGCCGGCTATGCCGAGCCGCTGGCCCATGCCGAGCGAGAAGCCCTTGGAGCGGCGCGACGCCACGTCCTGCAGGCCGACGACGCCCAGCACCTCGTCCACCCGGCGGGCCGGGATGCCGGACAGCTGCGCCAGGCACAGCAGGTGCTGGCGCGCGCTGCGGCCGCCGTGCACGGCCTTGGCGTCGAGCAGCGCACCGACCCTGCGGGGGGCGTTCGTCAGCTGCCGGAACGGCTGGCCGCCGATGGTGACGTGCCCCGCCGACGGGTCGTCGAGGCCCAGGATCATCCGCATGGTGGTGGACTTGCCCGAACCGTTCGGTCCGAGGAAGCCGGTCACGGCGCCCGGTCGGACCTGGAACGACAGGTTGTACACAGCCGTCTTCGCGCCATAGCGCTTGGTGAGGCCCGTTGCCTCGATCATGCTTGCCCCTCGCATTCAACCGGGGCACGTGCCCCCGTGAGGTTTAGGAGGCTACAGGGGCACGAGCGGTTCCAGCAGGGGTGTTCTTCCGGCACCCCTGCCGGTACGCTCCCGCGGCGCCTACGCGTCGCGGTTCTTGAGCACCAGATAGCCGCCGAGCAGCGCGGCGACCACCCAGACGGCCATGATGGCCATCCCGGCCCAGGGCCCGTACGGAGCCGAGTTGTCGCTCGGGCCGCCCTGCACCACGTTCATGATCTGCTGGCCGGCCTGGTCCGGGAAGTACTTCGCGACCGTCTTCACCTTCGGCACCGCCGACAGGATCGGCGAGACGAGGAAGAAGAACGGCATCAGGATGCCCAGGCCGAGCATCGGGCTGCGCAGCATCGTCGCGACGCCCACGCAGAACAGCACCAGGAGCGCCATGTACAGCCCGGTGCCGAACACCGCGCGCAGCACGCCCGGGTCGCCGATCGACGCCTTGTGGCTGCCGAGCAGGGATTGTCCGAGGAAGAACGAGACGAAGCTAGTGGCCATGCCGACCACGAGCGCCAGCAGACCGGCGATGGTGACCTTGGAGAAGTAGAACGAGGCACGTTGCGGGACCGCCGCGAGGGAGGTGCGGATCATGCCGGAGCTGTACTCGCTGGCGATCACCAGTACGCCGAAGACGATCAGCGCGAGCTGACCGAGCGCCATCCCCGCGAAGCTGGAGCTGGTGGCGTCGAAGGTGGCCCGGTCCCCCTCGGACATGTCGTTGAAGCTGTTCTTGATCACCAGGCAGATGACCGCGCTGAGGGCGACGGTGACGATGAACGCCAGCGCCAGTGTCCACACCGTGGACCGTACCGTCCTGATCTTGGTCCATTCCGACTGGAGGACCGCGCCCGGAGCCGCCATGGTCAGGACTCCTTTCCGTTGCGGGGAGCGTTGCCGGAAGCATCGGACCAGCCGGCGCCCCACTGCGGGGCGGCGGCGTTCGCGACCGGCGCCGCGACACCGGCGGCGTGGCCGCCTGCGTGGTACTCCACCGACTCTGCGGTGAGCTGCATGAACGCGTCTTCCAGGGAGGCCCGCTGCGGGCTGAGCTCGTGAAGGGTCAACTGGTGCTTGGCCGCCAGCTCGCCGATCCGCGCGGGATCGCCGTCCTCGATCTCGAAGGAGCCGTCGCCGGTGACCACCGGGGTGATCCGGGCGGCGGCCAGCGCGTCGCGCAGCCGTTCCGGTTCGGGGGTCCTCACCCGGACGTACGAGCGGGAGTTCGTCGCGATGAAGTCCGCCATCGAGGTGTCCGCGAGCAGCCGGCCCTGGCCGATGACGACGAGGTGGTCGGCGGTCAGCGCCATCTCGCTCATCAGGTGGCTGGAGACGAAGACCGTGCGGCCCTTGGCTGCCAGATCCTTCATGAGGTTGCGGATCCAGTGGATGCCCTCGGGGTCGAGCCCGTTGACCGGCTCGTCGAACATCAGGATCTCCGGGTCGCCGAGGAGGGCGCCGGCGATGCCGAGCCGCTGGCCCATACCCAGTGAGAAGCCCTTGGACCGCTTCTTCGCGACCGAGGACAGGCCCACCGTCTGGAGGACCTCGTCGACCCGGGAGGGCGGGAGACGGTTGGACTGCGCGAGGCACAGCAGGTGGTTGTACGCGGTGCGGCCGCCGTGGATGGCCTTCGCGTCCAGGAGGGCGCCGATGTACTTGAACGGCTCGCTCAGGTCACGGTAGTGCTTGCCGTCGATGCGCACGTCGCCCGCGGTCGGCCTGTCCAGATCCAGCATCATCCGCATGGTCGTGGACTTGCCCGCCCCGTTCGGGCCCAGGAAGCCGGTCACCACGCCGGGGCGCACGGTGAACGTGAGGTTGTCGACAGCGGTCTTGGCCCCGTACCGCTTCGTGAGCCCCTGTAGTTCAATCATGGTCCCAACCTACGGTTCGCGCGGGCCTCCGTCACGCCGAAAACCCCCATCCGAGGAGGATGGAGGCTTTCGGTGATGGGGCATCAGCGGGCTGGGTGGGCCCGTCCGATGGGGATCAGCGGCTCTGCTGCGCCGGGACGCCGCGGGAGATCGGCTCCTCGTCGGCCGGGCCGGTGGCCGCGGCCACCGCCGCACCGGTGAGGGTGGCCAGCATCTCGCGGACGTTGGTCAGCTGGGCGTTGATGCTGTCGCGGCGGTTGGTGAGCGCCGCCAGCTCGCGCTCGGACTCGCTGCGGATCCGGTCGGCCTTCGCGTTCGCGTCCGCGACGATGTCCTCGGACTGGCGCTGGGCCGTCTCCACCGTCTGGCGGGCGCGGCGCTCGGCGTCGGTGCGGAGCTTCTCGGCCTCCAGGCGGAGCTGCTCGGCGCGGTGCTCGATCTCCGCCAGGCGCTTCTCGGCCTTGGCCTGACGCGAGGCCAGGTCGCGCTCGGACTGCTCGCGGCGCTTGGCCAGGTTGGTCTCGAAGTCGGCCGCGGCCTGGGCGGCCTTGGCACGGGTCTCCTCGAAGAGGGCGTCGGCCTCCTCGCGCTTGGCCTGCGCGTCCTTCTGGGCCTCGCCCCGCAGCTGCGAGGAGTCGGACTTCGCCTTGTCGACGATCCGGGCGCCCTCGTCCTCGGCCTTGGCCTTGCGGTCCGCGGCGAAGGTCTCGGCGTCGTTGCGCACCTGGTTGGCGGCGGACTCCGCCAGCTCGCGGTGCTGCTCGGCCGCGCGACGGGCCTCCTCACGAAGGTCCTTCGCCTCCTCCTCGGCGAGGCGGAGGATCTTCTCGACGCGGGCGCCGAGGCCGGCGTACGACGGCTCGGCGTCGTTGACCTGCGCCTGCGCGTTCTGGGTCTCGAGGTGTAGCTCCTCGATCCGCTTCTCGAGGGCGGTGATCCGGGTCAGTGCGCTGTCACGGTCGGCGACGAGCTTGGTGATGCGGTCGTCCACCTGACCGCGGTCATATCCGCGCCGAACGAGTTCGAAGCCGAAGGGGGAGGAGGTGTCACTCATGGGGTTCCTGTCAATTCAGACCGGGTGAGGTGATAGAGGGAATCCTAGGGGCCCGGACGGCGTGTCACCGAGCCATTGCTTATTAGGTATGCAGAATGTCCGCTCAATCGAGTGGAGCATCGTCGTTGCGCTTGCCCCCCGAACGGGTGGTTCCGGCCCCCGCTCCGGCGGTCACCGCGTTCTTCCCGCCACCAGGGGTCTCGAATGACTCCAACGCCTCCAGGACGTCCTGGACACGGGAGATCTCGGCATTGATGTCCTGTCTGCGGCGCACCAGGAGCTCCAACTCGCGCTTCCCCTCGTTGACCGTACGCTCCGCCTCGGCCCGGGCCTCCCCCTTGACCCGCTCCGCCTCCCGCTCCGCGTCGGCCTTCTTCTGCTCGGCTTCCTTGAGCAGCCCCTCGGCCTTCTTGACGGCGGCGATCCGTACCTTGCTCGCCTCGGACTCGGCCGTGGACCTGACCTCCTCGGCCTTCGCCTCGGCCTCGGTGAGCTGCTCGGTGGCGGCCGCGACCAGCTTGTCGACCCGCTCGCCCGCCGTCCGCATCTGGTCCGAGGACTCCTTGCGGGCCCGCTCGTGCAACTCCTCTACCTCGGACTCCACGCGCGTGCGCAGTTCCTCGGTGCGTTCCCTTATCGACGTGGCGTCCCGGCGCGCCTCGCCCAGCAGCGTGTCCGCGTCCGTACGGGCCCGCTCGACCACGGCGTTGCCCTCCAGCGTCGCCTCGGCGAAGATCCGTTCGGCCTCCGTCCGGGCGGCGCCGACCATCGTGTCGGACTGCTCCTCGGCGGCCGCGCCGATCCGCACCGCCTCGGCCTGCGCCTTGGCGATCAGCTCGTCCGCCTGCTCGGCGGCCTCGCTGCGGCGGCGGTTGGCGTCCTCGCGGGCCTCGTCGCGGATCCGGTCGGCCTCGGCGCGGGTCGCCTCCGACTCGCGTTCCGCGGTGTCCAGCGCGTCCTTGGCGAGTATGCCGAGGCGCTCGGCCTCCTCGCGGGCCTTGGTGATCAGCTGGTCGGCCTGGCCGGCGGCCTCGGTACGGCGGCGGTTGGCGTCCTCGCGGGACTCCGTGCGCAGCCGCTCGGACTCCTCGATCGCCTCGGAAACGGTGCGCTCCGCCAGCGACTTGGCGGCGTCCGTCTCGTCCTTGGCCTCCCGGCGGATCCGTGAGGCGTCCTCAGCGGCCCGCTCCCGCTCGGAGTTGGCGTCCGCGTGCAGCCGGTCGGCCTCGCCCTGGGCCTCGGTGCGCAGCCGCTCCGCGGCGTGCTCGGCGGCGGAACGCAGCCCGGCGATCTCCTCGTCGGCCTGCTCGTGCAGGTGCGCGACGGCGTCGCGGACCTGCTGGGCGGTCTGTTCGGCGGCGGCGACCAGCTCGCCGGCGCGGGCCTCGGCCTCGGCGACCAGCCGGTCGGCCTCGTCCCCGGCCTCCTGGACGCGGGTACGGGCCGACGCGAGCAGCTCCTCGCTCTCGCGGCGGGCCTGGGCGCGCTCCTGGTCGGCCTCGGCGCGCGCGGACTCCAGCAGCTCCTCGGCCTCGCGGCGGCGGCGGGCGGCCTCCTCCTGGGCGGCGGCCAGCGCCTCGGCGGCCTCGGTGGCGGTGCGCTCGGCCGCGGCGGCGGCCTCCGCGCGCAGCCGGCCCGCGGTCTCCTGCGCCTCGGTGCGCAATTGCTCGGCCTCGGTGGCGGCGTCGGTGCGCAGCCGCACCGCGATCGTCTCGGCCTCGGCGCGGGTCTGCGACGCGTCGGACGCGGCCTCGTCGCGCAGCCGTACCGTTTCGCTCTCGGCCTGCTCCTGCAGGGCGCGGACCCGTTCCGCGGCCTCGTTCCGCAGCCGTTCCGCCTCGTCGGCGGCCTCGCGGCGCAGCCGCTCGGCCTCGCCGCGCGCGTCGCGCAGCGCCTGCTCGGCGGTGGCCACGCGCTGCTCGGCCTCCTCGCGCAGCCGCAGGAGGTCCGCCTCGGCGTCGGCACGCAGCCGCTGCACGGTCTGCTCGGCCTCGTCGCGCTGCCGCCGCGCCTCGGCCTCGGCGTCGTCCTTGACCTGGCCGGCCTGCTGCTCGGCCTCGGTGCGCAGCGCCTCGGCCTCGGCGCGGGCCCGCTCCAGGGCCTCCTCGGCCTTCTTGTTCAGCGCGGAGGCGCGCTCGGTGGACTCGGCCCGCATCCGGTCGGCCTCGGTGGACGCGCCCTGGCGCATCTCGTCGCCGTCGGCCTTCGCCTTGGCCAGCAGGCCCTCGGCGGTCCTGGCGGCCTCCTCGATCTGCTGGACGGCCTCACGGCGGGCCTCGCCGCGGATGCGCTCGCCCTCGGCGACCGCGTCGGCCCGCAGCTGCTCGGCCTCGCCGCGCAGCCTGCGCGCCTCCTCCTGCAGCTCGACGGTCTTGGCCCGGTACTCCTCGGTGTCGTCCTGCGCGGCGCCGCGCAGCTCCTGCGCGGACGCCTCGGCCTGGCCGCGCAGCCGCTCGGCCTCCGCCTCGGCCTCGCCGCGGATGCGCTCGGCCTCCTCGGCGGCCGCCCGGGTGGTGGACCGGGCGTCCTCGGAGGCCTTCGTCAGCACCTCCTCGGCGGTCCTGGCGGCCTGGGCCAGCTGCGCCGCGGCGTCCTCGGAGGCGGCGGAGCGCGCCTTCTCCTGGGCCTCGGCGCGGATCCGCTCGGCCTCGGCGAGCGCGTCGGCGCGGACCTGCTCGGCCTCGGCCTTGGCGGCCTCGGACTCCTTGGTCGCCTCCGTGACCATCCGGGCGATCTCGGCACGGGCGGTACGGCTGCGCTGCTCGTTCTCCGCCTCGGCGGTGGACAGCCGCTTCGAGGCGGCCGCGTTGGCCTCCTCGCGCAGCCGCTCGGCCTCCGCGCGGGCCTCGCGCAGCGACTCGTCGGCCTCGCGCATCCGCTCCTGGGCGAGCCGGGTCAGCTCGGTGGCCTCCTGGCGGGCCGCGTCGGAGTCGCTGAGGGTGGACGTGCGCAGCTGCTCGGCCTGGCTGCTGGCTTCCTGCGCCTGGTTGGAGGCCGCGGTCAGCAGCCGCTCCGCGTCGGCCCTGGCGCGCCGCAGCAGCTGCTCGGCCTCGGACTTCGCGGACTCCGCCTCGGCGGTGAGCCGCTCGCGGGTCTGCTCGGCGATCCGGGTCGCCTCGGCGCGGGCGGCGGCCAGCGCCGCCTCGGACTCGGCGCGGGTCTCGTCCAGCAGCCGGCGCGCCTGGGACTCGCTGCGGGCCCGCAGCTGCTCGGCCCAGGCCACGTTCTCGTTGACGTGGGTCTCGACGGTGGCCCGGCGCTCGCCCAGCTCCTCGTCGAGCTGGCGGCGCCGGGCGACCGCCTCCGCGTGCCATTCGGCCTCGAAGCGCGACTGCCGCTCGGCCTGCTCCTGGAGCAGCCGCTGGGTGGCCGCGCGGGCCTCGCGCAGCTCGCGCTCCGCGTCGGTGCGCAGCTGGTCCGCCTGGATCTGGGCGTTGCGGAGCAGCTGGTCGGCCTGGTGGCCGATGTTGTCGTAGGCGGGGCGGGAGGCGAGATTGCGGCGTGCCTCGTGAAGTTTGGCGCGCAGAACCTCGACCTGGTAGCCCAGGTCGTCGGCGTGCTCGACGGCCTTACCCCGCTCGGTGCGAAGCCGCTCCATCTCGGCCTCGAACAGCGAGAGGTGGTCGTCGGCCTCGTAGCGGTCGTTGCCCCGCACTCCGCGGTCCCATCCGTCCCCTGGCGTTCTCACCCGCCAACCGGGTGAGACTCTCCACAACCCCGTTTGCGCGGGGCCCTATGGAGAAGTGTGTCTGATCCACGCCGTGGAGCGGGCCGGTACCCCACGCCCACCCGTCGGCTGGGCCACTCTACCGGCCCAAGGGGGGCTGGGGTCAGTGGTCCTTGGCGGCGGTGACCAGCTCGGTGAGGACACCATGGCAGTCCTTGGGGTGCAGGAACGTGATCCGTGACCCCATGGAGCCGATCCGCGGCTCTTCGTAGAGCACCCGGACGCCCTTCCCCGCGATGTCGGCGGCGTCGCCGTCCACGTCCGCGGTGCCGAAGGCGATGTGGTGCACGCCCTCGCCGTTCTTTGCCAGCCATTTGCCCACCGCGGAGTCCTCGCGGGTCGGCTCCAGGAGCTGGAGGTAGGAAGCGCCGCCGTCGGAGGTCTCGTTGATCTTGAGCATGGCCTCCCGTACACCCTGCTCCTCGTTCACCTCGGAGTGGTGGACCTCGAAGCCGTACGTGGCGCGGTAGAACTCGACGGTGGCGTCGAGATCGAAGCACGCGATACCGATGTGGTCGATGCGAGTCAGCATGGGAACAGTGCACCGCTACCCGACCCCGTAACGCAACGTGCGCGCGATCACACGTTCCGCCCGATGACCGCGCGCTTACCGCTCAGTACATTGACGGTAACCCTCGTTAACTTCTCTCTTCTCCTGCTGAAGGGGCCCGCACCATGAGCCAGCCACGTACGTCCGTGATCGTCGCAGGTGCCCGAACTCCCATGGGACGGCTGCTGGGATCGCTGCGATCCTTCAGCGGCGCCGACCTCGGGGGCGTCGCCATCAAGGCGGCCCTGGACCGCGCGGGGATCGGCGGCGACCAGGTGCAGTACGTCATCATGGGCCAGGTGCTGCAGGCCGGCGCCGGCCAGATCCCGGCCCGCCAGGCCGCCGTCAAGGGCGGCATCCCGATGAACGTCCCGGCCCTGACGATCAACAAGGTCTGCCTCTCGGGCCTCGACGCGATCGCGCTGGCCGACCAGCTGATCCGCGCCGGCGAGTTCGACGTGATCGTCGCGGGCGGCCAGGAGTCGATGACCAACGCCCCGCACCTGCTGCCGAACTCCCGGGCCGGCTTCAAGTACGGCGCGATCGAGATGCTCGACGCGATGGCGTACGACGGCCTCACCGACTCCTTCGAGAACATCCCGATGGGCGAGTCGACCGAGAAGCACAACACCCGCCTCGGCATCGGCCGCGAGGCCCAGGACGAGATCGCGGCCCTGTCCCACCAGCGCGCCGCCGCCGCGCAGAAGAACGGCCTGTTCGAGGCCGAGATCACCCCCGTCGAGATCCCGCAGCGCAAGGGCGACCCGGTGGTCTTCAGCCAGGACGAGGGCATCCGCGCCGAGACCACCACGGAGTCGCTCTCCAAGCTCCGCCCGGCCTTCGCCAAGGACGGCACGATCACCGCCGGCACCTCCTCGCAGATCTCCGACGGCGCCGCCGCCGTCGTGGTCATGTCCAAGGCGAAGGCCGAGGAGCTGGGCCTGGAGTGGATCGCCGAGATCGGCGCGCACGGCAACGTGGCGGGCCCGGACAACTCGCTGCAGTCGCAGCCCTCCAACGCGATCACGCACGCGCTGGCGAAGGACGGCCTGACCGTCGACGACCTGGACCTGATCGAGATCAACGAGGCCTTCGCGGCGGTCGCCGTGCAGTCGATGAAGGACCTCGGCGTGACACCTGAAAAGGTGAACGTCAACGGCGGCGCGATCGCGCTCGGTCACCCGATCGGGATGTCCGGGGCGCGCGTCGTCCTGCACCTCGCGCTGGAGCTCAAGCGCCGGGGCGGCGGTACGGGCGCCGCGGCGCTCTGCGGCGGCGGCGGCCAGGGCGACGCCCTGATCATCCGCGTTCCCGGCAAGTGAGCAGACGAGAGACGGAGCACTGATGGTGGACGTCGCCACGCTGGTCGAGCAGGCGCGCGAAGGCAGGCCGCGGGCCGTGGCTCGGCTGATCTCGCTGGTCGAGGGGGCGTCCCCGCAGCTGCGGGAGGTGATGGCCGCGCTCGCGCCGCTGTCGGGCGGCGCGTACGTGGTGGGCCTGACCGGCTCGCCCGGCGTGGGCAAGTCCACCTCGACGTCCGCACTGGTCACGGCGTACCGCAAGCGCGGCAAGCGGGTCGGGGTGCTGGCGGTGGACCCGTCCTCGCCGTTCTCCGGCGGCGCGCTGCTCGGCGACCGGGTCCGGATGTCGGAGCACGCCTCCGACCCCGGCGTCTACATCCGCTCGATGGCGACCCGCGGCCACCTCGGCGGCCTCGCCTGGTCGGCGCCGCAGGCGATCCGGGTGCTCGACGCGGCGGGCTGCGAGGTGATCCTCGTGGAGACGGTCGGCGTCGGGCAGTCCGAGGTGGAGATCGCCGCCCAGGCGGACACCTGCGTGGTGCTGCTGGCGCCGGGCATGGGCGACGGGATCCAGGCCGCGAAGGCCGGGATCCTGGAGATCGGCGACGTCTACGTGGTGAACAAGGCCGACCGGGACGGCGCCGACTCCACCGCGCGTGAGCTGAACCACATGCTCGGGCTGGGGGAGTCCCGCGGCCCGGGGGACTGGCGGCCGCCGATCGTCAAGACCGTCGCCGCCCGCGGCGAGGGCATCGACGAGGTCGTCGAGGCCCTGGAGAAGCACCGGGCGTGGATGGAGGAGCACGACGTCCTGAACGCCCGCCGCCGGCGCCGCGCCGCCAACGAGGTCGAGAACATCGCGGTCACCGCCCTGCGCGAGCGCATCGGCGACCTGCACGGCGACCAGCGCCTCGACGCCCTGGCGGAGCGCATCATCACCGGCGCCCTGGACCCGTACACCGCCGCGGACGAACTGATCGAGAGCGTCACGCAGGCGTAGCGGGCGCGTGAGGGGGCCGGGCCGGTCGGCCCGACCCCTCACGGTGACCTCATGGGACCTAGCGGCCGCGCGCCGTCCGCAGGTGCTCGGCGACGGGCGCCAGCGCCTTGTAGAGCGCCGCCAGGTCGTCGGCCGGCAGCAGGTCGATGAAGTTCTCCCGCACGGACGCCACGTGGTGCGGCGCCACCTTGCGCATCGTGTCCCAGCCCTGCTCGGTGAGCACCGCGTACAGCCCGCGCCGGTCGGACTCGCAGTTCTCGCGTCGGACCATGCCGGTGCTCTCCATCCGGGTGATCTGGTGGGAGAGCCGGCTCTTGGACTGGAGGGTGACCCGGGCGAGGTCGCTCATCCGCATCCGCCGGTCGTCGGACTCCGAGAGGTTGACGAGGATCTCGTAGTCGTTGTTGGTGAGGCCGAACGGCTGCAGGTCACGCTCCAGCTGGTGCATCAGCAGTCGGCTGACGTCGAGATGGGTGCGCCAGGCGCGCTGCTCGTCCTCGGTGAGCCACTTGGTGCCGTTCTGAGTCTCCATGCGGTAAATTCTACAGGTAGTTGAAAACCGTATGAACGGGCCCCGTAGTCAACCGGTCACAGCCCGGCACGGGCCGCCCGAACACCTGGTCGGACGGCCGTCCCGCCGGGGCCGGACGGCCCTCCCGCTACAGCCCGAAGCGCCGCTGCAGATCCCCCAGCTGCCCCGGCAGCCGCGGTACCTGCCCCTGCTGGCCGCCGGGAGCCCCCGGCACGCCCGCGCCCGGCACACCGGGCCCCGCGGACGCCGGGACGCCCCCGGTCGCCGTCTCCGGCATCAGGACCTCCGTGGACTGCAGCAGCACCTGCCCGGCCCCGACGAACTCGAACTGGTGCTCCTCGCCCGACGTGCCGCCGATCCCGGTGAGCGCCCGCAGGCCGCCCAGGACGCCGCGCATGTAGCCGTGGTCGTAGTGGTGGCAGGGGGAGGGGCAGTCCGCCCAGCCGACCAGCGCCTGCGGGTCCACCCGGATCGGCGGCTCCACGAAGTGCACCGCCCCGTTCGAGGCGGCGACGAACTTGCCGGTCCCGATCAGGGTGAGGAAGCCGGGGATGATCGACTGCTTGAGCGCCAGGCCGGGCTGGAAGGCGAGCAGGTTGCCCGACCGGATCGTCAGGTTGCCGTTCTCCAGGTCGAACGAGTTGACGTCGTAGGCCCGGTCCGCGAGCAGCAGCTTGCCCTGGCCCTCGGCGACCACCCAGTCCGAGGCGTGCAGCGGCGAGTGGAAGTTGGCGGCGACCAGCCGGTCGAGCCGGCCGTGGCCGATGCCGTGGAAGTCGATCTGCCCGTAATAGGCGATCATCTTCCCCTTCTGCAGGAACCACTGGCCCTTGAGCTCGACGCTGAACGCGTACGGGTTGACGTTGTCGTCGACCGGCAGCGAGTGCGGATCGTGGATGACGGGGCCAACGCCCATTGCGCTCACAGCGCTTCTCCGTTCGCTTCTCCGCCCGATCGGCGAAGGTTCCGCTCGACGTGCGCCTGCGGCCCAAAGGCCTCTCGTGCGTCGCTCACAGCTTGTCCTCCGACGCCTGTACGTACACCGTGCCCTGGCCCGACAGTTCCAGCTGGAACGCCTCGCCCGAGCCCCGCCCCACCATGTCCCGCCAACCCAGCGCCGTCGACAGCTTGTTGCGCACGTCGCCGCGGTGCGCCACGTACGCCTGCGGGTCGACGTGCACCGCGCCCTGGTGGGTGATCGGCAGCTCGATGACGCCGCCGTGCGCCATGACGGCGACCGAGCCCTTGCCCTGGAGCGTGGTGGTGAACAGGCCCTGGCCGGTGACCTGGCCGCGGATCACGCCCATGACGCCGCCCTGCGAGCCCATGAACATCGTGGACTGCTGCAGCGTGCCGTCGAAGGCCAGCAGCCGGTCGGCCTCGACGTAGAGCGTCTCGCCGTTCAGGTCGATGGTGTGGATGTGGTGGCCGCCGTGCCCGAACATCACCGAGCCCTGGCCCTCGACGGTCATCAGCGGCGTCGCCTCGTTGGCGACCCGCCGGCCGATCATCGAGGCGATGCCGCCCTGGCCGCCCTGGATGTTCGGGGTGAACGAGACCTCGCCGCGGTAGGCGAGCATCGCGCCGCGCTGGCTGAACAGCCGCTGGCCGGGGATGATCTGCGCCTCGACCATCTTGGAATTGATCTTGGTGAACGGCACTAGAGCTGTCCCCCGATCGTGTTGCGCTCGCTGGGCTGCACGTAGACCAGGCCCTCGCCCTCGAAACGGATCTGGAAGCTCTCGCCGGACCCCTCGCCCAGCACCGTCCGCCAGCTGACGCCGGTCTGGAAGTGCTGCTGCAGGTTGCCGGTGTGCGCCACGTACGCGCCGGGGTCGACCTGCAGCGGCATGCCCGCGGAGACCCGCAGCACGATCGCCGGGCCGTCCGAGGTGATCGCGGCCTGGCCGACGCCCTCGACGGTCGTGGTGAACAGGCCGTTGCCCTGGCTCGCGCCGCGCAGGCCCGTGAAGGTGGTGCCGGTCCGCAGCCCGGGGTCGGTCGCCAGCAGGTTGCTGGCCTCGACGTAGAGCTTCTCGCCGTTCAGCCGCACTAGGTTGATCTCGCTCGCACGGTCGGCGAAGTAGCACGTGCCGTGCCCCTTCACCTCCATGACCTCCATGGACTCGCCGGTCAGCCGCCGGGTCACCATGCCGCGGATCCCCTCACCGCCCCCGGACATCTTCTTGAACGCCATCTGGCCGTCGTAGGCCACCATCGCGCCGTTCTTCGCCTTGACGGCGTCGCCGGTCATCTCCACGGCGAGTACTTTGCTGCCCTGCAATCGGAACATGGCCACGATCAGACGCTATCCGTCCGTACGGGAACCGTCACCGGTTCGGTGTGAACAGGCTTTTCGGCCGGCTTCTCGCCGGCGGCGACCTCGACCTCCAGCAGTGAGGCGCTGCGGCGTTCGGCCTCGAACGCCTCCACGCCGCCGCGCAGCCCGAACAGCCGCTTGGACAGCGCGATCCAGAGCACCGCCAGGACGTTGAGCGCCAGCGTGGCGATCTTGATCCAGCTGATTTTCTCGGTCAGCTCGAAGATCTCCAGGGGCAGGAAGGCGGCGGTCGCGACCACCGTCAGGTACTCCGCCCAGCGCTTGCCCCACCACAGGCCGAACGCCTCGACGATCTCGATGAGCGCGTACACCAGCAGCGCGACGGCGACGATCACCAGCGTCGAGTGCTTGTAGTCGAAGGTCTTGCGGATGGTGTCGACGACCGGGGAGTGCTCCAGGTCGTAGTGGAAGTGCTCGGCGACCGGGCCGAAGACCGAGAGCTGGTCCTCGAAGAGCCGGCGGACGGAGTCCTGCGAGTTGCTGAACCTCCACACCGCCCACGCCGCGAGCACGATGAAGACCCCGCGCACCAGCCGCTCGACCGCCAGGAACCGCAGGATGAACAGATCGCGCAGCGCCCGCCCGCGCGGCACCTCGGGTGCCTGGTCGGCGGGGCCCGAGCCGTGCGGCGCGCCCAGCGCGAAGTCGCCGCAGCGCAGGCAGCGCCAGACCTCGCCGACGGGCGTGGTGGCGTGCAGCCGCTCGCGCAGGTGGGCCTCGTCCGGCGCGTAGGTGATGTGGCCCCGGCGCGAGCAGTGGCGCCGGTCCCAGTCGAACTTCATCGGTGCGGTTCCCCCGGTGGTCGTCGTCCGCGGTGGTCGTCCGCGTGCATCGTCGTGGAGGGGGACGCTATCGGCCCTCCTCCGGTTCTCGACCCCCGGGGCGGGAGCGGGGGAGGGGGCGGAGATAATGGACGGAGGCTTGTGATCACGTTCACAAGAACGCCTCCGTAGAACGCCCCCGTCGATGATGAGGAATCCGTGGACATCAAGACCGCCTCCGCCCTGCGCCGGCTCCGCCTGGTCTCCGCCCCCGAAGCGGTGTCCTTCCTGCTGCTGCTGGTCTGCTCGATCCTGAAGCGCACCACCGACTTCAACGCCGTCCCGGCCATGGGCATGATCCACGGGGTGCTGTTCGTCCTCTACGTGATCTTCTGGGCCCTGGCCTGGTACAAGGCCAAGTGGACGCTGGGCCGGGCCGCGCTCTACGGCGTCCTGTCCGTCCTGCCCACCGGCGGCTTCTTCGCCGAGCGCATGCTGCGCCGCGAGGCCGAGTCGGAGATCATCGCCGCGCGCGCCCGCCAGGAAGGCGTCGTCGCGTGATCGTCGCCTTCTCCGTCTCCCCGCTGGGCGTCGGCGAGGACGTGGGCGAGTACGTCGCCGACGCCGTCCGCGTCGTCCGGGAGTCCGGCCTGCCGAACCGCACCGACGCGATGTTCACCTCGATCGAGGGCGAGTGGGACGAGGTGATGGACGTCGTCAAGCGCGCCGTCGCCGCCGTCGAGGCCCGCGCGCCGCGTGTCTCCCTGGTCCTGAAGGCCGACATCCGGCCGGGCGTGACGGACGGGATGACGTCGAAGGTCGAGACCGTCGAGCGGTACCTCGCCCCCGAGGGCTACGAGGGCTAGCGGCGCTCAGCCCCCGCCGGTGGCGAGGGTGAGGCCGAGCGGCGTCCGTTCGTACAGCACCCGGTGGCCCTCGCGGTGCGAGGTGAGCAGGCCCGCCTCGCGCAGGACCGACAGGTGGTCGGAGACGGACGACAGCGCCAGGTCGTGGCGGCGGGCGAGCGCGCTGGTCGTCGCGGGCGCGTCGAGGTTGGTCAGGATCGCCGCCCGGTTGGGCCCCAGCAGCCGGATCAGCGGCTCGGGGGACGCGGGGCCGGGGACGGTCCACAAGGTGGCGGTGCCGCGCGCCGGATAGACCAGCGTCGGCTGCCAGGGCGGGTCGAACCCGCTCACCACGTCCGGCCGCACGAAGACGCTCGGCACCAGCAGCAGCCCCGCGCCGTCGAGGGTCCGCACGTGGTCGGGCCGCCGGTCCACCGTCAGCGTGCCGTCGGCCCAGCTCACCTTGGGGTGCAGGTCGGCGAAGAGCCGCTCCGGGCCGCCGTCGGCCAGCCGGCGCGAGTGGAAGGCGACGTCGGCCTCCAGCACCGCGCGCATCCGGGGCCAGAACGGGGCGAGGAGCGTGTCCCAGACCCGGGCCATCAGCTCCGCGAGATCGTCGACCGTCCGCGCCGGATCGTCGAGCAGCGCCCGCGCCCGCTCGGTCTCGGCGGCGCCCGGCGTCACCGCCAGCGCCCTGACCAGGTCGGCGCGGGCCACCTCCGGGTCGGTGCCGCGGACCCGGGCCAGCTCCTCGTCGATGGTCGCGAAGACGCCGTCGGGCGGTGGGCACAGGAAGTCGGGGTTGTGGCCGCGCCGCGGCATCACCAGCTCGAACGGGCTGAGGTCGAACGTCCGGGCCACCGTCCTGACCTGCCGCAACCACGGCAGGTGGTACCCCTGGCGGGACGGTGTCCGCAGGGTGCGGATCGCCTCCTGCGTCTCCCAGAGCGGGGAGATCGCGAACCGGGAGGACAGCAGGTCCTCGGCGACGAAATGCATGTGGAACGGCATGACAGACCCCAAGTTTCGTTTTCAGCCGAAACAGTAGAAGCCAAGTCCCGATGTCCGCCAGTCTGCGTCCATGACAACGGAAAACTCAGACTCGGGACTTCAGAAAAGTGACGAGCCGACGTGCGACGGGACAGCGGGGACGACGGCCGATCCCGTCGAACCGCAGGCCGCCGGATATCGCACGGTGTTCGCGGTCCGTGAGTTCCGGCCGATCTTCGCCGCCCACGTGCTGTCCATGTTCGGCAGCTTCTTCGCCGAGGTGGCGCTGGCGGTGCTGGTCTTCGAGCGCACCGGGTCCCCGTTGCTGACGTCCCTGATCTTCGCGCTCGGCATGCTGCCGTACGCGCTCAGCGGCGTGCTGCTCTCCGGCGTCTCCGACCGGTACCCGGCCCGCCGGGTGCTCGTGACGTGCGACCTGCTCTGCGCGGCCTGCGTCGCGGTGCTGGCGCTGCCGTTCACGCCGCTGGCGGTGCTCTTCCTGCTGCGGGCGGTCCTCGCGATGATCACGCCGCTCTTCCAGGGGACGCGGGCCGCGAGCCTCGCCGACATCCTGGAGGGCGACGTCTACGTCCTGGGGCGTTCGCTGCTCAGGATCGTCTCGCAGAGCGCCCAGATCGTCGGGTTCGGCGTCGGCGGCCTGGTGCTGGTGGTGCTGTCGCCGCGTGCCGCGCTCACCGTGGCCGTGGGGACCTTCCTCTGCTCGGCCGCGCTGCTGCGCCTGGGCACCCTGGACCGGCCCGCGCGGGTCATCGGCAACGGCTCGATGATGCGGCAGTCGCTGCTCGGCGCCCGCCAGCTGCTGAGCCACCGCAGGATCCGGGCGCTGCTGCTGTGGTGGTGGATCCCGCCGATGTTCTTCGCGGTGGCCGAAGGCCTGGCGACGCCGTTCGCCGCCGCGGCCGGCGCCGGCTCCGCGGGGGTCGGCCTCCTGCTGGCGGCGATGCCGGCCGGGACGGTGGTCAGCGAGCTGGCGGCCGGCACGCTGCTGTCACCGGCGGCCCGCACCTGGATCGCGATGCCGCTCGCCGGCCTGGCCCTGGTGCCGATGGTGCTCTTCGCCTTCCACCCGCCGCTGCCGGTGGCCATCGGCATCATGCTGGTGGTCGGGCTCTGCTCCGCCTACGCGCTGGGCATGGACAAGTGGTTCGTCGAGGCGGTGCCGGAGGAGATGCGCGGCCAGGCGATGTCCCTGCTGGGCGCGGGCATGATGACGCTGCAGGGGCTCGGCATGACGATCGGCGGCGCGGTGGCCGAGGTGGCCCCGCCGTACGCCGTCATCTCCGGCGCCGGGATCCTCGGTCTGGTGAGCACGCTGCTGGTGCTGCGCTCGGTGGCGGCCACCGGCCGCAGCGCTGTGGGGACGGCCTGAAGGACACCCCTTCGCCGCTGGTCGACGCGCGTAACACCGCGCCGGCCCGGTGCCGGCCGCGGCGACCGTGCCGCCGCGACCGTGCCGCCGCCCGTGCCGCCGTCTCCGCGCCGCAACCCGCGCTCAGCGCCGGGCCAGGTAGGCGTGCATCGCCCGGTGCAGGGTCTTGTTGACCGCGCCCTGCAGCGGCAGCTCCCACTCCCCGAGCGTCTCCACCGCCTCGCCGCCCGTACCGAGCTTCCAGCGCAGCAGGCCGAACGAGCGCGCGTCGGGATCCAGGCTGTCCGGTACGCCCCGCATGTCGTACACGGACGCGCCCAGCACGTGCGCGTCGCACAGCATCCGCCACTGCAGCGCGTTGCTCGGTCGCACCTCGCGGCGGTGGTCCGCGGAGGCGCCCGTCTGGTACCAGACGCGGGAGCCGTCCGGGGAGACGAGCAGGGTGTGCGCGGCGAGGATCTCGCCGCCGTGGCGGGCGGTGTACAGCCGCATGGCGCCCGGCCGTTCGGCGTTCAGCACCTCGTACTGGCGCCGGTAGTAGGCCAGGTCGCGCCCGAGCCGGAAGCCGTCGCGCCGCTCGGTGACCTCCAGCAGCTCGTGGAAGGCCGCCAGCTCCTCCTCGCCCGCGACGGCGGTCTCCACCCCCGCCTTCGCGGCCTTCTTCACGTTCCGCCGCCACTCCTGGTTCAGCCCGGTCCACAGGTCGTCCAGGCCGCGGCCGGCCAGCGGCACCTCGAAGATCAGCCGGGGCTGGGCGTCGCCGTTGTAGCCGTCCTCCCCGCCGCGCCGCCAGCCCGCCTCGCGCAGCCGGTCCGCGACCGCGGCGCCCAGCGGGTCCACCAGGTCCGGCAGGACGTCGCCCATCCGGCGGCCGGGCGCCACCGCCTCCTTCAGGGTGCGCGCCGACCACCGCCGGTACGGCAGCGGCGGGCCCATCCGGACGGCGAAGGCGCCGGTGCCGCGCAGGTGGTCGAGGAGCGGGTCCAGCCGGCGCTCCAGGTCCGGCGCCGACCAGTCCAGCACCGGGCCCTCCGGGAGGTACGCGAACGATCTCCGGGTGCCGGGCAGTTGCCGGTACAGGGCCAGCGCCGAGCCGACCATCGCGCCGGTGCCGTCGAACCAGCCCAGGCTCTCCGCCGACCAGCCCGGTTTGACCCGGGCCCACGAGGGGCTCTGCAGGAAGCTGACCGCGCGCGGGCCCCGCCGCCGCACGAACTCCAGGTGCTCGGCCTCCGTGACGGGGCGCAGCACGAGACGGGGCGCCGGGCCGGGGAAGACGTCGTGGGCGGAGTCCTGGTGGGTGGTCATCGTCAAGGCTCGTCCTCCGCGGTGCGGTGGGCCTGGCGGCCCGCTCACCTCTCTCACGCCCCACGGGGCCCGGATGTGACAGAGATGTTCGCGACAGCGCGCACCGGTTTCCCAAGGGGGCGCGCGACGGGCAGACTTCGGCCTCTGCGCGGCCACCGGCCGCGCCCGGCCGGGGAGCACAACGGGTGACATCAGCAGTGGGCAGTGACGCGGGGACCGGCGATCCCGGTCGGGACGCGGTGCGCGGCGCCCCCTACGGCGGACCCCTCCCGCCGGAGGCCGTTCTCCCCCCTGCCGCGGAACGGCCGGCACCGCCGGACGCGCCCGCCGCCGGGACCGGCACCGCCACCGGGGCCGACTCCGCCGCCTCGCTCAAGCGCAGCGGCAGCGTCATGGCGCTGGGCTCGCTCGCCTCGCGCGCCACCGGGTTCGTGCGGAGCGGCATCATCACCGCCGCGCTCGGCACCACCCTGCTCGGTGACGCGTTCAGCGTCGCGAACACCGTCCCGAACATCCTGTACATCATGCTCATCGGCGGGGCGCTGAACTCGGTGTTCGTCCCGCAACTGGTGCGTGCCGCCAAGGAGCACAGCGACGGCGGCGCCGCCTACACCGACCGCCTGCTCACCGTCTGCCTGGTCGCCCTGCTGGTGATCACGGCCGGTGCCGCGCTGGCCGCGCCCTGGCTGGTCAGCGCGTACGGGCCGGACTTCACCGCCGCCCAGCGCGACCTGACGATCGCGCTCGCCCGGTACTGCCTGCCGCAGATCCTCTTCTACGGCGTCTTCACCCTGCTCGGCCAGATCCTCACCGCCCGCGACCGGTTCGGCGCCATGATGTGGTCGCCGGTGCTGAACAACGTCGTCGTCATCGCGGTCTTCGGCCTGTACCTCGCGGTCGCGCACGACACCACCGCCGCCGGCACGATGAGCGGCGCCGACGCGCTGCTGCTGGGGCTCGGCTCCACCGCGGGCATCGCCGTGCAGGCCCTGGCGCTGGTCCCGGCGCTGCGCGGCGCCGGGTTCCGCTGGCGGCCGCGGTTCGACTGGCGCGGCTCCGGGCTCGTGCACCCCATGCGGGCCGCCGGCTGGACGCTGCTGCTGGTCTTCGTCAACCAGATCGCGTACTGGGTCGTCACCCGGCTCGCCACCTCCGCCGGCGCCCACGCGCTGGCCGGCGGGAGCGCGGTGGGCGTCGGCTTCGCCGCCTACAGCAACGCCTACCTGCTGTGGGTCGTCCCGCAGGGGATCATCACCGTCTCCCTGGTCACGGCCCTGCTGCCGCGGATGAGCCGGGCCGCCACCGACGGCGACCACGCGCGGATCGGCGCCGACCTCTCGTACGGGCTGCGCGGCTCGGCCGCCGCGATCGTGCCGGCGGTCGCGGCCTTCCTGGCGCTCGGCCCGCAGATCACCGGCGTGGTCTTCCAGCACGGCCGCACCACCGACGCGGACGCCCAGGCCATCGCCTGGATCCTGATGGCGTTCGCCCTCGGACTGCCCGCCTTCGCCGGGCAGTACCTGCTGGCCCGCGGCTTCTACGCGCTCGGCGACACCCGTACGCCCTTCTTCCTCAACGTCGTGATCGCCGCCGTCAACGCCGGCCTCGCCCTCGTCTCGTACGCGGTGCTGCCCGCCCGCTGGGCCGTGGCCGGCATGGCGGGCGGCTACGCGATCGCCTGCTGTGCCGGACTGGCGTGCACCACGTGGGTGCTGCGCCGGCGGCTGCGGTGGCGGCCGGCCGTCCTGGGCGCGCACGTCCGGCTGGCCGTCGCGTGCCTGCCGGGCGCGGCCGCCGCGTACGGGATCGCGCAGGGCAGCGAGCGGCTGCTCGGCACCGGCTTCGCCGGGGACTGCGCCGGGCTGCTGCTCGGCGGCGCCGCGCTCATCTGCTCCCTGCTGGCCCTGGCGGGGCCGCTGCGGCTGACCGAGGTGCGGTCGCTCGCCGCCCCGGTGCTGCGGCGGCTGCCCGGCCGCTGAGAGTTCAGCCGCCGGAAAGTTTTCCTGATTTCCTTGTCACCTTTCGGGCCCGCTGAGCGTGTAGGTAGCGGGAGGGACATTGAACATCCGTACGGCGCACACACCCCCGGGGTGGGTGTGAGTCCGCACGCGACGCCGCAGGACGACTTCGACGAGTTCTACGCGGTCACCGCGAAACGCCTGGTCGCCGCGGTGTACGCGGTCACCGGCGACCTTGGCGAGGCCGAGGACGCCGTGCAGGAGGCGTATGCCCGCGCCTGGCAGCGGTGGGCGAAGCTCACCGCCGAGGGGGACCCGACGCCCTGGGTGCGGACGGTGGCCCTGCGGCTGGCGGTGAGCACGTGGCGCAAGACACGCAACCGCGTGCGGGCACACTTCAAGTACGGCGTGCCGGCCGACGCGCCTGCCCTGGCACCGGACCGGGTCGCTCTCGTCGCGGCCCTGCGGGAGCTGGGGGAGGAGCAGCGGACGGCCGTCGTGCTGCACCATTTGATGGACCTGCCGGTCGAGGAGGTCGCCCGGGAGACCGGCGTGTCCAACGCGGCCGTACGCACCCGGCTCAGCCGCGCACGCAAGGCGCTGGGCGTCCGGCTGACCGAGGAAGAGGAGGTGCCCCTCCATGGCTGACCCGCTCGACGACCGCCTGCGGGACCTGGCTCGCGACACCGAGCCGCTGATCGTCCTCGCCGCCCCCGCGGACGTCCGCAGGCGTGGGGAGCGCCGCCGTGCCCGGCGCCGGATGGGCGCGGTGGCCGTGGTGGCCGCGGCCGCGGTGGCCGTGGGCTCCTGGCTGGTCGTGCCCCGGCTGGAGAACGGCGCGCAGACGCCGATGGTCGGCGGTTCGTCCTCGCCCGACCCGCTGCCGACGGACAACCTGGCGGGCGAGCTGCTCCGGCCGACCGCCCTGCCCTGGGACTCGGTCTGGCACTGGCGCACGACCGCGGCGGCCACCGCGGCGAAACTGCCGCTGATGGAGTGCGGGGCCGCGCTGTACGATCCGGCCGCGGCGAGTGTCCGTTTTTATCTGGGGAACGAGACCAGCAGCGCGCGCTACTCCGTCCGCGCCCTCGGCAGCGAGGGCGCGGCCACCACGGAACGGAACCGCATAAGCGACGAATTGGGCGCATGCGGGCTCACCTCTTCAGGGAAGGAGGCGTTGACCACGGAAACGGTGCTGCGCCTCTACGGGGTAACGAAGAAGGACGGGTGGATGAGCCAGGTCTGGCTGGCGACCAAGGGCCGTTACGTGTCGCTGCTCCAGGTGGTCACACCGGTGATCATGGGCGTGAACACGCCCTACCTCGACGGGACCCCGGTGCTGTGCATGTTCCGGTCCCTCGACCGGCTCGCCCCCTCCGCCCCGGGATCCGCTCCCGCCACCCCCACCACTTCCCCCTCCACCGAATTCGCCGGGGGCAGCCCGGCGGGCGGGGGCCCGTCGTCCGCGTCCGGCGGCACGTCCGGCGGCACGTCCGGATCGCCCGACCTGGAGCTCCCGCCGTCGAACTACGTCCTTCCCCATTCTTCTGACCGCTGCTGATGAGGACATCTCCCGTGACACCGATACGTACGTCCCGTGTTTCCTTCGCCCGCCTACGAGCCCTGGCCGTGCCGGCGCTGCTGGCCGTCGCCCTGACCGCCTGCGGCGGCGGTGGCGGTGACAACGGCGCCAAGGGCGGTGACGACGGCAAGGGGGGTGACAAGGGCGCCCCCGCGGCCGTGCCGGTCACCTTCTCGCCCGCCAACGGCAAGACCGGGGTGGACCCGGGCAGCCCGGTGAAGGTGTCCCTGACCGAGGGCACCATCGGCGCCGTGACCGTGACCGCCGCGGCCAAGAGCACCGACGGTGTCGAGCCGGTCGAGGTCACCGGCAAGCTGGACGCCGCCAAGCACACCTGGCAGTCCGACCGCACGATGACCCCCGGCACCGCCTACACGGTCAAGGCCACCGCGGCCGACAAGTCCGGCGCGCAGAAGGAGCAGACCAGCACCTTCACCACGCTGGCCGCGACCAAGACCAACGGCGTCACCGTCACGCCGCTCGGCAACGCGGTGGTGGGCGTCGGCCAGCCCGTCTCCATCGCCTTCGACAAGCCGGTCACCAACCGCGCGGCTGTCGAGAAGCAGCTGTCCGTGACGACGACGCCCGCCGTGCAGGGCAGCTGGGGCTGGATCACCGACCCGCTGACCGGCACCCAGCGCGTCGACTGGCGCCCCACCACGTACTGGACCAAGGGCACCAAGGTCACGATGACGGCCAAGCTCAGCGGCCTCGACACCGGCAACGGCCGCTACCTGCGCCGCGACGTCACCTCCACCTTCACCATCGGCACCGCCCGGGTCTCCAAGGTCGACATCAAGGCCAAGAAGATGACGGTCACCGAGGACGGGAGGACCGTCAAGGTCATCAACATCTCGGCCGGCAAGCCGGACTTCCCGACCTGGAACGGCCGGATGACCGTGATCAGCAAGCAGTCGACGATCCACATGACGTCCTCGTCGGTCGGCATCGCCACCAACAAGGACGCGGCGGACTTCTACGACAAGGACGTCAAGATGGCGGTGCACCTGACCACGTCGGGCACCTTCGTCCACGCCGCCCCGTGGAACGACGCCAAGATGGGCAAGGAGAACACCAGCCACGGCTGCGTCGGGATGTCGGACGCGGACGCCAAGTGGTTCTTCGACAAGGCCGTCCGCGGTGACGTCGTCGAGGTCACCGGTTCGACCCGTGCGACCGTCGACAAGGGCAACGGGTACGGCGAGTGGAACCTCTCCCCGGAGGCGTGGGCGAAGCTCAGCGCCCTGTCCTGATCCGGCGTCCCGATCCGTCGGAATCCGCTCCCCCGGGGAGCCGGGTTCCGATGGACGAGACAGCCCCTCCCACTATGTGACCGACGGGTAGGCTCAGCGGCGTGCCGAAGCCCCTGAGCCTTCCCTTCGACCCCATCGCGCGCGCCGACGAGCTGTGGACCCAGCGCTGGGGACGCGTCCCGTCGATGGGCGCCATCACCTCGATCATGCGGGCCCAGCAGATCCTGCTGGGCCAGGTGGACGCCGTGGTCAAGCCGTACGGGCTGACCTTCGCGCGCTACGAGGCGCTGGTGCTGCTGACGTTCAGCAAGGCGGGCGAGCTGCCGATGTCGAAGATCGGCGAGCGGCTGATGGTGCACCCCACGTCGGTCACCAACACCGTGGACCGCCTCGTCGGCTCCGGCCTGGTCGCCAAGCGCCCCAACCCCAACGACGGCCGCGGCACCCTCGCCTCCATCACCGACAAGGGCCGCGAGGTGGTCGACGCGGCCACCCGGGACCTGATGGCGATGGACTTCGGCCTCGGCGTCTACGACGCGGAGGAGTGCGAGGAGCTCTTCGCGTCGCTGCGCCCGCTGCGGATAGCGGCGGGGGACTTCGAGGACGGGCGGCAGGGCCCGGTGAAGCCGCCGAAAAGCACCGGTTAGGCTCGATGCATGAAGCAGAGTGTGCTGACCCGCTACCGGGTCATGGCCTACGTCACCGCCGTCATGCTGCTGGTGCTGTGCGCCGCCATGGTCGTCAAGTACGGGTTCGACAAGGGACAGGACCTGACCCTCGTCATCTCCCAGATCCACGGCGTTCTCTACATCATCTACGTGATCTTCGCGTTCGACCTGGGCAACAAGGCGAAGTGGGGACTGCCGAAGCTCGGCTGGGTGCTGCTCGCGGGCACGATCCCGACCGCCGCCTTCTTCGTCGAGCGCAACGTGACGCGTGAGGTGGCCCCGCTGGTCGTCCCGGCGGACGGCGAGCCCGCCCAGGCGTGACGCGGGCCGTTCTGCGCGTGACGCGAGGGCGCGTGACGCGCGGCACGTGACGCAACGCACCGCCTGTCCCGCAAGGGGTGGGCGGTTTGCCATCGACATTTACTAGGACGTCCTAGTAAATTCGAGGGTATGGACGCCGAAGGCATCGAAGAGGGCCGCCAGCGCTGGCAGGCCCGGTACGACGCGGCTCGTAAGCGGGACGCGGACTTCACCACGCTCTCCGGGGACCCGGTCGAGCCCGTCTACGGGCCCGCCCCGGGCGACACCGTGGACGGCTTCGAGCGGATCGGCTGGCCCGGCGAGTACCCGTTCACCCGCGGCCTGCACCCGACCGGCTACCGGGGCCGTACGTGGACGATCCGGCAGTTCGCCGGGTTCGGCAACGCCGAGCAGACGAACGAGCGCTACAAGATGATCCTGGAGGCCGGCGGCGGCGGCCTCTCCGTCGCCTTCGACATGCCGACCCTGATGGGCCGCGACTCCGACGACTCCATGGCGCTGGGCGAGGTCGGCCACTGCGGCGTCGCCATCGACTCGGCCGCCGACATGGAGGTGCTCTTCGCGGGCATCCCGCTCGGCGACGTCACCACCTCGATGACGATCTCCGGCCCGGCCGTCCCGGTCTTCTGTATGTACCTGGTCGCCGCCGAGCGGCAAGGCGTCGACCCGGCCCTGCTCAACGGCACGCTGCAGACCGACATCTTCAAGGAGTACATCGCGCAGAAGGAGTGGCTCTTCGCTCCCGAGCCCCATCTGCGCCTGATCGGCGACCTCATGGAGCACTGCGCGACGGGCATCCCCGCGTACAAGCCGCTCTCCGTCTCCGGCTACCACATCCGCGAGGCCGGGGCCACGGCCGCGCAGGAGCTGGCGTACACCCTCGCCGACGGGTTCGGGTACGTGGAGCTGGGCCTGTCACGCGGGATGGACGTGGACGCGTTCGCCCCCGGCCTGTCGTTCTTCTTCGACGCGCACCTCGACTTCTTCGAGGAGATCGCCAAGTTCCGCGCCGCCCGCCGCATCTGGGCGCGCTGGATGCGCGACGAGTACGGCGCGAAGACCGACAAGGCGCAGTGGCTGCGCTTCCACACCCAGACCGCGGGCGTCTCGCTCACGGCCCAGCAGCCGTACAACAACGTCGTGCGCACCGCCGTGGAGGCGCTGGCCGCCGTCCTGGGCGGCACCAACTCGCTGCACACCAACGCGCTGGACGAGACGCTGGCGCTGCCGAGCGAGCAGGCCGCGGAGATCGCGCTGCGCACCCAGCAGGTGCTGATGGAGGAGACCGGCGTCGCGAACGTCGCGGACCCCCTCGGCGGCTCCTGGTACGTCGAGGCCCTCACCGACCGGATCGAGGCCGACGCCGAGAAGATCTTCGACAAGATCCGGGCGCTGGGCGCGAAGGCGGTCCCCAGCGGCAACCACGCGGTGGGCCCCATCACCAGCGGCATCCTGCGCGGCATCGAGGACGGCTACTTCACCGGCGAGACGGCGGAGTCGGCCTTCCAGTACCAGCGCGCCCTGGAGAAGGGCGAGAAGCGCGTCGTGGGCGTCAACTGCCACCACGGCTCGGTCACCGGCGACCTGGAGATCCTGCGGGTCAGCCATGAGGTCGAGCGCGAGCAGGTCCGCGTCCTGGCCGCCCGCAAGGCGGCCCGCGACGACAGCGCCGTCCAGGCCGCCCTCGCCGCCATGCTGGCCGCGGCCCGCGACGGCTCCAACATGATCGCCCCGATGCTCGACGCGGCCCGCGCCGAAGCCACCCTCGGCGAGATCTGCAACGTCCTCCGCGAGGAATGGGGCACGTACACGGAGCCGGCCCGCTTCTGACGCTCAAGTTCGCGGTGGACTTCGGAATACGTTCCGAAGTACCATCCGGACATGTCCACACCTACCGTTTCATTCTCCGAGTTGTCGAAGAACTCCAAGCGTGTCGCGGACGTGGTGGACAGGGCGCACAAGGTCCACGTCACCCGTCGCGACGGCGAGGACCTGTACCTGACGACCGCAGGCCATGATCAGCAGCGCGAAGAGACGGCGGATGTCACCGCCCGTCTCTTCGCGGCGCTGCTGGACAGCGGCGACGGGGTGCGGGTGATACAACTCGCGCTCCCGTCGGTCTTCCCCTGGGTGCGCCACCTGTCCACCGAGGAACTGCGGGAGTTCGTCGGCGATCTGGTGAACGGCGCGCGTGACGCCGCGGACCTGGATGTGCACGCGAATCTGCACCGGACCATAGTGGAATGGCGGGCCACGGCCCGCGTCCTGGCCGACCCCGCACTGGCCGCGCAGCTCACCCGCGCCCTCCCGGACGAGGACCACGGCGAGGTGACGGCCCCGTGAGTCCCAAGCGCGGCGACGATGTCGCACCGCCGCCGGTCGGTGAGGAGTGGCGGGTCAGGTTCGCCACCAATGAGGCGGCGAAGGGCTGGGGCGAGCTGGGAGCGGAGGCGCCGGGCAACACCCGGCGCTGCTTCGAGGCGTTGCGGCGCGACCCCCTGTCGCCGGCCGACGTGGACCGGCAGCACCGGTTGCGCGGCCGGCTCGCTCTCGGCGTCCTCGGCGGGCGTTCCTATCCGCAGTGGGAGTACGAGGTGACAGCCGGCGGGCGGGTGCGCTACCTCGTCGACGAGGCGCGGCGGACCGTGCACCTCGTCCACGCCGCGACCCGGCACCCCAAGGACACCGACTCCTGAGCGCACGCGACGGCCGCGCGCCGTTGCGTGCGCTCGCGTGCTCGGGTGACGATGGCGCTTCGTTACCGCTCCATCGGAAGGCGCAGGCCATGGCACTTGAGGCGACTGTCGGGGACGACGGGATGATCTACATCCGCGAGACGGACGAGCCGGAGATCGTGGCCGTCACCAGCCCCGCGAAGTGGGAGGCGTTCGTGAAGGGCGTCAAGGCGGGGGAGTTCGACGCGTTCGCGGAGGAGCCCGCGTCAGCGGATGGCTGACAGGCCGCCCAGGAGCAGGGTGGTGAAGGTGCGGGCCCAGGCGGGGTCCGCCGGTTCGCCGCTGACCAGGGTGCGGTGGACGACCGCGCCGGCGATGACGTCGAAGATGAGGTCGATCTGGGTCGTGGCGTCCGGGCCGTCGGGGTCCTGGGGCTCGTCCGGGGGGAGTTCGCCGCGCTCCTGGGCGCGGCGGCGGCCCTGGACCACCAGGCGCTTCTGGCGGTCCACGATGGCCTCGCGGATGCGCTGCCGCAGCGCGTCGTCGGAGGTGGACTCGGCGACCACGGCCATCAGGGCCGTCCTCGCCTCCGGCAGCGCCAGCAGCGCCGCGAACTGCAGCACCACGTCCTCGATGTCGGCCTGCAGGCTGCCCCGGTCGGGCAGCTCCAGCTCGTCGAAGAGCACCGCGACCGCGTCGACGACCAGCTCGTTCTTGCCCGCCCAGCGGCGGTAGAGCGTCGTCTTGGCGACGCCCGCCCGGGTGGCGACGTCGCCCATCGTCAGCTTGCCCCAGCCCAGCTCGACCAGGGCGGCCCTGGTGGCCTCCAGGATCGCGTGGTCGGCGTCGGCGCTGCGGGGGCGGCCGGTCTTCTTCGCTGAAGTGCCGTTGTGCATGGCTGGGACCATACCGGCCAGTACGTCGGGGGGCCCGCGGCCGCACCGTGACCCAGATCACGCCCCTCGACGGGGTTGACGCTTGCGGGGATTGGACATCCAGCAGTTACGCTACGACTCGTAGCGAAAGAGCGATGACCACTGGCGCAGGTGGGGACCCACGCCGAGAAGGGCACTCTTGAACAGCTGGGGACGCTCCCGGCTCTCCGCGATCCGGCGGAGTGGCCGGGGGCCGTTCACACTTTTTTACGACGAGGGGGGAGGATTGACCTCATGCAGCCACGGAACATGTCCATGAGCGGCGTGGTCGACCTCGCCGCGCTGAAGGCGGCCGGTGAGGCCAAGGCGAAGGCCGAGCAGGCCAGGGCCCAACGGCAGGACGCCGGCGCCCCCGCCCCTTCCGCCGCCTCCCCGCTCGTCATCGATGTCACCGAGGAGACTTTCGAGAGCGCTGTCCTGCAGCGCTCCTCCGAGGTCCCGGTCGTCATCAGCTTCTGGGCCGAACAGGCCGAGCAGAGCAAGCAGCTCAACGAGACGCTGGAGCGACTGGCCGGCGAATACGCCGGCCGCTTCCTCCTCGCCCGCGCGGACGTCTACGCCAACCAGCTGCTGTTCCAGCAGTTCGGCGCCCAGGGCGTGCCGGCCGTCTTCGCGGTGCTCGCCGGCCAGGCGATGCCGCTCTTCCAGGGCGCGGCCGCCGACGCCCAGATCCGCGAGGTGCTGGACCAGCTGATCGCCGTGGGCGAGCAGCGCTTCGGCATCGTCGGCACCCCCGTCGAGGCAGGCGCGGCCGCTCCGGCCGCCGCCCCCGAGCCGCGGCCCGCGACCCCGCAGGAGCTGGCGCTGTCCGCCGCGCACGACGCGCTGGACGCGGGCGACCTGGGCGGCGCCGTCCAGGCGTACCGGAACGTGCTGGCGACCGAGCCGGCCAACGCCGAGGCCAAGCTCGGCCTGGCCCAGGCCGAGTTGCTGCAGCGGGTGCAGGACGCCGACCCGCAGGCGGTCCGCAAGGCCGCCGCCGACAACCCCGCCGACGTGCCCGCCCAGCTGGCCGCCGCGGATCTCGACCTCGTCGGCGGACATGTCGAGGACGCCTTCGGGCGGCTCGTGGACACCGTGCGGCGTACGGCCGGTGACGACCGGGACGCGGCGCGGTTGCGCCTGCTGGAACTCTTCGACGTCATCGGCTCCGAGGACCCCCGCGTGGTCACTGCGCGTGTAGCACTGGCACGCGTGCTGTTCTGACCCCGGCCGATTCCGGGATTCGGCGACCGCACTTTACGCAATCGTGATGAAGTGCGGTCGCTGTCACGTCGGGTGAAAGATCGAAACCCTTTCGTGCGGCAATCTTCCTCTTTGCCGGACATTCACACCCTCGTCGCAACTACGCTGCGTGATATCGCGGCGCTCGATGATCGCGCCCCCGTCATGCTTCCGTTACTCGCTAGTAACGAGACCTCTTGTGCGACGGCTGGGAATGGACCACCATCGGCCAAGCTCGGTCCTGTACCCCCGACCATCCGACAGCCAGTCGGCACGGCAGGGGGCGACCCTCGGCGGAAGCCGGGGGAGGGTCCCCACCGAGTGGAAGCGGACGGCGCACCTGCCGCCGCTTTCGGACAGGGGGGTCTCTGCCCACCCAGCAGGGCCTGTCCAGCAGGTTGCGCGAGAGCGTGGCCAGTGGTTGTCGCTCGGGGGTGATCGCTGATGAATCGGACTGTGCCGTCCGCATACCCGCGGACCGGCCTTCGGTGACGGCGCTCCCTTTCCCGAGGACGTAGCTCTTCTCCCCATCCCGGCCCCGGATCTCCGTATCCGGCCGGATGTGTACGTCCGATCAGGAGGAAAGTCATGGAGTCGGTCGTTAGAGGCGGCACCAAGTGGAAGCGGTTCGCCGTAGTCATGGTGCCGAGTGTTGCTGCCACGGCAGTGATCGGCATGGCGCTCGCCCAGGGCGCGCTCGCCGCGTCGTTCGCGGTGTCCGGCCAGAGTTTCAAGGTCTCCGCCGAGCGTCTCGACGGCGAGGGCTTCGTTCAGTACGGCGGTCTTGACGCCCACTCCGGCGGGGGTGCCCCTGAGGCGGTCGCCGTCTCGGGCTTCAAGAAGGCCTACATCACCAAGATGTGCCAGTCCGTCGTCGTGCCGGTCCCCGGCTTCGGCAGCGTCTCGCTGAACCTCAACGCGGGCATGAAGGGCGACAACGGCGACAACAAGGATCAGCGGGTCGAGGCCGACAACCTCTACATCGACCTGAACCAGCTCGACGCCGACGCTGTCTTCGAGGACATCAACATCGGTGTCGCGGCCGGGTCGACGAACAAGGCCCAGGGTCCGGCGCAGACGTCCGGCCAGGGCGCTCCCGCCCTGCCGAACAGCTTCGCCCAGGAGGCCCGCACGGCCACCCTGACCAAGGTGAAGCAGACCGCCTGGGCGACCAGCGCGGGCACCTTCAAGCTGAAGGGCCTCAGCATGTCGGTCAAGCCCGGCGTGCACGAGTGCTACTAGGCACTTGAAAGGCCGGGTGCGGGGCCTCGCCCCGCACCCGGTTCTCCTCCAACTTTCTTGCGCAAAAGCCAGTCCCAGGGAGCTGTTCCATGAGTGCCGAGTCGCCAGGGCTGCGTCATCACCAACCGAATGCCTTCCACACCGCCCACACGCGGTTCCGTAACTGGCGGTGGCAGCGACCGTTCTGGGCGGGCCTGCTGACCCTCCTGAGCGGGGTCCCCATCGCGTACTTCCCTTACGCGAACATGACCCTCGGGCAGCTCACTGTGAGGATGTCCACGACGACCGGCTCCAGTTCGCTGGTCATCGGCATCCTGTTGATGGTGCTAGGTCTGACGATGTGGTTCCAGCCGCTCGTGCGCATCTTCGCGGGTGTGGCCGCGATCCTGCTGGCACTGGTGTCCATCCCTGTGTCGAACTTCGGCGGATTCCTGATCGGCTTCCTGCTGGCCCTGGTGGGCGGAGCGCTTGCTGTCGCCTGGGCCCCCGGTGTTCCGGTGACGGCCGAGCCCGACGCAGCCGCCGCACTGCCGGACGCAGCACCGGCCGACGGCGGCGCCGCGGTATCGCGCCAGGAGTTGTGGGAACCGCAGCTGGAGAAGAACCCGGCCGGAACGGACCACACGGCCGGCGCGGACGACGAGACGACCAACAACCATAGGAGGGCGTAGTGCGGGGTGACGAGGCTCTGCCGGCCCACGGCGACGGACCCCGTACCAGATTGGCACCGCGCCACGCGGCGCCGCGGAAGTCGCTCTTCACCAAGCTCCAGATGCCGGCCGGCAAGGCGATAGCCATCGCCGCGATGCCCACGGCGGTTCTGATGGGCATGGGCATAACGCCGCATCTCGCGCTCGCCGACGAGATGCCCAAGAACCCGTACGCCCCCGGCCCGTGTGTCACGCAGTCCGACACGCCGTCGCCGGACGCCACGACCACGAAGCCGGCCGCGAAGCCCTCCGCCGGGGAGAGCGCCGAGCCGGGTACGAAGCCGACGTCCGAGCCGAGCCCGTCGGCGACCACGGCCGAGCCGCAGTCCGCTTCCAAGACGCTGCCGAAGGCCGCCGCCACGACCGCGCCGAAGGCCGTCACCACGACGCCGCCGGCCGCCCCGAAGGCGACGCCGAGCCCGACGAAGTCGTTCAACCCGTGGGACCCGCTCGGTGTCGGTGACGCCATCAAGGACGTCCTCGGCCTGAACAAGCCCGCCACCCCGACGACGGCGCCCACCACCGCGCCGACGACGGCTCCCACGACGGCGCCCACCAAGGCGCCGACCACGAGCCCCACCACCACGGCGCCCGCGGCCAGGACGTCCTCACCGCCGGCCCTGGCGAAGAAGGCCGAGAAGGCAGTCGAGGACGCGGCCGACAAGGCGGCGGATGCCGGGAAGACCGCCACGCCGTCGCCCTCCGCGACCGGCGCGGACGGCAAGACCCCGTTCCCGTGCCCGACGCACGACGCCAAGGCGCTGGCCGAGGCCGAGTACGAGAAGACCCCGGCGCCGCTGCCGGACCAGCCCTGGTACCTGGAGTCCAGCGTGCTGACGCTCAAGGGCCTGGACTACAAGGGCATCGTCGAGGTCAAGACGTCCGGCGGCGTGGTGAAGAAGGTCCTGAAGTTCACCGCCAGCTCGCTGGACATCAAGGACCTGCACCAGATCGTCAGCGCGAACGGGCACGTCTACCACGTGCAGGGTCCGGGCACGACGTCCACGATCCAGAACGGCACCGTGACGATGTACACCGAGGAGCTGAAGGGCAACCTCTTCGGCCTCATCCCGGTGACGTTCAGCCCCGACACGCCCCCGCCGATCAACGTCCCGCTGGCGGTCTTCACCAACGTCAAGATCCGTCAGGCCGGCCAGTTCGGCGGCACACTGCACATCAGCAACCTGCACCAGACGATCACCGAGGGCTCGTACCCGTAACGAGCCCGCACCGGGCCCGTACGCACGCGTACCGAGCCCGCACAGACCCGTCCGGGAGCCGCACAAAAGCCGAGGGCGCCGACCCCAGTGGGGTCGGCGCCCTCGGCGCGTCCGCGTCCGCCCCCGCCCGCGACGACCTGTGCGATGGCGTCGTGGGAGGGGAGGGGTGGAGCGGTGTGACTACTTGCTGAGATCGTCGCCCAGGTGGTGCACCCGGACCATGTTGGTGTTGCCGGGGACGCCGGGGGGCGAGCCGGCGGTGATGATCACGGTGTCACCCGCGTTGTACTCCTTGAGCTTGAGCATCTCCGTGTCGACGACCTCCACCATGGCGTCGGTGTTGTCGACGTACGGGACCACGTACGTCTCGACGCCCCACGTCAGCGCGAGCTGGTTGCGGGTCGAGGGGTCGGTGGTGAACGCCAGCACCGGGGCCGGGACGCGGTAGCGGGCCAGGCGGCGGGCGGTGTCGCCGGACTGGGTGAACGCGACCAGGGTCTTGGCGTCCAGGAAGTCGGCCAGCTCGGCCGCGGCACGGGCCACGGCGCCGCCCTGGGTGCGCGGCTTCTTGCCGGGCGCCAGCGGCTGCAGGCCGCGCTTGAGCAGCTCCTCCTCGGCGGCCTCGACGATGCGGGACATCGTCTTGACCGTGTCGATCGGGTACTTGCCCACGGAGGACTCGGCGGAGAGCATGACCGCGTCGGCGCCGTCGAGGATGGCGTTGGCGACGTCGGAGGCCTCGGCGCGGGTCGGGCGCGAGTTGGTGATCATCGACTCCATCATCTGGGTCGCGACGATCACCGGCTTGGCGTTGCGGCGGCAGAGCTCGATGAGCTGCTTCTGGACGACCGGCACCCGCTCCAGCGGGTACTCCACGGCGAGGTCGCCGCGCGCGACCATGACCGCGTCGAAGGCCATGACGACGGCCTCCATGTTCTCGACCGCCTGCGGCTTCTCCACCTTGGCGATGACGGGGACCCGGCGGCCCTCCTCGTCCATGACGCGGTGGACGTCCTTGACGTCCGAGGCGTCGCGGACGAACGACAGGGCGACCATGTCGACACCCATCGCCAGCGCGAAGCGCAGGTCCTCGATGTCCTTCTCGGACAGCGCCGGGACGTTGACGGCCGCGCCGGGCAGGTTGATGCCCTTGTGGTCGGAGATCACTCCGCCCTCGACGACGAGACAGCGCACGCGCGGGCCGTCGACCTCGATGACGCGCAGCGCGACGTTGCCGTCGTTGATCAGGATCGGGTCGCCCTTGCTGACGTCGCCGGGCAGGCCCTTGTACGTGGTCCCGCAGATGGTCTTGTCGCCGGGGACCTCGTCGGCGGTGATGGTGAACTCGTCACCCGAGACCAGCTCGACGGGCCCGTCGGCGAACTTGGCCAGCCGGATCTTGGGGCCCTGCAGGTCGGCGAGGACGCCGATGGCTCGGCCGGTCTCCTCCGCGACCTTGCGCACGCGCTGGTAGCGCTCCTCGTGCTCGGCGTGTGTTCCGTGGCTGAAGTTGAAGCGGGCCACGTTCATGCCGGCCTCGGCCAGCGTCTTCAGCTGGTCGTAGGAGTCGACGGCGGGACCCAGGGTGCAAACGATCTTTGCTCGGCGCATGGGCGCAATCCTATCGGGTTTGTTCCGCTCCGGAATATTCCTGGGGCGTCTTGGGTATGAAGCGTGGTCAACGTTGGGCGAACGCGTAGGTGGCGCGGGCGATCTCGAGCTCCTCGTCGGTGGGGATCACGGCCACAGCGACGCTGCTGGTGTCCGTGGAGATCAGCCGCGCGGCGTGGCCGCGGACGGCGTTGCGTACGGCGTCGACCTCGATACCGAGGGCGCCCAGGCCCCGCAGGGCCGCCTCGCGCACCGCGGCGGAGTTCTCGCCGACCCCGGCGGTGAAGGCGACGACGTCCACCCGGCCCAGTACGGCGGTGTACGCGCCCACGTATTTGCGCAGGCGGTGGACGTAGATGTCGAACGCCAGCCGGGCGGCCTCGTCGCCCTCGGCCATGCGGCGTCCGATCTCGCGCATGTCGTTGTCACCGCACAGGCCGAGCAGGCCACTGCGTTTGTTGAGCAGGGTGTCGATCTCGTCCACCGTCATTCCAGCTACGCGCGCCAGGTGGAAGACTACCGCCGGGTCGAGATCGCCCGAACGGGTGCCCATGACCAGACCCTCCAGCGGCGTCAGGCCCATCGAGGTCTCCACGCAGACCCCGCCCGCCACCGCGGAGGCGGAAGCGCCGTTCCCCAGGTGCAGCACGATCACGTTGACCTGCGACGACTCCTTGCCGAGCAGCTTCGCGGCGGCCCGCGAGACGTACGCGTGCGAGGTGCCGTGGAAGCCGTAGCGCCGGATCCCGTGCTCGTCCGCCGTCGCGGTGTCGATCGCGTACCGGGCGGCGTGCTCGGGGATCGTGGAGTGGAAGGCGGTGTCGAAGACCGCCACCTGCGGCAGGTCGGGGCGCAGCTCGCGGGCGACCTTGATGCCGGTGATGTTCGCCGGGTTGTGCAGCGGGGCGAGCGGCACCAGCTCCTCGATCGCCGCGACGACCTCGTCGGTGATCAGCGTCGGCTCGGTGAACCGGGTGCCGCCGTGCACGACGCGGTGGCCGACCGCCGCCAGCTCGGCGGAGTCCAGGCCCAGGCCCTGCCCGTCCAGCTCCTCGGCGACCTTGCGCAGCGCAGCGTCGTGGTCGGGGACCTCGCCCTCGCCGATCCGCTCGACCAGCCCGGAGGCGAGCCGCGCGTCAGGGCCCGGGGCGACGGCCATGTCCAGCAGCTGGTACTTCACCGACGACGAGCCGGAGTTGAGGACGAGGACGCGGGAGGGGGTGCCGGACCCGCCGTCGGGGCTGCTCACTGGCTCTCTCCTTCGCCCTGCGCCTGGATGGCCGTGATGGCGACCGTGTTCACGATGTCCTGCACCAGGGCCCCGCGCGACAGGTCGTTGACCGGCTTGCGCAGGCCCTGCAGCACCGGTCCGACGGCGACCGCGCCGGCCGACCGCTGGACGGCCTTGTAGGTGTTGTTGCCGGTGTTCAGGTCGGGGAAGACCAGCACCGTGGCCTGGCCCGCCACCGCCGAGTCCGGCATCTTGGTCGCCGCGACCGACGGCTCGACGGCCGCGTCGTACTGGATCGGGCCGTCGACGGCCAGGTCCGGGCGGCGCTCGCGCACCAGCTCGGTGGCCTTGCGGACCTTGTCGACGTCCGCGCCGGAGCCCGAGGTCCCGGTCGAGTACGACAGCATGGCGATCCGCGGCTCCACGCCGAACTGGGCGGCGGTGGCCGCCGCCTGGATGGCGATGTCCGCCAGCTGCTCGGCGTCCGGGTCCGGGTTGACGGCGCAGTCGCCGTAGACCAGGACCTTGTCGGCCAGGCACATGAAGAACACCGAGCTGACGATCTCCGCGCCCGGCGCGGTCTTGATGATCTCGAAGGCCGGGCGGATGGTGGCCGCGGTGGAGTGCACCGCGCCCGACACCATCCCGTCGGCCAGGCCCTCCTGCACCATCAGGGTGCCGAAGTACGAGACGTCGGAGACGACGTCGAAGGCCAGCTCGTACGAGACGCCCTTGTGGGCGCGCAGCTTCGCGTACAGCTCGGCGAACCGCTCGCGCAGCGGCGAGGTCTGCGGGTCGACGATCGTGGCGCCCGCCTGGTCGAGGTTGATGCCCAGGTCGGCGGCCTTCTTGCGGATCACGTCCTCGTCGCCGAGCAGGATCAGGTCGCAGACCCCGCGCCGCAGCAGCACCTCGGCGGCGTGCAGGATGCGCTCCTCCGCGCCCTCCGGCAGAACGATGCGGCGCCGGGCGGACCGGGCCCGCTCGATCAGGGTGTGCTCGAACATCATCGGGGTGACGCGCTCGCTGCGCGCGACCGACAGCCGCTGCGTCAGATCGGCGGTGTCCACGTGCGTCTCGAACAGCCCCAGCGCGGTCTCCGCCTTGCGCGGGGTGCCCGCGCCGAGCTTGCCGTCCAGCGCGAACAGCTCGGCCGCGGTCGGGAAGCTGCCGGCCGCGACCGCGATCACGGGGGTGCCGGGCGCGAGGCGGGCCGCCAGCGCCAGGATGTCCGGGCCCGGCCGCTCGTCCAGGGTGAGCAGCACGCCCGCGATCGGCGGCGCGCTCGCCGAGTGCGCGGCGAGCGAGCCGATGATCAGGTCCGCGCGGTCGCCGGGGGTGACCACCAGGCAGCCGGGGGTCAGGGCGGGCAGGAAGGCCGGCAGCATCGCGCCGCCGAAGACGAAGTCCAGCGCGTCACGGGAGAGCCCGGCCTCGTCGCCGAGCAGGACGTCCGCGCCGAGCGCCTCGACGATCTGCGCCACGGTGGGCGCCGACAGCGCGGGCTCCTCCGGGATGACGTAGACGGGCACCTCGGGCCGGCGGTCGAGCCGGCGGCCGGCCTCGGCCGCCTCGGCCGGTGCGACCCGGTTGGCGACCACGGCGATGACGTCGCAGCCGAGGTTGGTGTAGGCGAGGTAGGCGTTGCGGACCTCGGCGACCACCGATTCGGCCGTCTGGTCGACACCGCCGACCACCGGCAGCACGGAGGCACCGCACTCGTTGGCGAGCCGGGCGTTGACGCCCAGCTCGGCGGGGAGGTTCGTCTCGGCGAAGTCGGAGCCGAGGATCAGCACCGTCTCGTACTCCCGGGCGACCTCGTGGAAGCGGTCCACCAGCAGGGCGGTCAGCGCGGCGTGCCCCTGCTCGGCCTGGAGCGCGGCGGCCGCCTCGTACCCCATGCCGTAGACCGTGGACGGGTCCTGCGTCAGCCGGTACCGGCTGCGCAGCAGGTCGAACAGCCGGTCGGGCCCGTCGTGCATCAGCGGCCGGAACACCCCCACCCGGTCGACCTGCCGGGTCAGGAGCTCCATCACCCCCAGCTCGACCACCTGCCGTCCGTCGCCGCGGCCGATCCCCGTTACATAGACGCTGCGCGTCACGCGCGTTCTCCGATCCATCGTCGCGCTGGGTTGCTCTTCATCGCTGCTGTATCACTACTGCTCTCGCCGCTTCACTGCTCTCGCCGCCTGCCGGCCGGACGTCCCGACGCGGCTGGATCCCGCCGCCGCGCTCCGGTTCGTCCCTACCCCATGACGCTAACGCGACGCTGGGGCCGTCGCTTGCCGACCCCGGGCCCGCACCGCGCCCGCCATCGGTCGGCCTCATGCTGTCATTCCCTCGTTCACCTGGGACAATGCCCCCGGTAGGGGGAGGCGTGGCGGCGCTTTGGCCGGTCCCAAGCGCCGTGCGGGACCGTACGAACCGCTCGACGCCGCCCCGCGTGCCCAGGCGCGGGGCGGTACGCATCACCGCATGGTTCCCATAGGGTGAAATACGGTGATGCGGCTGGAGTGACGGGACGGAAGCCGCCGGGCCGGCGCGTCCCGGCCGGTCCAGCCCGTGTCGAGCCGGCCGTGGAGCATGTCGACCTGAACGGGCGGCTCCGGCGTCCGGCCGAAGTACCAGCAAGCCCGCAGCACCCCAGAGCCCGTAACCCCCCAGGAGAGACCAGCCCATGCGTATCGGAGTCCTCACCGCAGGCGGCGACTGCCCCGGCCTCAACGCCGTCATCCGGTCCGTCGTGCACCGCGCGCTCACCGGGCACGGCGACGAGGTCATCGGCTTCGAGGACGGCTTCGTCGGGCTGCTCGAGGGCCGCTTCCGGCCGCTCGGCCTCAACTCGGTCAGCGGCATCCTGGCCCGGGGCGGCACCATCCTCGGCTCGGCGCGCCTGGAGCGCGGCCGGCTGCGCGAGGCCGCGGACAACGCCGAGGAGCTGTGCCGCCAGTACGGCATCGACGCGCTCATCCCGATCGGCGGCGAGGGCACCCTGACCGCCGCCAAGATGCTGTCGGACGCCGGGATGCCCGTCGTCGGCGTGCCGAAGACCATCGACAACGACATCTCGGCCACCGACCGCACCTTCGGCTTCGACACCGCCGTCATGGTCGCCACCGAGGCCATCGACCGGCTGAAGACCACCGCCGAGTCCCACCAGCGGGTCATGGTCGTCGAGGTGATGGGCCGGCACGCGGGCTGGATCGCCCTGGAGTCCGGCATGGCGGGCGGCGCGCACGGGATCTGCGTGCCGGAGCGGCCGTTCGACCCGGCCGACCTGGTCGCGATGGTCGAGGAGCGCTTCGCGCGCGGCAAGAAGTTCGCCGTCATCTGCGTCGCCGAGGGCGCGCACCCGGCCGCCGGGACCATGGACTACGGCGTCGGCGCGGTGGACAAGTTCGGCCACGAGCGGTTCGGCGGCATCGGCACCCGGCTCGCCGTCGAGCTGGAGCAGCGGCTCGGCAAGGAGGCGCGCCCCGTCATCCTCGGCCACGTCCAGCGTGGCGGCGTTCCCACCGCGTACGACCGGGTGCTGGCCAACCGCTTCGGCTGGCACGCGGTCGAGGGCGTCCACAAGGGGGCCTTCGGCCACATGACGGCGCTGCGCGGCACCCAGATCGAGATGGTGCCGCTCGCGGACGCGGTGGTCGAGCTGAAGCGGGTCCCGGACGAGCGGATGGACGAGGCCGAGTCGGTCTTCTAGCAAGGGGACATCACCGCCATTTGTGGGTGATGGGGGGTAAGTACCCCGAACGCGCCACGCACTTGATCCGGCGGGCACCGGCGGTGCACTCTGATCCATCCGACGACCCGGGCGGATGGAAGAGGGTGCTCCCGCGTGGCGACGACAGTGGACGAGGCGCCGGGGTACGGCTCCGACCACGGCCCGGCCGGCTGGCGCTGGACGCTGTTCTTCTGCCTGGCGGCCGCGGGTCTGCTGGGCGGCGCGCTGGGCGGCAGCCTCTTCGAGTTCACCGAGTACGGGCAGTACACCTATCTCGCCCTCGGGCCGATCGTCGGCGGCCTGCTCGGAGCGGTCTGCGGCGGCCTGGCGGGCGCTCTGCTGGTCTGCCTGCCGCCGCGCTGGGCGTTCGCCCCGGCCGCGGCGCCCTCGGCGGCCGCCGCGGCGGTGGTCGTGCTGGAGCTGGGCACGGTCGACGCGTTCACCTCCGAGGGCGCCGTCGAGCAGTTCTTCTCCGGCGGCTCCGGGCTGTCGATGCTGGTCGTGCCCGCGCTGGCGGCGGCCGGGGTCGCGCACGCGGTGGCGCGCGGCTGCCGCCGCTTCCACGACCGGGACCGCGCCACCGCGTGACCGCGCCCCGGACAGCAGCTCGGGGCTGCGGGCCGGGGCGCGGAGTTCGGGCGGGGCGGGATCAGCCGGTGTAGACGGCGAGCGCCTTGGTGAAGTCCCAGGTGTTCTGGGTGATGCCGCTGCAGGCGTCCGGGTCGGTGCCCGAGCCGCACTTGCGGTCGCGGTTGACGGACCAGAAGCTGACGCGGGCCAGGTGGTGGCTGGTCGCGTAGGAGACCATCGACTTGAAGTTGGCGAGGGTGACCTTCTCGCCCGCGCTGTCGGTGATGCCGTTCATCGAGGAGAAGCCGACCTTGCGGTAGGCCGCGTCCGAGGAGAGCCCGTAGGCGCTCGCGACGGCGCTCTTCAGCCCGTCGACCGCCGACTTGGTGGTGGCGGCCATGTCGACGGCGCCCTGGTCGTAGTCGAACGGCATGACCGCCCAGCCGTCGGCGTTCAGACCGGCGGCGGCGCCCTTCTTGATCAGGTCCTTGCCGTTGGCGTCGGGGCCGGTGGGGGTGGTGCCGAAGGTGAGGTAGACCTTCACGCCGCTGTTGTTGGTCTTGATGGTCTTGAGCGCGTCCACGGTGCGCTTGCGGACCGTGGCGTTCTCGACCGCCGACGCCTCGATGTCGATGTCGATCGACTTCAGCTGGTAGGCGTTGATGACCTTCTGGTACGCCCCGGCCAGTGCGGAGGCCGAGGTGCACTTCTCCTCGAGCTTGTTGCCGCTCCAGCCGCCGAAGGAGACGGTGACGTCGCCGCCCGCGTTCCGGATCGCGTTGATGGTCGACTGGTCGGTGCCGCCGGTGAGGCCGCGGCTCCCGTCCCACTTGGGGTTACAGCCGCCGTCGGAGAGCATGAAGGCCATCGTGAACTGCTTGATGCCGGTGGCCGACATCACGGACGTCGCGGATGGCGGCGTGCCCCAGCCGAGGTACAGGTACGGCGCCGCGATGCCGCTGGGGAGAGCGGCGGCGGCCTGCGGGGCGGCCTTCGCGGCGCCGGGGGTGGTCGCCTGGGCGGTCGCGCCGAGCGCTGTCGCCGCGGCGAGGCCCACGGTCGCGGCCAGCGCGACGCGGCCGCGGCGGGAGTGCGGGAAGAAGAGCATGGGGGGAACTCCTAGCGTGTACGGGAGTTGGCTCTGGGACGCTGCGTGAACGCTAGTGGCCCCGCATGCCTGCGACAAGAGATTGGTTAGGAAAGTTTCCTATTGCTGTGCCAGCGGTAGCTCAGCTCCGGCCGCCCCACCTGTCCGTACTGCGGGCTGCGCTCCGCCCGCCCGGTGTCCACCAGGTGTTCCAGATACCGCCGGGCGGTGATCCGCGAGACGCCGACGGCGGCCGCCGCCGCGTTCGCCGAGATCCCGTCGTCCGCCTCGCGCAGCACGGTCGTGACGGCCTCCAGCGTCGGGCCGCTGAGCCCCTTCGGCAGCACCGGTGACTCCGGGCTGCGCAGCGACGCCAGCGCCCGGTCCACCTCGTCCTGGCCGGAGGCCTCGCCCCCGGCCAGTTCGCGGCGGAAGCGGGCCCACCGGTCGAGGCGGTCGCGCAGCGTCGGGAAGGTGAACGGCTTGAGCAGGTACTGCACGACGCCGGCCGAGACCGCCTGGCGCACCATCCCCAGGTCGCGGGCGGAGGTCACCGCGATGACGTCGGCGGTGTGGCCCGCCGCCCGCATCGCCTGGACGACCTGCAGCCCGTGGCCGTCCGGCAGGTGGAGGTCGAGCAGCACCAGGTCCACCGGGTGCTGCCGGCAGAAGCGGAGCGCGTCCCCGCCGGAGTGCACCGTGCCGACGACCGTGAAGCCGGCCACCCGCCCGACGTACAGCGCGTGCGCCGCGGCGGCGATCGGATCGTCCTCGACCACCAGGACGCGGCCGGCGCCCGGCTGCCCGCCGCTCGCGGTGCCGCTCATGTCCGTACCTCCCGCAGCAGGGGCATGCGGACGGTGAAGACCGCGCCGCCCCGGTCGTCCTGGCCCAGCTCCACCGTGCCGCCGCCGCGCCGCGCGGCCTGCTCCACGAGGGCCAGGCCCAGCCCGCGCCCCTCGCTCTTCGTCGTCCAGCCGCGCTGGAACACCTCGCGCAGCACCTGGGGGTCCACGCCCCGGCCGGTGTCGGTGACCCGCAGCAGCAGCTCGTTGCCCTCGGTCCGGGCGGTGACGGCGACCCGCGGGCGGCCGGCGCCCTCGACGGCCGCGTCCAGGGCGTTGTCGACGAGGTTGCCCAGGATCGTCACCAGGTCGCGGGCCGCGAACCCGTCGGGCAGCACGCCGTCGTCGATCCGGCTGTCCTCGGTGACGGTCAGCTCGACCCCGCGCTCGTTGGCCTCGGCCGCCTTGCCCAGCAGGAGCGCGGCGAGCACCGGCTCGCCGACGGCGCCGACGACCTGGTCGGTGAGGGTCTGCGCCAGCTCCAGTTCGGCGGTGGCGAACTCCACGGCCTCCTCGGCGCGGCCCAGCTCGATGAGCGAGACGACGGTGTGCAGCCGGTTGGAGGCCTCGTGCGCCTGCGAGCGCAGCGCCTCCGCGAACCCCCTCACCGAGTCCAGCTCGCCGGTCAGCGCCTGGAGGTCGGTGTGGTCCCGCAGGGTGACGACGGTGCCGCGGCGCTCCCCGCCGTGCACCGGCGAGGTGTTGACGACCACCACCCGCTCGGCGGTCAGGTGCACCTCGTCCACGCGGGGCTCGGCGGCGAGCAGCGCGCCGGTGAGGGACGCGGGCAGCCCGAGGCCGTCCACGTAGCCGCCGACGACCTCGCCGGTCAGGCCCAGCAGCTCGCGCGCCGCGTCGTTGCAGAGCAGCACCCGGCGGTCGGCGCCGAGCAGGATCAGCCCCTCGCGCACCGCGTGCAGGGTCGCCTGGTGGTAGTCGTACATCCGGCTCAGCTCGGCCGCGGCCATGCCGTGCGTGTGGCGGCGCAGCCGCGCGTTGGCGAGGTACGTGCCGAGGCCGCCGACCGCGAGCGCGGCGGCGGCGACGCCGATCAGCGCGGTCAGCTGCCCGCGCACCTCGTGGCTGATCGCGTCCACCGTGATGCCGACGCTGACCAGCGCGACGACCCGGCCGCCGGCCGCGTCCCGCACCGGGGCGACGACCTGCACCGACGGGCCGAGGGTGCCGGTGTACGTCTCGGTGAAGGTCTCGCCGCGCAGGGCGCGCGCGGTGTGGCCGAGGAACGGCTCGCCGATGCGCAGCGGGTCCGGGTGGGTCCAGCGGATGCCGTCCGGGGCCATGATCGTCACGAAGTCCACGCCGGCGTCCGCGACGACCAGTTGCGCGTACGGCTGGAGCACCGTGCTCGGGTCGGTGCCGGGCGCCGCGAGGGCGGCCTGCCGGACGGTGGGGGAGTCGGCGATCGACGCGGCCACCGCCCGCACCCGGCCGTCCGCCGCGTCCTCGGCCCGGCTGTGCGCCTGCACGTAGGCGAGCACGGCGCAGCCCGCGACCACGGCGGCCACGATCACCACCTGCATGGCGAACAGCTGGCCGGCGAGGCTGCGGGGGCGCGGGGGTGCGCGCCGGATGGTCGGCATGTCCCACAGTGTGCACGTCCCGCCGCGAACTCAATGAACGCAAACGTGACCCCGGTCACCGGGCCGCGCATAGTCACCGAAGTTACCGAGACCTCGGAGGCAGACGTGACGACGCAGAGCCGCGACGTGACACCGCAGACAGCGGAGATCCGCAAGAAGGACCGCACGCACTACCTGTACCTGGCGGTGATCGCGGCGGTCCTCGCCGGGATCGTGCTGGGGCTGGCCGCGCCCGGCGTGGCCAAGGAGTTCAAGCCGCTGGGCACCGGCTTCGTGAACCTGATCAAGATGATGATCTCGCCGATCATCTTCTGCACGATCGTGCTCGGCATCGGCTCGGTCCGCAAGGCCGCCAAGGTCGGCGCCGTGGGCGGGCTCGCGCTCGGCTACTTCATGGTGATGTCGACGGTGGCGCTCGCCATCGGCCTGGTGGTCGGCAACATCCTGCACCCCGGCAGCACCCTGCACCTGACCTCGGCGGCGAAGGCCGCCGGGCACAAGCAGGCGGCCGGCAGCGAGGGGACGGTCGACTTCCTGCTCGGCATCATCCCCAAGACGATGGTGTCGTCCTTCACCGAGGGCCAGGTGCTGCAGACGCTGCTGGTCGCGCTCCTGGTCGGCTTCGCCGTCCAGGCGCTCGGCAAGGCCGGGGAGCCGGTGCTGCGGGGCGTCGGGCACATCCAGCGGCTCGTCTTCCGGGTGCTGGCGATGATCATGTGGGCGGCGCCGGTGGGCGCGTTCGGCGCGATGGCGGCGGTGGTCGGCGAGACCGGCACGGACGCGCTGAAGTCGCTGGCCGTGATCATGATCGGGTTCTACCTCACCTGCGCGCTGTTCGTCGTCGTGGTGCTCGGCACGCTGCTGCGGCTGGTCGCCGGGGTGAACCTCTTCGACCTGCTGAAGTACCTTGGCCGCGAGTTCCTGCTGATCCTGTCGACCTCGTCGTCCGAGTCGGCGCTGCCGCGGCTGATCGCCAAGATGGAGCACCTGGGCGTCAGCCGCCCGGTGGTCGGCATCACCGTGCCGACCGGCTACTCGTTCAACCTCGACGGCACCGCCATCTACCTGACGATGTCCTCGCTGTTCATCGCCGAGGCGATGGGCGATCCGCTGTCGGTGGGCCAGCAGATCTCCCTGCTGCTCTTCATGATCATCGCCTCCAAGGGCGCGGCCGGGGTCACCGGCGCCGGCATCGCCACCCTGGCGGGCGGCCTGCAGTCGCACCAGCCCGCGCTGGTCGACGGCGTCGGGCTCATCATCGGCATCGACCGCTTCATGAGCGAGGCCCGCGCCCTGACCAACTTCGCGGGCAACGCCGTCGCGACCGTCCTCGTCGGGACCTGGACCAAGGAGTTCGACAAGGAGCGCGCCGGGCGGGTCTTCGCGGGGGAGCTGCCCTTCGACGAGGCCACGCTGGTGGACGACCACGCCGGAACCGCCCCGGACGCCGACGGCAAGCACGCCGACCCGCTGCCGGCCCCCCGGGACCGCGAGATCGCACCGGCCTAGGCCGGTCCGGGGGAGGGGGGAGGACGCGGGCCTACAGGTCCCGCAGCCCCGCCCAGAAGCGGTCGCTGACCGTGTCGAGGAAGGCCCGGCCGCCCGCGCCGCCCGCCGCGGGCACGTCGTTGCCCCAGTTGAGGGTCGCCACCATGACGGACTGGTACTCCGAGTGCAGCCCGCGCAGCACCGGTTCGATCCGGTGCCGGGGCAGCGGCACCAGGGCCGTCACGGGTTTGACGTAGGCCTGCCAGCGGGTCGCCACGGCCTCCCGCAGCAGCGCGTCCAGCCGCCGGTCGCCGCCGGTGACCGTCAGCAGTTCCGGCAGCGACAGGCCGAGCACGTCGGCGAGCGCGGTGGTCTGCCGCTCGTTGCCGGTCCAGCGGCCCTGGGCCTCCATCCGCTCGTAGTCGGAGAGCGACATGCCGATCGCCCGCGCCAGGTCGGAGGGGGCGATGCCGCGGGCCCAGCGGTGCTCCAGCAGGGTGGTCGGCGTGCTCATGAGGTCGGACGGGTCGCACCACAGGGCGCCGGCGAGCGCGGGCAGCTCGGAGGCGCGCGGCACGAGTTCACCGCGCTCCCAGGCGGCGACGGTCTCGGGCCTGACGGGAGTGCCGTAGGAGATCCACATGGCGTGGGCTATGTGGGAGTGGTTCATCCCGAGCTGGGCACGGAGCCGTCTGATCGCGGATGCGTCGAACGGCAACCGGGGTGGATCAGAAGAGGGTCGGTGCACGGGGTCAGCGTAGGGGCGCCGGTCCCCCGTCCACATCGTGCGGACCGCCGAACCGGGGCGCGTGAATACGCCACCGGTTCGGAGGAACGTACGAGTGCGGAGGTCAGGCCGGTCGCAGCCAGACCGTGGCCAGCGGCGGCAGGGTGAGCAGGACGCTCCGCTCCTGGCCGTGCCAGGACGTCGCCTCCGGCTTGATGACCGGCTGACCCGTCGCGCCGACGGGCGTGCCGCTGCCGCCGAAGCGCACGTCGTCGGTGTTCAGCACCTCCTGCCAGGCCCGGTCGGGGACGCCGATCCGGTAGTTCTCGCGGACCACCGGGGAGAAGTTGCTGACGCACACCAGCGGTTCGCCGTCCGCGTCGTAGCGCAGGAACGAGAAGGTGTTGTCCTCCGCCGCGCCGCCGTCGATCCAGCAGAAGCCGCCCGGGTCGGTGTCGCGCTGCCACAGCGCCGGCGTGGCGTTGTAGGTGCGGTTCAGCTCCCGCACGAGGTCGCGGACCCCGCGGTGGTCGGCCGCCGCCGGGTACGTCTCGTCCAGCAGCCACCAGTCGGGCCCGTGGTCGTGCGACCACTCCGCGCCCTGCGCGAACTCCTGCCCCATGAAGAGCAGCTGCTTGCCCGGGTGGGCCCACATGAAGCCCAGGTACGCGCGGTGGGTGGCGCGCTGCTGCCACCAGTCGCCCGGCATCTTCGCGACGAGCGAGCGCTTGCCGTGCACGACCTCGTCGTGGGAGATCGGCAGCACGTAGTTCTCGGAGTAGGCGTAGACCATCGAGAACGTCATGTCGTGGTGGTGGTACTTGCGGTGCACCGGCTCCTTCGCCACGTACTCCAGCGAGTCGTGCATCCAGCCCATGTTCCACTTCAGGCCGAAGCCGAGCCCGCCGGAGTCGGTGGAGCGGGTCACGCCGTCCCAGGCGGTGGACTCCTCGGCGATCGTCACGACCCCCGGGCAGCGCCGGTAGACGGTCGCGTTCATCTCCTGCAGGAACGCCACCGCGTCCAGGTTCTCCCGGCCGCCGTGCTCGTTGGGCGTCCACTCGCCGTGCTCGCGCGAGTAGTCCAGGTAGAGCATCGAGGCGACGGCGTCGACCCGCAGCCCGTCGATGTGGAACTCCTCGCACCAGTAGACGGCGTTGGCGACCATGAAGTTGCGCACCTCGGTGCGGCCCAGGTCGAACTCCAGGGTGCCCCAGTCCGGGTGCTCGGCCCGGTTGGGGTCGCCGTGCTCGTAGAGCTGCACGCCGTCGAAGTTCGCCAGCGCCCAGTCGTCCTTCGGGAAGTGCGCGGGCACCCAGTCCATGATCACGCCGATGCCGGCCCGGTGCAGCGCGTCGACGAGGAACTTGAAGTCGTCGGGGGAGCCCAGCCGGGACGTCGGCGCGTAGTACGACGTCACCTGGTAGCCCCAGGAGCCGCCGAACGGGTGCTCGGCCACCGGCATCAGCTCGACATGGGTGAACCCCAGGTCGGCGACGTACGCGGGGAGCTGTTCCGCCAGCTCGCGGTAGGTCAGGCCCGGCCGCCAGGAGGTCAGGTGCACCTCGTAGACGGAGAACGGCGCCTCGTGGACGGGGACCGCCGCACGCCGGGCCATCCACTCGGCGTCGTCCCAGGTGTGGTGCGAGGACGTGACGACCGACGCCGTCGCGGGCGGCTGCTCCGCGCTGCGGGCCATCGGGTCGGCCTTGAGCGCGTGCCCGCCGTTCCGGAGGGCGATGTCGAACTTGTACGGCGTGCCCTCGCCGACCCCCGGCACGAACAGCTCCCACACACCGGTGGAGCCGAGCGAGCGCATCGGGAAGCCGGTGCCGTCCCAGAAGTTGAAGCCGCCCGCGACCCGCACGCCGCGCGCGTTGGGCGCCCAGACGGCGAACCGGGTACCGGTGACGCCCTGATGCGTCATCGGCCGGGCACCGAGCGCGTGCCACAGCTGCTCGTGGCGGCCCTCACCGATCAGGTGCAGGTCCAGGTCGCCGAGCGAGGGCAGGAACCGGTACGGGTCCTGCACGGTGTGCTCGCCGTCCGCGTACCGCACCAGCAGCTCGTACTCCGGGATCTCGCGCAGCGGCAGCACCCCGGCGAAGATCCCGTCGCCCTCGTCCAGCAGCTCCGCGCGCAGCCCGCTCGCGGAGACGGCCACCCCCAGGGCGTACGGCCGCAGCACCCGGAAGAGCACTCCGCCGTCCACCGGGTGGGCGCCGAGCAGCCCGTGCGGGTCGTGGTGCGCCCCGTCCAGCAGCCGGCCGAGGTCCGCGCCGTCCAGCGGTTCGGCGGGACGTACGCCGTGGCCGGCGACGCGCAGCGGGGCGGCCTTCGGGGCCGCGGCGGTGGGCGGCGGGACCGGTGCGGCGGGCGCGGCGGGGGCCGGGGGAGCGGCAGGAGGGGCGGTCGGCGGGGCGGCCGGAGGCGCGGGAGGCGCGGGCCGGTCGGTGGTGATGGCGCCGGGGTCGCGGGTCTCGCCGCGGGACGGCGGAACGGCGTCCGCGGCGTGCCGGGGGGCGTTGCCCGAGGCGGGCGGACGCGTCACGCCGGACTCGTACCCCCGGGCGGCGGCCTCGGAGACCGCCGGGACCGGGGCGGGGGCGGCGGGGCCCCGTGCGGGGGCGGGCGCGGGAGCCGCCGTCGGCACCGGCGCGGGCGCGGCGGCGGCGGGCGGTACGGCGACCGGCGGCCGGCCGAGCGGCTCACCCGGCGCCTTCTCCACCGGGGTCGCGGCGGTGGGGGGCACGGCGCCGGGCGTGCCCGGCGTGAGGGGAGACGGGTTGCGCTCGGTCACGGTGTGATCCTCCTCGGAGGGGGGTTGGCGGCGAGTCGGTCGATGGCCGACATCGGGATGGGGAGCCAGGCGGGACGGTGCCGGGCCTCGTACAGGACCTCGTAGACGGCCTTGTCGGTCTCGTACGCGCGTATCAGTACCGGCCGGTCGCGCGGGTCGGTGCCCGAGGCGGCGGCGTAGCCCGCGCAGAACGCGTCCCGGTGCCGCTCCGCCCACGCGCCGGCCGCCGGGGCGGCCGGGTCGCGGTGCCGGGCGGCGTAGTCGAACGAGCGCAGCATGCCCGCGACGTCCTGGACCGGCGGCGCGGACAGCCGGCGCTCCGACAGCGGGCGCGAGGGCTCGCCCTCGAAGTCGATCAGGAGCCACTCACCGCCGGCGGTGCGCAGCGCCTGCCCCAGGTGCAGGTCGCCGTGGATGCGCTGGGCCGCCACCCGCTCCCCGGTGCCGCCGAGTTCCGCCAGGTCGTGGAAGGCCGCCCGCAGCCGGGTGCGGTACGGGCGCAGCTCCGGGACCTCGGCCGCCGCGGTGTCCAGCCGCTGCGCCATGTTGGCCGCGACCAGCTGGATCCTGCGGCGGTCCAGCGAACCGGTGGGCAGCGCGCGGGCCAGCGCCGCGTGCACCTCGGCGGTGGCGGCGCCCAGGGCGCGGGCGTCGGCGGTGAAGTCCGTGCCGCCGTCCACGGCCCGCAGGGCCAGCTCCCATCCGTCGGTCGAGCCGAGCAGGTAGCGCTGCAGCACGCCGAGCGTCGCGGGCTCCCCGCCGACGCCGTCCGGTGCGCCGTCCGGCGCGGGCGCCGGGAGCGACTCGAACCAGGCGGCCGGGGCCGCGACCCGCCGGGAGCCGTCGCGGGCCAGGGCGAGGGAGAGTTCGAGGTCCGGGTTGGCGCCGGGGGAGACCCGGCGGAAGACCTTGAGGATGTACTGGTCGCCGTAGATGACCGAGGTGTTCGACTGCTCCGCGGTGGACAGCCGCGGCGCCAGTCCGGCCGGGACGGCGGCGTCCGGCTCGCTGAGGAAGCGCAGCCGCCCGGTGCGGCCCGGGGCGCGGAGACGTTCCAGCAGGACCGCCGTCAGGCGCGGGTCGTGCAGCCCCTCGTAGACCGTCAGCCCGTCGAGCGGCCCGCCGGTCGCCTGGCCGAGTGCGGCGGGGGAGAGCGCGGGCGGGAGTACGGTGCGGGTGCCGAGCAGCAGTTGGTAGCAGTCGGCGCGCCGGCCGTCCTGTTCCACGTCGAGCAGCAGATGGAGCAGGCCCGGGGTGCCGGGGCGGCCGTCCACGGGCAGCAGCTCGGTCGCCGCCACGAGGTCGAAGCCGGTGACCGGCCGGCCCTTGCCGGCGAACCACCGCTGCTGCGGCAGCCATTCCAGCAGGAGGGGGCCGAGCGAGTGCAGCAGCCCGGGGGCTGTGGCCGGTGAACGGCCGGTGGTAGGTGAGGTGCGGGTCCAGGAGCTGTCCGACATGACGTCCTTTCCCCGGGGAGTCGCGCACCCGCCGGAAGCATGCGGCGGGGGGTGCGCGTAAGCCTCCCGGATGACGGGCGGTGGCTGTCCGGCGACACGGGGAGCCTGCCCCGGCCGGGTGACAGGAAACCGCCGTACGGGCCCGCCCGGGTGAGTTCCGGGCGGGCCCGCCGGTCAGGACGGGACCGCTGGGCCGAAGGGGGAGCGACCAGCGGGTGGCGGCGCCTCCCGGCGTCGGCCGGGGGCCGCTACACGGGGTCGCGGCGCAGCCGGAACCAGTAGAAGCCGTGGCCGGCGAGGGTCAGCAGGTACGGCAGTTCGCCGATGGCGGGGAACCGCACCCCGCCGATGAGCTCGACCGGGTGCCGGCCGTTGAACGTCCGCAGGTCCAGCTCGGTGGGCTGGGGGAAGCGGGAGAAGTTGTGCACGCACAGGACGAGGTCGTCGCCGTACTCCCGCAGGAACGCCAGCACGGCGGGGTTGCTCGACGGCAGTTCCGTGTAGGAGCCGAGGCCGAAGGCGGGGTTCTGCTTGCGGATCTCGATCATGCGCCGGGTCCAGTGCAGCAGCGAGGAGGGGCTGCTCATCGCGGCCTCGACGTTGGTGACCTGGTAGCCGTAGACCGGATCCATGATGGTCGGCAGGTAGAGCCGCCCGGGATCGCACGAGGAGAAGCCCGCGTTGCGGTCGGGCGTCCACTGCATGGGGGTGCGGACCCCGTCCCGGTCGCCGAGCCAGATGTTGTCGCCCATGCCGATCTCGTCGCCGTAGTACAGGATCGGCGAGCCGGGCAGCGACAGCAGCAGCGCGGTGAACAGTTCGATCTGGTTGCGGTCGTTGTCCAGCAGCGGGGCCAGCCGGCGGCGGATGCCGATGTTGGCCCGCATCCGCGGGTCCTTGGCGTACTCCGCGTACATGTAGTCGCGCTCTTCGTCGGTGACCATCTCGAGGGTCAGCTCGTCGTGGTTCCGCAGGAAGATGCCCCACTGGCAGGTCTGCGGGATGGCCGGGGTCTTGGCCAGGACCTCCGAGACCGGGTAGCGCGACTCGCGGCGCACCGCCATGAAGATGCGCGGCATGACGGGGAAGTGGAACGCCATGTGGCACTCGTCGCCGCCCGCCTGGAAGTCGCCGAAGTAGTCGACGACGTCCTCCGGCCACTGGTTGGCCTCGGCGAGCAGCACGGTGTCCGGGTAGTGCAGGTCGATCTCCGCGCGGACCCGCTTCAGGAACTGGTGGGTCTGCGGTAGGTTCTCGCAGTTGGTGCCCTCCTGCTGGTAGAGGTAGGGCACCGCGTCGAGCCGGAAGCCGTCGATCCCCAGGTCGAGCCAGAACCGCAGCGCGGCCAGGATCTCCTCCTGGACCTGCGGGTTCTCGTAGTTGAGATCCGGCTGGTGGGAGAAGAACCGGTGCCAGTAGTACTGCTTGCGCACCGGGTCGAAGGTCCAGTTGGACGTCTCGGTGTCGACGAAGATGATCCGTGCGTCCTGGAACTCCTTGTCGTCGTCGGCCCAGGTGTAGTAGTCGCCGTAGGGCCCGTCCGGGTCGGCACGGGACTGCTGGAACCACTCGTGCTGGTCGCTCGTGTGGTTCATGACGAAGTCGATGATCACGCGCATGCCGCGCTGGTGCGCGGCGTCGACGAACTCCACGAAGTCGGCGAGGTCGCCGAATTCCGGGAGCACCGCGGTGTAGTCGGAGACGTCGTAGCCCCCGTCGCGCAGCGGTGAGGCGAAGAAGGGCGGCAGCCAGAGGCAGTCCACCCCGAGCCATTGCAGGTAGTCGAGTTTGGCGGTGATCCCCTTGAGGTCACCGACACCGTCGCCGTTGCTGTCCTGGAAGGACCGCACGAGGACTTCGTAGAACACCGCCCGCTTGAACCAGTCGGGATCTCGGTCCTTTGCCGGTGTGTCCTCGAAGGTGTCAGGAACGGGTTCGTTGACGATCAACTGAGTGACCCTCCGATCGAAGGAGACGGTCGCAGATGAACGATGTGCGCGGGCGTACGGCCCGGTTCGAGGCGCACATAGTTTTCCCTGCCCCAGTGGTAGGTCTCGCCGGTGAGCTCGTCGCGCACCGGGACGGACTGGCCCCAGTCCAGGCCGAGTTCCGGCATGTTCAACGAGACGGTGGCCTCCTGGGTGTGGTGGGCGTCCAGGTTGACGACCACCAGTACGACGTCCTCGCCGCTGCGCTTGGAGTACGCGAGCACCGCGTCGTTGTCCGTACGGTGAAATGCCAGCTCACGCAGCTGCCGCAGGGCCGGATGGCGGCGCCGCAGCCGGTTGAGCCGCGTGATGAACGGGGCCAGCGAACGTCCTTCCGCCTCGGCCGCGGCCCAGTCGCGGGGACGCAGTTCGTACTTCTCCGAGTGCAGGTACTCCTCGCTGCCGTGCCGTACGGCGTCGCCCTCGCACAGTTCGAAGCCCGCGTAGACCCCCCAGGTGGGTGACATCGTCGCGGCCAGCACGGCACGCACCTCGAACGCGGGGCGGCCGCCGTGCTGAAGGTACGCGTGCAGGATGTCCGGCGTGTTGACGAAGAAATTCGGGCGCATGTAACTTGCCGCGTCCCCGGACAGCTCCGTCAGGTAGTCGGTCAGCTCCTCCTTGGCCGTGCGCCAGGTGAAGTACGTGTACGACTGCTGGAAGCCGATCTTCGCCAGGGTGTGCATCATCGCCGGCCGGGTGAACGCCTCGGCCAGGAAGATCACGTCGGGGTCGGTGCGGTTGATGTCGGCGATGACCTTCTCCCAGAAGACCACCGGCTTGGTGTGCGGGTTGTCCACCCGGAAGATCCGGACGCCGTGCTCCATCCAGTACCGCAGCACCCGCAGGGTCTCGGTCACGAGGCCGGGCATGTCGGCGTCGAAGGCGATGGGGTAGATGTCCTGGTACTTCTTCGGCGGGTTCTCGGCGTAGGCGATGGAGCCGTCGGGCCGGTGGGTGAACCACTCCGGGTGCTTGTCGACCCACGGGTGGTCGGGGGAGCACTGCAGCGCGAAGTCGAGGGCGATCTCCAGCCGCAGCTCACGGGCGCGCTCGACGAAGAAGTCGAAGTCCTCGATGGTGCCCAGGTCGGGGTGGACCGCGTCGTGCCCGCCCGCCGGCGAGCCGATCGCCCAGGGGCAGCCGACGTCGTCCGGGCCCGCCACCAGGCTGTTGTCCGGTCCCTTGCGGAAGGCCGTGCCGATCGGGTGGATCGGTGGCAGGTACAGGACGTCGAAGCCCATGGCGGCGACGGCCGGCAGCCGCTCGGCCGCGGTGCGGAAGGTGCCGGAGACCGGCGGGCGGCCCGGCTCGACGACCGCGCCCTCGGAGCGCGGGAAGAACTCGTACCAGGAGCCGAAGAGCGCCCGCTCGCGCTCGACCTGCAGCGGCATCGGGCGGGAGGCGGTCACCAGCTCCCGCAGCGGAAACCGGTCCAGGACGGCGGTGACCTCGCAGGAGACGGCGGCGGCGTGCCGCTCGGCCGCGGTCCTGTTCTCGTCGAGCAGCACGTCGACGGCTGCCAGGACGGCGGCCCTGCCGTCGTTCTTGGGCACGCCCGCGGCGGCCAGCTCGTGCAGCCGGGCGCCCTCGGTGAGGACCAGGTCGGTGTCGATCCCGGCGGGGATCTTGATGGCGGCGACGTGCCGCCAGGTGGCGACCGGATCGCTCCACGCCTCCACCGTGTACGTCCAGCGGCCCTCGGCCGGCGGGGTGATGTCCGCGCCCCAGCGGTCGGTGCCGGGGGCCAGCTCCCGCATCGGGGTCCATGGCCCCGAGCGGCCGTTGGGGTCGCGCAGCACCACATTGGCGGCGACCGCGTCATGGCCCTCGCGGAAGACCGTGGCGGTGACCTGGAAGGTCTCGCCGGCGACCGCCTTGGCGGGCCGGCGGCCGCAGTCCACGAGCGGGCGGACGTCGAGGACGGGGATACGACCGATCATTGCCTCACCTGGGAGCGCTGGTGGATGGACAGGAGACGAGTGCTCCGGGGGCTGCTTGCGCCGACGGGCGGCGGCGCGGCGAGCAGCTTCCTTGCGTGCTCCCGCTCTTTGTATCTGCTCCTGTGGATGTGTTCTCGCGTGCATGGCCGCTCCTGTCCGCGTTCACTCGGTTGGAGGGTCGGGCGAATGGCGGAGTGATGGGGGATGGGAAGACTCCGCACAGCCGGGAGCCTTCCCATTGGATGCCAGTCAAAAGCTCCCGGGAAGAGGTACCCGCGCGTACTTTGCGGGGAGTTGGCAAAGCCGGCCGGGCCCGGCACGGCAGAGCCGCCCGGCCCCGCGGGACGGTGGGGGCCGGACGGCTGGTCGGGGAGGGTGCCGGAGAGGTCAGAGCGGGCGGCTGGACCAGGTCTGCCAGGGCTGCGCGGCCACCCAGTCCGCCACCGAGGTGAGCTTGATGCCGAGCGCCTGCTCGGCCTCCCGCGGGTCGCCGTCCATCAGCCGGGCGTCGGTGCCCTCGGCCATGTAGTGGTAGATCCCGGCGACGCCCGCGGCCGCGTTCGGGCCGATCGCCTTGGCCAGCGCGGCCTCGAAGGCGGCGGGCGGCAGCGCCCGGTAGACGACGGGCCGGCCGAGGCCCTCGGCGAAGGCGGCGGCGAGTTCGGCGCCGTCGAGGGCCTCTCCGCCGATGTCCAGAACCCGACCCTCGAGGCCGTCGTTGAAGAGCGCGGCGGCCACCGCGACGGCCAGGTCGTCGTGCGAGATCCACGCGACCCGCTGGTGGGCGGGGAGCGGGTACGCGAGGACGCCCTCGTCCACCAGCGCCGGGCCGTTCCAGGGGCTGAACAGGTTGTCGAGGTAGACCGGCGGGCGCAGCACGACCAGCGGCACCCCGCAGTCCGCCAATACCGCTTCGGCGATCCGGCGGGTCTCGAACGCGGCCACTCCCGCGGTGTCCTGCGGCACCCGGGTGTTCGCGTTGTAGACGATCCGGGTCACCCCGGACTCCAGCGCGGCCTCGGCGATGTGGATCGCGTACGTCTCTATACGTAGGGGGTCGTACTCCAATGGCATGGTCACGACTGCGTGCGTCGCGCCCTTGAAGGCCCACATCACGTCGTCCCGGCTCCCGAGGTCGCCCGCCACGAACGAGACGCCCGCGATGTCGGGGCGCGCCACGGCCGGACGCCGCGTCAGGCTGCGTACCCGGTGCCCGCGTCCGGCGAGCAGCCGGGCCACGGCGCCCCCCTGGAAGCCGGTCGCACCCACGACCAAGCAGCGCTGGTGAATCTCTCCCGACATCGGTGTGTCGCCCTTCGCTAGAATGAATCAGCGATTCCGCCTCACCTCAGGCTGGACGGGGCGCACAGGGGCGGCAATAAGCAAACCGGGACGGGGATTAAGGGTTCGTCCATGGAATCTGGCGGGAACGACCTCCTCAGCGAACTACTTCGGCCACTGCGCCTGACCGGCGTCTTCGACAGCCTCTGGACGGTGCGGGCGCCCTGGGCCATCGAGGGGGACTCCGAGCAGAGCTGCGCGATCCTGCACTACATGGTCGAGGGCGACTGCTGGATCAGCTCGGGCGGCGACTGCCCGCCGATCCAGCTCCACCAGGGGGACCTGGCGGTCTTCCCGACCGGGACCGCCCACCGCCTCTCCGACCTGCCCGACCGGCAGGGCGTCCCGCTCAAGGCGGTCCTCCCGGAGCGCGAGCCGGGCACGTCAGGGGTGCTCGTCGTGGAGGGGACCGGGGAGCGCAGCCGCATCCTGTGCGCCGGGCTGCACTACGACGCGACGGCGGCGACATCGCTGTACCGGGCGCTGCCGTGGTCGCTGGTGCTGGACCGGACGCAGGTCGACAAGGAACCGCTGCTGCGCGAGACGCTCGCCTCGCTCGCCGTCGCCGAGCGGCGCGGCGAGCCGGGATCGCAGCTGGTCACCCTGCGGGCGTTCGAGATGGCCTTCGTGCTGGCGCTGCGCCCGCTGCTGCGCGAACTGTCCGCCAACCCGGCGGTGCTGCCCGCGCTGCGCCACCCGGGCATCAGCAGGGCGCTCGTCATCGTCTCCACCCGCTTCTCCGAACCGTGGACGATCGAGGCGCTGGCCCGTGAGGTCGGCATGTCGCGCTCGGCCTTCACCGCCACCTTCCGGGAACTGGTGGGCGAGGCGCCGGCCCGGCATCTGACCGGTCGCCGGATGCAGGAGGCCGCCCGGCTGCTGACGGAGACGGCGGTTCCGCAGGCCGCCGTGCCGCCGCGGGTCGGCTACCAGAGCGCCGTCGGGTTCCACCTGGCGTTCCGCAAGTGGTTCGGGACGACTCCCGGTGAGTACCGCGGCAACTGGCCGGTTCATAAACGGGACCGGCAGGACGTTCATTGATTAGCACACGTGTATGAGGCAGTCTCTTCAACGGCGCGTCGAAGATCGTTGAGGAGACACGGTGACCAGGTCCGGCCAGGAGTACAAGGATTCGCTGCGAGACGGACGCGAGATATGGATCGACGGTGAGCGGGTCAAGGACATCACCGTCCATCCGGCCTTCCGCAACACCGTCGACTCCATCGCGGGCCTGTACGACCTGTCCCACGACTCCCGGCACTCCGCCGTACTCGCCCAGGACGGTGTGCACCGTGCCTTCCTGATACCCCGTTCGTACGAGGACCTGGTCGCCCGGCGTAGCGCGCACAAGGTCTGGGCAGAGGCGAGTTTCGGCCATCTCGGACGCACCCCCGACTACATGGCGGCGGGCATCGCCGGCTTCGCCGCCGCACCCGCCCTCTTCACCACGGACACCTTCGACGGCGCGCCGAACGTCGCCGCCTACCACCGGCGGATGGCGCAGGGCGACCTGTATCCGACGTTCACCATCACCAACCCGCAGATCGACCGGACGAAGTCCGCGTCCGAGCAGGAGGCGGACGACCTCGTCGTCCGGGTGGTGGCCGAGCGCGACGGCGGCATCGTCGTGCGGGGCGCCAAGATGATCGGCACCGCGGCGGTCTTCGGCAACGAGGTCCTCGTCGGCACCATCGAGCCGCTGGCCCCGCAGGACGTCGAGCACGCCCTCTGCTTCTCGATACCCGTCGACACCCCCGGCCTGAAGTTCATCTCCCGCACCTCCTACGAGGCCCAGGCGCGCAGCGTCTTCGACAACCCGCTCTCCTCGCGCTTCGACGAGAACGACGCCCTGCTGGTCTGCGAGGACGTCTTCGTGCCGTGGGAGAACGTGCTCGCGTACCGCAACGTCGACGTCTGCTTCGGCCAGTGGTGGCAGACCCCGGCGTACGTGAACTTCGTCCACCAGGCGGCCACCCGCTTCTGGACCAAGCTGGAGTTCCTCACCGGCGTCGCGATCCTGCTCGCCAAGGCCAACAACACCTACGACCTGCCGCCGGTCCAGCACCAGATCGGCCGGCTGATGGGCTGGGTGGCGCAGGCCAAGTCGATGGTGCTGGCCGCCGAGGCGGGGTACCAGCAGGTCGACGGCGGACGCGGTGGCGTGATGCCCGACAAGGAGATCTCGTACGCGCACCGCATCATGGCCGGTGACATCTACCCCCGGGCGATCAGCGAGATCAAGCTGCTGGCCGGCGGCGGCGTCATCCAGCTCCCCGCCTCCGCGCAGGACCTGCTGCACCCGGAGATCGGCCCCGTCATCGCGAAGTACATCCGCTCCCCGGGACACCCGGCGCAGGACCGGATCAAGCTGCTCAAGCTCGCCTGGGACGCGCTCGGCACCGAGTTCGCCGGACGGCACGAGCAGTACGAGCGCTTCTACCACGGCGCCCCGCACGTCTACCTGATGCAGCAGGCGTGGGAGGGCGACACCGGTGCCTGCGAGAGCCTGGCCCGGACCTGCCTCGACGGCTACGAACTGCCTCCGCTGCCCCGTGCCTGAGGCGACGGCGCACCGACGCGGCACCGCGCTCGCCCTGCTGGCCTCGACCCAGCTCCTGCTGATCCTCGACACCGCGATCATCAACGTGGCCCTGCCGTCCATCGGCGAGGACCTCGGCACCGACGCCGCCGGCCTCTCCCTGGTGGCCAACGCCTACCTGGTCACCTTCGGCGGCTTCCTGCTGCTGGCCGGACGGGTCGCCGACCTCGTCGGCCACCGCCGGCTCTTCACGGCGGGGCTGGCGCTGCTGTCGGCGTCCTCGCTCGGCGGCGCCTTCGCCGGTGACGCCCGGCTGCTCGTGGCCGCCCGCGCCCTGCAGGGGGTCGGCGCGGCCTGCGCGGCCGCCGCCGCGTTCGCGCTGGTGCTGCTGCTCTTCGCCGACGGGCCCGAACGGCACCGCGCCCTGGGGGTCTTCGCGGCGCTCGGCGGGCTGGGCGGCGCGCTGGGCACGGTGCTGGGCGGCGTCCTGACCTCCGGACTGGGCTGGCGCTCCACGTTCGCGCTGAACGTGCTGGTGGGCGCGGCGCTCATCGCCCTGACGCCGACCGCGCTGGCGTCCGTCCCGGCCCGCCGCGACCGGGCGGCGGCAGGCCGCGCCGGGGGGCTGCGGGAGTTCGACCTCGGCGGCGCCCTCACCGCCACCGGCGGGCTCAGCCTGATCGCGTACGCGCTGGTCGACGCGGGTAGCGCGGGATGGACGGACGGCGGCACGCTCCTCGCCGGAGCCGCCGGGGTGCTCCTGCTGGCGGCGTTCGCGGTCATCGAGAGCCGCGCCGCCCGTCCGCTGGTCCCGCCCGGGGTGCTCGGCCGGCCGGCGCTCCGGCTGGCGAACCTCCTCAGCGCGCTGGCGCAGATGGCGCTGTTCCCGATGTTCTTCCTGGTCAGCCTCTACCTCCAGGACGTGCTGGAGTACCCGCCGGTCACCGGCGGGCTCGGCCTGCTGCCGCTGTCGCTCGTCGTCGTGCTGACCGCGCCCGGGACCGGCCGGCTGGTCGCGCGCTTCGGGCTGCGCCCGGTGATGACCGCCGGTTTCGCGACGGTGGCCGCCGCCACCGGGTGGCTCGCCCTGTCGCTGTCGCCGGACGGATCGTTCGCCACGACGGTCCTCGCCCCCAGCCTGCTGATCGGGATCGGGCTGCCGCTGGTCATGGTGACCACCAACGTCGCCGCGACCGCGCAGGCGGCGCCCGGGGAGACCGGACTGGTGTCGGGGCTGGTCAACACCAGCCAGCAATTCGGCTCGGTCCTCGGCCTCGCGGTCCTCGTCGCCGTGGCCGCGGCCCACACCCGGACCGCAGGACCCGGCGCCGCCGCCGAGACCGCGGGCTTCCGCACCGCGCTGCTCGTCGGCGCCGCGTTCGCCGCGGCCGCCGCCCTGCTGACGCTGCTGCCGCGCGGCGTGCCGCGGGAGAGCGCCGACCCCAAGCCCAGCACACACACATCCCTGTGACCCTCGGAATGACGGTGCCCCACATGTCTGTGCTCCACGTGCTCCAGGGCCAAGAGCCCTACTACCGGATCGAGGAGATACGGGGTGCCGACCCGCTGGGAGCGGACGAGGCCTGCGAGAAGCTCCGTGTCATGAACGCGGACGGCGACGTGTCCGGGATGGTCACCGCGCTGCGCGAGCTCCTGCCGGCCCCCGACGTCCTCGACGACCTGTCCACCGTCGAGAACCTCGCCGCCATGCGGGACCTGGGCATCTTCCTCGGCTCCATCAAGCGGCACGGCACCGAGCCGCTCGACGCCGTGCCGGAGGCGCTGCCGGTGCTGCGCGCGCTGGGCCGGCGCACCGGCATGGTGCCGCGGGACACCGTCCACCACTACACGGCGTGGAACCCGGTCGGCGCGCGCCAGCGCATGTACACCGGGGACCCCATGGAGGCCTGCCTCCAGGACGCCGTGCGGATGGTCTTCCCCAGCCTGTGCGCCGCGCTCGACGCCTGCTCGGAGCTGACCCTGCTCGAACCCCACGACATCCGGTTCGCGTCCTGCCTCGACCGGCTCGCCGGACTCGTCCAGGCCATGGTCGACTCGATCGACTTCACCGTCGCCAACGTCTCGCCGGTCTTCTTCGCCCGGGTGCTGCGCCCCTACTTCGAGGAGGTCACCCTCGACGGCCGCGCGTACCTCGGCCCGGCGGCGGCCCAGGTCCCGCTCTGGCTGGTCGACCTGACGCTCTGGCAGTCCGACCGCGACGCGGGCCGGTACGAGACGTTCCTCGCCGAGTCGGTGCCCTACAGCCTCCCCGCCTGGCGCGCCTTCCACGCGCGCTACCAGGGCAGCCCCTCCGCGGTCGGCAAGCTCTCCTTCGCGTTCAGCTGGGAGGAGGGGGACCGGATTCCCCCCGCCCTGCGGGCCGGCGCCGTCGCGCTGGCGCGGGTGCTGCGCATCCTCAAGACCTTCCGCGCCCGGCACATCCGGATCGCCCGCGAGGCGTACAGCGACGAGCTGCGGCTGTACGACTACGGCAGCGGCGGCGCCCCCGTCGAACTGCTGCGCTCCGTACTCGACCTGACCCGCGAGAACGAGACGCTGGTCCGGCGCTCCACCGAAGGGGAACGATGAACCGCGTCGTCATCGCGGGGGGCGGCATCGCCGGCCTCACCGCGGCACTCAGCCTGCACGCCGCCGGCCGCACCGACGTGCTGGTCGTCGAGGCCGCCCCGGAGGTCCAGCCGGTCGGCGCCGGGCTCAACATCATGCCCAACGCGGTCAGGGAGCTGGCGGCGCTGGGGCTGTACGAGGAACTGGCCGCCGTGTCGGTGCCCACCAGCGAGCTGCGGTACTACCACAGCAGCGGCAGCCTCGTCTGGCGGGAGCCGCGCGGCATCGGCGCCGGCTACCGCTGGCCGCAGCTGTCGATCCACCGGGGCCGGCTGCAGGAGGTGCTGGCCCGCGCGGTCCGGGAGCGGCTCGGCCGCGCCGCGGTGCTCGCCGGCGCCCGGGTGGAGGACTTCGCCGAGCTGCCGGGCGCCCGGCTGCGGGTGGCTGCCAGGAACCGGGCCGGCGGGGCCAGGACCGACCTGGACGCGGAGATCCTGATCGGCGCGGACGGCATCCGCTCCGCGGTCCGCGCCGCGATGTACCCCGGTGAGGGCGCACCGCCGTGGAACGGCGTGCTGGTCTGGCGCGGGGTGTCTTGGATGCCGGCCGACCGCGTCGGCACCTTCATGTTCATCGCGGGGAACGACCGGCAGAAGGCCGTCGTCTACCCGCTGACGGTCCCGGCGGCGCCCGGCGAGCGGGTGCTCGTCAACTGGGCGCTGGCGATGCCGGCCGAGCGCGGCGCCGCCGCCTTGGACCGCAGCGACTGGAACCGCCCGGTGCCCGTCGACCGGTTCCGCCGCCACTACGAGGGCTGGGTCTTCGACGGCGTCGACGTCGGCGAGGTGATCGACGCCGCCGAGGCCGCCTTCGAGTACCCGATGGTGGACCGCGAGCCGCTGGTGCGCTGGACCTTCGGCGGGGTGACGCTGATCGGCGACGCCGCCCACGCGATGTACCCGATCGGCTCGAACGGCGCCACCCAGTCGATCATCGACGGCCGGGCGCTGGCCCACGCGATGGCCGCGCACGAGGATCCCGCGCGGGCCCTGCTGGCGTACGAGGCCGAGCGCCGGCCGCCCATGACCGAGCTGCAGCGCTCCAACCGCCGCCTCGGCCCCGAGGTGGTCATCAACATGGCCCACGAACGCGCCCCCGGCGGCTTCACGGACATCCACGACGTGATCCCCCGCACCGAGCTGGAGACGATCGCCAGACGCTACGCCGTCGCGGGCGCGTTCGACCCGGCCTCGGTGAACCAGGGCTCCCCGTACGACGCCCCCGCCGCCCGCGCGGCGCACTGAGCGGACGCGCGCCGGGGCGGATGCCTCGGCGCACGTCCGTTCGGGCGTTTGAACGTCCGGATCGTGGAGAGCACAGGGATCGGGGGGCGGGACCCCGCTACCGTCGTAGCGTGAAGGCAATCCGTCGTTTCACCGTGCGAACTGTCCTGCCGGAACCGCTGCGTCCGCTCGGCGAACTGGCACAGAATCTGCGCTGGTCCTGGCACTCCGAGTCCAGAGAGCTGTTCCAGAGCGTCGACGAGGAGGGCTGGCGGGCCGCTGCCGGCGACCCGGTGCGGCTGCTCGGCGCCGTCTCGAAGGAACGGCTCGGGGCTCTGGCCCAGGACCGCAGATTCCTGCGCCGCCTCTCCGCGGCCGCCGAGGACCTGACCGACTACCTCACCAATCCGCGCTGGTACCAGGGGCAGTCCTCGGAACTGCCCGCCGCCATCGCCTACTTCTCGCCCGAGTTCGGGATCACCGCGGCCCTGCCCCAGTACTCGGGCGGCCTCGGCATCCTGGCCGGGGACCACCTCAAGGCCGCCAGCGACCTCGGTGTGCCGCTGATCGGCGTCGGCCTGCTCTACCGCCACGGCTACTTCCGCCAGAGCCTGTCCCGCGAGGGCTGGCAGCAGGAGCACTATCCCGTCCTTGACCCCAACGAACTGCCGCTGACCCTGCTGCGCGAGTCAGACGGCACCCCCGCCCACGTCGTCCTCGCCCTGCCCGGCGGCCGATCGCTGACCGCCCACATCTGGAAAGCCCAGGTGGGCCGCGTCCCGCTGCTGCTCCTCGACTCCGACGTCGAGGAGAACCACCGCGCGGAACGCGATGTCACCGACCGCCTGTACGGCGGCGGCAGCGAGCACCGGCTGCTGCAGGAGATGCTGCTCGGCATCGGCGGGGTGCGCGCCGTCCGCGCGTACTGCCGGCTCACCGGCCACCCGGACCCCGAGGTCTTCCACACCAACGAGGGCCACGCCGGATTCCTCGGCCTGGAGCGCATCCGCGAACTCGGCGGGGAGGGGCTCGACTTCGACGCGGCCGTGGAGGCGGTGCGGGCCGGCACCGTCTTCACCACCCACACGCCCGTGCCCGCCGGGATCGACCGCTTCGACCGCGAGCTGGTCGGGCAGCACCTCGGCGACGGCGGCGAACTGCCCGGCGTCGACATCCAGCGGGTGCTGGAGCTGGGCATGGAGACGTACTCGGGCGGCGACCCGAACGTCTTCAACATGGCGGTGATGGGGCTGCGGCTGGCCCAGCGCGCCAACGGCGTCTCCACCCTGCACGGCGCCGTCAGCCGGCAGATGTTCGCCGGGCTGTGGCCCGGGTTCGACCCCGAGGAGGTGCCGATCGCCTCCATCACCAACGGCGTGCACGCCCCGACCTGGGTCGCCCCCGAGGTCTTCCGGCTCGGCGCCCGCCAGATCGGCGCGCAGCGCGCCGAGGACGCCCTGATGATCGGCGAGACCCAGCGCTGGGAGCCCGTCGCCGAGATCCCGGACCCGGCCGTGTGGGAACTGCGCCGGGTGCTGCGCGAGCAGCTGGTGGAGGACGTGCGGCGCCGGGTGCGCGCCTCGTGGCGCCAGCGCGGCGCCGGCCTCGCCGAGCTGGGCTGGGTGGACGACGTCCTGGACCCCGACGTCCTGACCATCGGCTTCGCCCGCCGCGTCCCGTCCTACAAGCGGCTCACGCTGATGCTCCGCGACCAGGACCGGCTGATGGACCTGCTGCTGCACCCCGAGCGGCCGATCCAGATCGTCGTCGCGGGCAAGGCCCACCCGGCGGACGACGGCGGCAAGCGGCTCGTCCAGGAGCTCGTGCGCTTCGCGGACGACCCGCGGGTGCGCCACCGCATCGTCTTCCTGCCCGACTACGACATGGGCATGGCCCAGCACCTCTACCCCGGGTGCGACGTCTGGCTCAACAACCCGCTGCGCCCGCTGGAGGCGTGCGGCACGTCCGGTATGAAGGCGGCCCTCAACGGCTGCCTCAACCTGTCCGTGCTCGACGGGTGGTGGGACGAGTGGTTCGACGGCAACAACGGCTGGGCCATTCCCACCGCCGACGACGGGGCGAACGGCTCCAGCGCGGGCGGCGATCCAGACCGCCGGGACGACATCGAGGCGACCGCGCTCTACGAGCTCATCGAGAACCAGGTGGCCCCGCGCTTCTACGACCACGACGCCAACGGGATGCCCGCCCGCTGGATCGAGATGGTCCGGCACACCCTGGTGACCCTGGGGCCCAAGGTGCTCGCGGGACGCATGGTGCGCGACTACGTCGGGCAGCTCTACGCCCCGGCCGCCCGCGCGCACCGGGCCATCGCGGGCGACGCCGCCCGGGAGCTCGCGACCTGGAAGGCCCGGGTCCGCCGCGGCTGGAACCAGGTCGCCGTCGAGCACGTGGAGACCGGTTCGGTGGGCGGCTTCCCCGAGCTGGGCTCCACCCTGACCCTGCGGGTCCAGGTGACCCTGGGCGAGCTCGACACCGGCGACGTCGACGTGCAGGTGCTCTCCGGGCGGGTGGACGACGCCGACCGGATCGCCGACCCGGCGGTGATCTCCCTCAAACCGACGGCGCACGCCGACATCAACGGCCGCAGGCTCTACGAGGGCCCGCTGACCCTCGACCGGACGGGCCCCTTCGGCTACACCGTCCGGGTGCTGCCCACCCATCCGCTGCTCGCCGCCCCCGCGGAGCTCGGCCTCATCGCCACTCCCGCAGAGTCCGAGGGCATGACGGCGGGCATACTCCGCTGACGCACAGAGGCGACGGCCGGTACCAGGAACTCCTGGTACCGGCCGTCGCGTCATGCCAGGGGTGCTGCCGTGCGGTCAGGCCGCGCGGCGGCCGCCGCCCGTGCCGTCCTCGCGGCGGGCGCGACGGCCCACGGCGCCACCGCGGCCCGCGGCCGTGCGGCTGCCGGCGGCCGGGCGCCCGGGGGTGCCGCCGCGGCCGTTGACCCCGGCCCGGCCGGAGCCGGCCGCGGCGCCCTCGGCGTCGGTGCGGGGGCGTCCGCCACGACCGCCGCGGGTGTTGCCGCCGCTGCGGGGCGTGCCCGCCGGAGCGGCGGTGGCGCCCGCACCGGCAGCGGCCGCGCCGCCGGGACGGCGACCGCGGCCACGGGTGCCCGCGACCTTGTTCGTCTTGGGCTTGGCGGCTTCCTGGGCGGCCGCGTGCACCGGGTCGTGGATGGTGACGGCGGAGCCGGAGGGCTTGCGGGCACCGGTGACGCGCACCAGCTCGGGGTCGCCGGGGCGGACCCGCGCGGTGTGCGGCTTGATGCCGGCCAGCGCCATCAGCCGGGCGTTCTCCCGGCGCTGCGCGGGCAGCACCAGGGTGATGACGGTGCCGGACTCGCCGGCCCGTGCGGTACGGCCGCCGCGGTGCAGGTAGTCCTTGTGGTCGCCGGGCGGGTCGACGTTCACGACCATGTCGAGCCCGTCGATGTGGATGCCGCGGGCGGCGACGTTGGTGGCGACCAGCGCGGTGGCCTTGCCGGTGCGGAACTGGTCCAGGGCGCGGTTGCGCTGCGGCTGGGACTTGCCGCCGTGCAGGGCGACGGCGGTGACGCCGGCGGCCAGCAGGTGCTTGGTCAGCCGGTCGGCGCCGCGCTTGGTGTCGACGAACATGATCACGCCACCCTCGCGGGCGGCGATCTCGGCGGTCACGGCGCGCTTGGTGTCGTCGTCCACGTGCAGCACGTGGTGCTCCATGGTCGTCACGGTCGCGGCCGACGGGTCGACCGAGTGGGTGACGGGGCTGTGCAGGAAGCGCTTGACCAGCCGGTCGACGTTCTTGTCCAGGGTGGCGGAGAAGAGCATCCGCTGGCCGTTCGGCTTCACCTGGTCGAGCAACTTGGTGACCTGCGGCAGGAAGCCCATGTCGGCCATCTGGTCGGCCTCGTCCAGGACCGTGATCTCGACCCGGTCGAGCGCGCAGGCCCGGCGGTCGATCAGGTCGGCGAGCCGGCCGGGGGTGGCGACGAGGATCTCGGCGCCGCCGCGCAGCGCGGCGATCTGGCGGGTGATGGACGCGCCGCCGACCACGGTGGTCTGGCGCAGCCCGAGCACCTGGGCGTAGGGCGCGAGCGCCTCGGTGACCTGGGTCGCGAGCTCACGCGTCGGCACCAGGACGAGCGCCAGCGGGCGCTTGGGCTCGGAGCGCTGCCCGGCGGTGCGGGTCAGCATCGGGAGCCCGAAGGCGAGGGTCTTGCCGGAGCCGGTACGGCCGCGGCCCAGCACGTCCCGGCCGGCGAGCGCGTCGGGCATCGTCGCGGCCTGGATCGGGAACGGCTCGGTGACGCCGTTGGCGTTCAGCGCGGTGACCAGGGCGGGGGAGAGCGCGAGCTCGGAGAACAACTTCAAGGGGGAACCTTCCTCGTGACGGAGACGAGGGGGATCCCTCGGCGCCAGGGGCCGTCCGGCGGATCGCGGACTGCCTCTTCGACGCCTGCGGACCGGCGTCCTGCGGTGCTCGGGGAGCACCGCACTTGTTTTGTTTCCGCTGCGCGCGAGAGGCCCGCACCGCCGGGCGGTGCGGGCCTCTCACTACTGGGCGCGGTGAGCGCTCAGGGGTGCCTCAGAGAGGGCGGATGTTCTCGGCCTGCGGGCCCTTCTGGCCCTGCGTGACGTCGAACTCGACCTTCTGGCCCTCGAGCAGCTCACGGAAGCCCTGGGTGGCGATGTTCGAGTAGTGGGCGAAGACGTCAGCGCCGCCGCCGTCCTGCTCGATGAAGCCGAAGCCCTTTTCGGAGTTGAACCACTTCACGGTTCCGGTAGCCATGTCTGTCTCCCTAATGGGTGCAGTTAATACAGCATCCGCACTTTACGGATGCCGCGTCGCCGCGATGATCTCCCCACACCGGACATGACGCCGGTAAAACAAATGTGCGCCTGGCCGCAAGGACCGGGCGCACATGGAGTTCATGGGTACCACAACTGCAACGCAGCCAACTGTACCAGAAACGTCCCGGGACGATCATCCCGAGAGCGGTCGCGCCGCATGACTCACGTCACACGGCGCGACCGCCGTTTCGAGCAGCTCAGCTGGTCCGGGGTGCCCTCAGGAGATCCTCAGGGCGACCGTTCCGGGTCAGAAGGTGAGCTTCCAGCTGTTGATGTAGCCGGTGTCGGCGCTGTAGACGTCCTGCACCTTCAGCCGCCACGTGCCGTTCGCGGCCTCGCTGGAGGCGTTGACCGTGTACGTGGTGTTCACGTTGTCCGCGGAGTCCGACCCGCTGGAGTTCTTCAGCCGGTAGGTGCTGCCGTCGGGGGCGACCAGGTCGATGACCAGGTCACCGCGGTAGGTGTGGACGATGTTGACGCCCACCTGCAGGGTGCTCGGGGCGTTGCCCGTGCGTCCGGTGACGCTGATGTTGGAGTACACCGCCGCGCCGGCGTCCGGGATCGAGACGTCGGTCGTGTTCTCGAAGACGTTGCCACCGCCGGTGGAGGTGATCGTCCAGGTGAACGTGGCCGAGCCGGTGGCGTTGGTGGAGTCCTTCGCCGTGACCGTCGGGTTGTAGGTGCCGACGGTGGTCGGCGTGCCGGAGATCAGGCCGGTGGAGGCGTTGATCGTCAGGCCGGTCGGCAGACCGGTGGCGGAGTAGGTGAGCGCCCCGCCGTTGGTGCTGCTGGCCTGGATCTGCAGGCTCGCCGCGGTGTTCACGACGGTGCTCTGGTTGGCCGGCTTGGTGACGGTGACGCCACTGGTCGGCACGCGGGCGCCGACGCCGATGGCGGCCCAGGTGTTGGCGACCGTGTTCCACGTCGCGCTGCCGGATCCGTACAGGTCAGCGGTGGCCTGCAGGCTCTGGGTGCGGGCGGCGGCGTAGTTCGTCGTCGAGGTGAAGCGCTCGCTCAGCGCCTTGTACCAGATCTTCGAGGCGGCGTCCCGGCCGATGCCGGGGACCGGCAGGTTGTCGGCGGTGGGGCTGTTGTACGTGACACCGTTGATGACCTTGGTGCCACTGCCCTCGGAGAGCAGGTAGAAGAAGTGGTTCGCCGGGCCGGACGAGTAGTGCACGTCCAGGTTGCCGATACCGGAGTACCAGTTGTCGGGCGAGGTCCCGTCGCGCGAGGGCTTGTCCTGGTAGCGCAGCGGGGTGCCGTCGCCGTTGATGTCGATCTTCTCGCCGATGAGGTAGTCACCGACGTCGCTGCTGTTGTTGGCGTAGAACTCGACCGAGGTGCCGAAGATGTCGGACGTCGCCTCGTTGAGCCCGCCGGACTCACCGCTGTAGTTCAGACCCGCGGTGTTGGAGGTGACGCCGTGGCTCATCTCGTGGCCCGCGACGTCGATCGCCGTCAGCGGCTTGTTGTTGCCGCTGCCGTCCCCGTACGTCATGCAGAAGCAGCCGTCGTCCCAGAAGGCGTTGACGTAGGCGTTGCCGTAGTGGGTGCGGGAGTACGCGCCGACACCGTCGTTGCGGATGCCGGTGCGGCCCATCACGTTCTTGTAGAAGTCCCAGGTCTCCTGGGCGCCGTAGGCCGCGTCGACGCCGGCTGTCTCGGCGTTGGACGGGAGGCCGTTGCCCCACGTGTCCGTGGACTTCGAGAAGAGCGTGCCGGTGCCCGAGGAGCCGTGGTTGAGGTTGTAGGTCTTGTGGTTGCCACGGCCGGAGTCGGTCATCGTGTACGTCGAGCCGGACAGCGTGGTGCCGATGGTGACCTGGCCGCTGTACTCGCTGTTGCCGACGCCGGTCTCGATGCCCTGGTACTGGAAGAGCCGCGAGCCGGTCTTGGCGTCGGTGATGACGTGCAGCTGGTTCGGGGTGCCGTCGTCCTGCAGTCCGCCGACGACGGACTCCCAGGCGAGGGTCGGCACGCCGGAGGCGGCCCAGACGACCTTGCGCGGGGAGCCGGCCAGGGCCGGGCTCTTGGCGCCTTCGGCCTTGGCCCGGCTGATCGCGAAGGACTTCGCGGAGTCGGCGCTCGCGGTGGCGGTGGTGCTCGGCACCGATATCTCGGCGTTGGTCGCCCGGTTGACGCTGGTGGTGGCGCCGGCCGGCGTGCTCGCCACGACCAGGTCGCCGCCCAGGACGGGCAGGCCGTCGTAGGTGCGCTGGTAGCGGGTGTGCACGGTGCCGTCGGCGTCCCGCAGAACGCTGGTCGGGATGAGCCGTTCCTTGGCGCCGAGCCGCAGCTCGCCCGCGGTGCGGGTGAGATTGGCGTTGGCGTCGGCCAGGAGCGTCGCGCGCTGCGAGGGCGACAGCGCGGCCGGCAGGCCGCCGGCTCGGGGCTGGACGTGGGCTGCGCTCTGTGCGTCGGTGCCGGCCGCGGCGGTGCCGGAAGGCAGGGCTACGGCGAGCAGTGCGGCGGTGGCGGCGAGTGCGCCTGCCGCGACTGCCTTGCGGGGGGATCGTCTCACTACGGAACTCCTTCTGCGGCGGCCACTGGGTCGGGCCGTGAACAGACGGGCAGGTGGGGTTGTGTGCTGCCCGGGTAGAGCGACGTGCTGGTGGGACGTGCGTGACCGCCGCTTCCGCACTGCTCCGTGGTGCTGGTGGGGTAGAGCTGCACGGCGGCTGCGGGAAGAGTGCCACTGTTTACCGGTACATGTCATTGGGATGGCGGAAAGTTGGCCGGTTTCCGTCCGTTGACCGATGAGCGGCGCCCGTTATACGGACGCCGCCGTTTCGGATGACGGTCGGCGGCGGGTGTGGCCAGGCCCGCCGAGGCCGCCGCGCTCAGACCAGGCTGTCCCGCCAGGCCGTGTGCAGATCCGCGAACCGGCCACGGTCCGCGATCAGTTCGGCGGGGGCGCCGTCCTCGACGATCCGGCCGCCCTCCATGACCAGCACCCGGTCGGCGATCTCCACCGTCGAGAGCCGGTGCGCGATGATCACCGCGGTCCGGCCGCGCAGCACCGTGTCCATCGCGTGCTGCACCGCGCGCTCGCCCGGGACGTCCAGCGACGACGTCGCCTCGTCCAGGATGAGGACGGCCGGGTCGGCCAGCAGCGCCCGCGCGAACGCCACCAGCTGCCGCTGGCCGGCGGAGATCCGGCCGCCGCGCTTGCGGACGTCCGTGTCGTAGCCGTCCGGCAGCGCGCGGATGAAGTCGTGTGCTCCGATCGCCTTCGCGGCCCGCTCGACCTCCTCGCGTCCGGCATCCGGTCTGCCGATCGCGATGTTCTCAGCGACCGTCCCCGAGAACAAGAAGGCCTCCTGGGTCACCATCACGACCCCGCGTCGCAGCTCCGGCAGCGCGAGTTCCCGCAAGGGGACGCCGTCCAGCGCGATCCGGCCGTCCGTCGGGTCGTAGAAGCGGGCCAGCAGCTTGGCGAGGGTGGACTTGCCCGCGCCGGTCGCCCCGACCACCGCCACCGTCTGCCCGGCGGGAATCCGCAGGTCGAAGGTGGGGAGGATCTCGCCGCCCGTGCGGTACGCGAAGCGGACGCCGTCGAAGAGCACCTCGCGGCCCGGCAGCGCGCCGTCCCGGGCCGGCAGCTCGCGCGGCTCCGCGGGCTCGGGCACCGAGGGGCGCTGCGCCAGCAGGCCGGCGATCTTCTCCAGCGACGCGGCGGCCGACTGGTAGGAGTTGAGGAACATCCCGAGCCGGTCGATGGGGTCGTACAGCCGGCGCAGGTACAGCACGAACGCCGCCAGCACCCCCAGCGCCAGACCGCCGCCGGCCACCCGGTAGGCACCCCACAGCACGATGCCGGCGATCGCCGCGTTGGCCATCAGCCGCGATCCGACGACATAGCGCGCCATCTCCAGGATCGCGTCCCCGTTGATCCGCTCGTGGACGCCGTTGAGCCGCGCGAAGTCCTCCTCGTTCGGCTTCTCGCGGCGGAACGCCTGGACCGGGCGGATGCCGTTCATGGTCTCGGTGAACTTCACGATCACCGCGGCGATGGCGGTGGAGCGCTTGCGGTAGACGACCATCGAGCGCTTCTGGAAGGACCGGATCATCAGGTACAGCGGGCCGCAGGAGAACAGCGCCGCCAGCCCCAGCTTCCAGTCCAGCCAGAGCAGGATCACCGAGATGTAGACCGACGACAGGATGACGCCGAGCAGTTCCTCCAGGCCCTCGCTCAGCAGCTCGCGCAGCGACTCGACGTCCGAGGTGGCGCGCGCGATCAGCCGGCCGGAGGTGTAGCGCTCGTGGAAGTCCAGGCTGAGCGCCTGCGCGTGCCGGAAGATCCGGCCGCGCAGGTCGATCAGCACGTCCTGGCTCACCCGGGCCGCGACCCGGATGAACCACCGCTGCAGCAGCCCGGAGGCCAGCGCGCAGCCCAGGTAGACGCAGCCGAGCAGGATCAGCGGCCCGTGCCGCCCGTCGCGCAGCGCCGGGATGGCCCGGTCGATGCCGTACGCCACCAGCAGCGGCCCGGCCTGCACGGCGGCCTGCTGCACCAGCAGCAGGACCGCCGCCAGCCAGACCCGGCGGGTGTGCGGGGCCAGCAGCGACTTCAGCAGGCTCAGCTGCGCGCCCGCGGGGGAGGGGAGCACGTCCTTGGTGAAGGGGTCGTCCGGTGCCGGGGGGCGGATCGGGTCCTCCGCGACGCCGGCCGGCTCCTCCCCGGGACCGGCCGTCCCGGCCTGTTCGGCCACGGAGGTCATCGGGCCACGCTCCTCTCGCTGTCGCCGGACATCAGGTGGCGGTACTCCGCGCTCTCGGCCAGCAGGTCGTGATGGGTGCCGACGGCGGTGATGCGGCCCCGCGACATCAGGGCGACCCGGTCGGCCAGCATCACCGTGGACGGCCGGTGGGCCACGACGAGCGCCGTGGTCTCCGCCAGGACCTCGCGCAGCGCGGCCTCGACGAGCGCCTCGGTGTGCACGTCCAGCGCGGACAGCGGGTCGTCCAGCACCAGGAAGGCCGGGTTGCCGACGACCGCGCGGGCCAGCGCGAGCCGCTGCCGCTGGCCGCCGGACAGGCTCAGGCCCTGCTCGCCGACCTGGGTGTCCAGGCCGTGCGGCAGCCGGGCGACGAAGTCGCACTGCGCCGTCCGCAGCGCGCGCAGGACCGCCGCCTCGTCGGCGCCGCCCGGACCCGCGCCCATCGCCACGTTCTCCCGGACGGTCGCGGAGAAGAGCGTCGGCTCCTCGAAGGCGACGGCGACCAGCTCGCGCAGCCGCTCCCGGGACATCGCCGCGATGTCGGCGCCGTCGAGCGTGATCCGGCCGTCGGTGGCGTCGTGCAGCCGGGGGATCAGCGCGGTGAGTGTGGTCTTGCCGCAGCCGGTGGCGCCGACCAGCGCCATCGTCTCGCCGGGGCGGATGTGCAGGTCGATGCCGTGCAGCAGGTCCGGGGTGTCCCGCGGCGCGTCCGGGTAGCGGAAGCCGACGCCCTCGAAGCGCACACCGTCCGCGGCCCCGGCCGCCCCGTCCGAGCCGGAGCCGGAGGCGTCGGCCTCCACGGCGTCCATCGCCTCGAAGAAGCGGTCCGCGGCCGTCGCCGACTCGTTGCTGATCGCCAGCAGGAAGCCGAGCGACTCCACCGGCCAGCGCAGCGCGAGCGCGGTGGTCAGGAACGCGACGAGGGTGCCCGCCGACAGGTCGCCGTCGGACACCTGCATGATGCCGAAGACCAGCGCGGCGCCGATGGCGATCTCGGGCAGCGTCATGATCAGCGCCCAGATGTCCGCCAGCAGCCCGGCCTTGTGCAGTTCGGTCCGGCGCAGCCCGTGCGCCTTCGTGCGGAACGCCTCGGTCTGGCTGCGGTGCCGCCCGAACGCCTTGATGATCCGCACGCCGAGCACCGACTCCTCGACCACCGTGGCCAGGTCGCCGGCCTGGTCCTGCGCGGAGCGGGCGGCCAGCGAGTACCGGGCCTCGAAGACCGAGCAGAGGATCACCAGCGGCACGATGGGCAGCAGCAGCACCAGCCCCAGCGTCCAGGCCTGGGAGAACAGGATCGCGAAGCCCAGCACGATCGCGGCGCCGTTGACCACCAGGAACACCAGCGGGAACGCCAGGAACATCCGCACGATCTGCAGGTCCATCGTGGCGCGCGACAGCAGCTGCCCGGAGGCCCAGCGGTCGTGGAAGGAAACGGGCAGCCGCTGCAGGTGCCCGTACAGCGCGGATCGCATCGACGCCTCGACGCTCGCCAGCGGCCGCGCCACCAGCCAGCGCCGCAGCCCGAACAGCCCCGCCTCCAGCAGGCCGAGGACGAGCAGCACGCCGCCGCCCAGCCACACCCCGGACGGGTCGCGGTCCGCGACCGGGCCGTCCACCATCCACTTCAGGACCAGCGGGATCAGCAGGGCCATGCTCGACGCGAGGACGGCCGCGACCGCGGAGGCCGCCAACCGGCCGCGGATGGGGCGCACGTAGGGCCACAGCCGCAGGAGTGACCGGACGGCTGATCGGGGTCTGGGGGGCACGGGGTCACCAGTCGCTTCAGGCATCGAATCGACCATACGGGCGAGCACCGACAGCGCTCACCCGGTTTTCTCCGCCGACTGGGGAACCCGCCGCAGATCGCGGATGGCGGGGACCGACAGCAGCACCACGCAGATCAGTACGGCCACCACGCTGCCCGCCAGCAGCACGTGCCGGGCGCCGAACGCGGACGACGCGGGCCCGGACAGGGCCTGGCCCACCGGCAGCATGGCGACAGAACCGGCGACCTCGTAGGCGTGGATCCGGTTGAGGATCTCGCCGGGCACCTGGGTCTGCACGCTCGTCGCCCAGTTCACGCCCCAGTACGCCCACGAGGCGCCCGCTATGAAGATGCAGCCGCAGATGGCCGGGACCGGCAGGTGCAGGCCGACGGAGCCCGGGTACAGCGCGCTCCCGAACAGCGCGATCGAGCCCGCGCGCAGCGGGCGGTGCGACCGGAACCGCATCGCGAGCAGCGCCCCGAGCGCGGTGCCCGCGCCCAGGCAGGAGTTGACCAGGCCGTAGACCTTCGGGCCGTGCTCCGGCAGGATCTCGCCGGCGGTGAGCGGGGTGACCGGGCCCATCACCACGACCATGAAGACCATCCAGATCACGATGACCGTCCACATCCACGTGCGGCCCCGGAACTCCCGCCACCCCTCGACGAGGTCGGCCCGGAAGGTGCTGGTCTTCGGCCCGGTGGTCTCGTGGGCTACGGGCGGCAGCCGGAGCAGGAAGACGCAGACCGCGCTCACCCCGAAGGTGACCGCGTCCACCGCGATCACGCCGCCCGCCGACGCGAACGCCACCAGCAGGCCCGCGACCGCCGGGCCGGCCAGCGCCATCACCGACTCGGCGGTCCGCACCACCCCGTTGGCGCCCTGCACGTCGGCGGCGACCCGGGGCACCGTGCTGGCCACGCCGGGCTGGAACATCGCCGCGGCGACACCGTTGACGGCGGTGATCGCGCAGACCTGCCACAGCACCACGTGGTCGGCGAAGAACAGGCCGGCCAGCAGCCCCATCATCACGAGCCGGACGAGGTCCGCGCCGATCATGAGCAGCCGGGCGTTGAACCGGTCGGCGATCACGCCGCCGAAGATCACCAGCCCCGCGAAGCACCCCATGTACGACGCCATCACCAGCCCGACGGCCCCGGCCCCGTACCCGTACTGCAGCAGCCCGGCGGCCATCGCCACCGGCAGCATCGAGTCCCCGAGCATGGCGATCGACCGGGCGGTGAAGTACAGCCGGAAGTTCACCGTCCACAGCCCGGGGGCTCTGCCGGGTGCGCTGGGCGGCTCGGCCGACAGGTCGGTGACGAGGGGGGTCTCGAAGGGCTGGGGTGCGGATGAGGTCACGGAGATCGAGTGTGGACTGGACCAATTCGCCGTGTCCAGGGGTTTCAGTCGGTGGACATCCTCGGGGCCGGAGCGGTGCCGGCCGGCAGGGCGCGCAGCAGCAGCAGGGAGCGCCCCGGCACCGTCACCGAGCCGCCCGCCGGGTAGCCGGTGCCCGGCGGCCGGGACTGGTCCTCGGCGGTGGTGTCGAGGAGGAGTTCGTAGGAGGCGGCCCAGGGGCGGCCCGGGAGGGTGAAGCGGGCGGGGCGGTGCGAGGTGTGGGCGATGATCAGGAAGCTGTCGTCGGTGATGGGGACGCCCTGGGCGTCGCGCTGCGGGATGTCGTCGCCCGAGAGGTACATGCCGATGGTGTCCGACGGGGCGTACCAGTCGTCGTCGCACATCTCCCGGCCCGCGGCCGTGAACCAGGTCAGGTCGCGCAGCCCGCCGGGGGTCTGCGAGCGGCCGGAGAAGAAGGCGCGGCGCCGCAGCACCGGGTGGGCGCGGCGCAGCGCGATGAGGCGGGCGGCCAGCGTGCTCAGCCCCTGCCAGTCGGGGTCGTCCAGCAGCGACCAGTCGATCCAGCTGATCTCGTTGTCCTGGCAGTACGCGTTGTTGTTGCCGCCCTGGGTGCGGCCCATCTCGTCCCCGGCCACCAGCATGGGGACGCCGGTGGACAGCAGCAGCGTGGAGAGCAGGTTGCGCAGCTGGCGGCGGCGCAGGGTGTTGATCGAGGCGTCGGTGGTCTCGCCCTCGGCGCCGCAGTTCCACGAGCGGTTGTCGTGGGTGCCGTCCTGGTTGTCCTCGCCGTTGGCCTCGTTGTGCTTGGACTGGTACGAGACCAGGTCGCGCAGCGTGTAGCCGTCGTGCGCGGTGATGAAGTTGACTGAGGCGTACGGGCGCCGGCCGCCCCACGCGTACAGGTCGCTGGAGCCCGAGAGCCGGTAGCCGAGGTCGCGCACGTCGTGCTGGGCGCCGCGCCAGAAGTCGCGCACGGCGTCCCGGTAGCGGTCGTTCCACTCCGTCCACAGCGGCGGGAAGGCGCCGACCTGGTAGCCGCCCATCCCGACGTCCCACGGCTCGGCGATCAGCTTCACCCGGCGCAGGACCGGGTCCTGCGCGATGACGGCGAGGAAGGGGGAGAGCATGTCGACGTCGTGCATCGAGCGCGCGAGGGCCGCGGCGAGGTCGAAGCGGAAGCCGTCGACCCCCATCTCCGTCACCCAGTAGCGCAGCGAGTCGGTGATGAGCCGCAGCACGTGCGGCTGCACGACGTGCAGGGTGTTGCCGCAGCCCGTGTAGTCGGCGTAGCGGCGCGGGTCGTCCTGCAGCCGGTAGTAGCCGCGGTTGTCGATCCCGCGCAGCGAGAGCGTGGGGCCCTGCTCACCGCCTTCGGCGGTGTGGTTGTAGACGACGTCCAGGATGACCTCGATGCCGGCCGCGTGCAGGGCGCGCACCATCCGCTTGAACTCGCCCACCTGCTCGCCGCGGGTGCCGCCGGCCGTGTAGGCGGCGTGCGGCGCGAAGTAGCCGATGGAGTTGTAGCCCCAGTAGTTCTTCAGCCCGGCCCGCTCCAGGTGCTCCTCGTGCGCGAAGTGGTGGACGGGCAGCAGTTCGACGGCGGTGACGCCCAGCCGGGTGAGGTGCTCGATCGCCGCCGGGTGCGCCAGCCCCGCGTAGGTGCCCCGCAGCTCCTCCGGTATGCCGGGATGGCGCTTGGTGAACCCCTTCACGTGCAGTTCGTAGATGACGGAGTCGGACCACGGCGTCTTGGGGCGGTGGTCGTCCGACCAGTCGTCGTCGTCGTGGACGACGACGCCCTTGGGCACGAACGGGGCCGAGTCCCGGTTGTCACGTACGGTGTCGGCGATCTGCCGCTCCGGCCAGTCGCGCACGTGCGCGTAGACCTCGGACGGCAGCGTGAACTCCCCGTCGATCGCGCGGGCGTACGGGTCCAGCAGCAGCTTGGCGGGATTCCAGCGGGCCCCGGTCCACGGGTCCCAGCGGCCGCTGACCCGGTAGCCGTAGCGCTGCCCCGGCAGCACGCCGGGCACGAAGCCGTGCCAGATCTCGTGCGTCAGCTCGGTGAGCGGCGCCCGGGTCTCGGTGCCGTCCGCCTCGAACAGGCAGAGCTCGACGGACTCGGCGCCGCCCGCCCACAGCGCGAAGTTGGTCCCCGGGCGGCCGTCCGGGCCGGTGTGGAAGCGCGCGCCGAGCGGCTCGGAACTGCCGGGCCAGACGGTGCGCGGCGCGCCGCCGGCCGCGTCGCCCGGGTCCGCCGCGGCGGACCGCTCCTGGACGGGCCCCGCAAGCGTCGGCGGAGGTGCCGTCCGCAGGCCGTTCGGCCGGGGGACCGCCCGGGCAGCCTCCATGGCCTCGTGCTCGCGTGTCTCTGACACGTGCTCGCCTCCCGCGGCTCGACAGGATCCGGCCATGCGCGTCCGCGGCCACGGTACGGCGGAACCCCACGCGTCCCACTAAAGCCGTGGCCGGGCGCGGCCCTTCCCGGCGTCCCGTGCCGGGTCGGTGCCGTCTCCTCCTACCATTCCTTCCCATCGGAGCGTGTGGAGTCACACGTGTGATCGGTGTCGTACCTGTTGCGCAACCGTTTCCGTACAGGTGGGCGGCCGGACGTTTCCCCAGGGGTGCCCCTCTCGTTGACCCTGCGTGACGAACGTGGTGAGGCGCGCCCTGCGCGCCGGGGCGGGACTGGTAGGAGCGGTGGTACTCGGCGGGCTCCTCGCCGGATGCGGCGGGACGGGCGGGGGCAGCGGCGGCGACGACGTCCCCGGAAGCGACGGGGCCGCCCCCGGGGACGTCGTCCCGCAGGTGTCGCAGGCGGTCATCACCATCACCCCGGAGGACGCCGCGCACGACGTGCTGCCCGCCGGGCAGTTGCGGGTCGGGGTGGAGCAGGGCGAGCTGACGCAGGTCAAGGTGGCCGACAGCGAGGGCGTCCCGGTCGCCGGCACCCTCGCGGAGGACCGCGCCGGCTGGCTGCCCACGGGCAAGCTGGCGCTGTCCACGCAGTACACGGTGGACGCGTACGCGGTGGACGGGCAGGGCCGGCGGGCCGCCAAGCACGTCGTGTTCACGACGCTGGTGCCCAAGCACAAGTTCATCGGCTTCTACACGCCGGAGGCCGGCTCCACCGTCGGCACCGGCATGATCATCACGGTCAACTTCAACCGGCCGGTGACCGACCGTGCGGCGGTCGAGCGGGCGATCACCGTCCGCGCGAAGCCCGCGGTGGACGTGGCCGCGCACTGGTTCGGCAACCGGCGCCTCGACCTGCGCCCGAGGAAGCACTGGCGGGCCGGCACCGTGGTGACGATGTCGCTGCGGCTGCGGGACGTCCAAGGCGCCGAGGGGATGTACGGCACCCAGGACAAGAACGTCCGGTTCACCATCGGCCGCGACCAGAGCAGCACCGTCGACGCGGAGGCGCACACCCTGACCGTCCGGCGCGGCGGCCAGGTCTTCAGGACGCTGCCGATCTCGGCGGGCAGCCCGGAGCACCCCACGTACCAGGGCACGATGGTGATCGCCGAGAAGTTCGCCCTGACCCGGATGAACGGCCAGACGGTCGGCTTCGGCGGGGAGTACGACATCCCCGACGTCCCGCACGCCATGCGCCTCACCCGTTCCGGAACCTTCCTGCACGGCAACTACTGGGCCCCGCCCGGGACCTTCGGCGCCACCAATACCAGCCACGGCTGCGTCGGGCTCGCCGACGTGAAGGGCGGCCGCTCGTCGACGCCCGCGGGGTGGCTCTTCGAGCACTCGCTCGTCGGCGACACCGTCGAGGTCGTCAACTCCCACGACCGCACGGTGGCGGCGGACAACGGCATGGGCGGCTGGAATCTCAGCTGGCAGCAGTGGCGCGCGGGCTCGGCGCTGCCCCGGGAGGCCGACCCCTCCTCCTGACGTCCTCCTGACGCGGCACCTCCGCGGCCCTCCCCGGGCCCGGTCCGCCCCCGGCCGACGGCCGGGCTGGGGCCGGGCCCGGCCCCAGTTCCGGAAGCGGTTCCGGAGCCTCGGGACGCCTCATGCGGCGTTCACAGCCGACTGGGACTGAATGGTGACAATCCCGTGTCACCGGCCCTACCTTGCGTGTGATTATCTGTCGCTTGCGTGAGCATCATGCGCGCAGAAGCCCCAGCGGCTCTGCAGCGGCCACGTGCAGGGGGGTCAGGGTCGGATCGGCCGGGCAGAATCGCAACCAGGGTGCCGTAGTCGGGCATTCCGGACGCGTGGGCGGGCGGCCGTGTGAGGGGAGCAGAGAGTTGAAGCCGATACAGGCGGCGCCGGGCGCCAGGCAGACATTGCTGGCACTGGCGCTGGGGGCGCTGCTGTTGGTGACCACCGCGTGCGGTGGCGGCGGCGGCACGGACAACGGCGGCACCGGCGGTGCGGGCAACAACAAGCCGGCCGGCGCGCAGGCCGGTACGAGCGCGGACACCAAGGCCTCGGCCGCCGTGGTGACCATCACGCCGAAGGACGGCGCGAACAACGTGGCCACCAACGGCGCCCTGAAGGTCACGGCCGCGAGCGGCAAGCTCAGCTCCGTCGTGGTGAAGGACGACAAGGGCACCGCGGTCAAGGGCGACATCGCCGCCGACGGCGCCAGCTGGACGCCGGACGGCCACCTGGGCACCTCCACCAAGTACACGGTGGACGCGATCGCCAAGGACAGTGACGGCCGTGAGTCCGCCAAGCACGCGGTGTTCACGACGATCACGCCGAAGGACTCCTTCGTGGGCTTCTACACGCCGGAGGACGGCCAGACGGTCGGCGTCGGCATGGAGGTCTCGCTCAACTTCAACCGGGCGATCACGAACAAGAAGGCCGTCGAGGCGGCCGTCCAGGTCACCGCTTCGCCGTCCGTCCCCGTCAAGGGCCACTGGTACGGCAACCAGCGGCTGGACCTGCGCCCCGAGAAGTACTGGGCGGCGGGCACCAAGGTGACGCTGAGCCTGCGGCTGGACGGAGTCGAGGGCGCCCCCGGCGTCTACGGCAAGCAGTCCAAGGACGTGAAGTTCACCGTCGGCCGCAGCCAGGTCAGCGTCGTGGACGCCGCGAAGCACACCATGACCGTCAGCCGTGACGGCTCGGTGATCCGCACCATCGCGATCAGCGCGGGCGCCCCGGCGAACCCCACGTACAACGGCAAGATGGTGATGACCGAGAAGTACGACGTGACCCGGATGAACGGCGACACGGTCGGCTTCGGCGGCGAGTACGACATCAAGGACGTGCCGCACGCGATCCGCCTGACCAACTCGGGCACCTTCATCCACGGCAACTACTGGGCGGCCAAGTCGATCTTCGGCAGCTCCAACACCAGCCACGGCTGCGTGGGGCTCTCCGACACCCGGGGTGCCGGCGACCCGTCCACCCCGGCCGCCTGGTTCTACAACCAGTCGATCGTGGGCGACGTCGTCCAGGTGATCAACTCCAAGGACAAGACCGTGCAGTGGTACAACGGCCTCAACGGCTGGAACCTCTCCTGGAGCGAGTGGACCAGCTGATCGACCGACCCTTGATGTGACCTCCGTCGCCGGGCGGGCCTGTTCTTCGGGCCCGCCCGGCGAAGTAGTCTCCGGACCATGACTGTGAGCCTCGAAGTCGCCGAAGGCGTCGGCACGATCCGCGTCGACCGCCCGCCGATGAACGCACTGGACATCGCCACCCAGGACCGGCTGCGGGTGGTCGCGGAGGAGGCGGGGCGGCGCGACGACGTACGCGCCGTGGTCGTCTGGGGCGGGGAGAAGGTGTTCGCCGCCGGCGCGGACATCAAGGAGATGCAGGCCATGTCCTACGAGGGCATGGTCGACCGCTCGCGCGCGCTGCAGGAGTCCTTCACCGCGGTCGCCAGGATCCCCAAGCCGGTCGTCGCCGCGGTCACCGGCTACGCGCTGGGCGGCGGCTGCGAACTGGCGCTCTGCGCCGACATCCGCATCGCCGCGGAGAACGCCAAGCTGGGCCAGCCGGAGATCCTGCTCGGCCTGATCCCGGGCGCCGGCGGCACCCAGCGGCTGACCCGCCTGGTGGGCCCCTCCCGGGCCAAGGACCTGATCTTCACCGGCCGGATGGTGAAGGCCGAGGAGGCGCTCGCCATCGGCCTGGTCGACAAGGTCGTCCCCGCCGACCAGGTCTACGCCGAGGCGCGCGCCTGGGCCGAGCGCCTCGCCCGCGGCCCCGCCTACGCGCTGCGCGCGGCCAAGGAGGCGATCGACGGCGGCCTGGAGACCGATCTGGAGACCGGGCTGACCATCGAACGCGCCCTGTTCGCCGGGCTGTTCGCGACGGCCGACCGCGAGACGGGCATGCGGAGCTTCGTCGAGGACGGGCCGGGCAAGGCCAAGTTCCGTTAGGGGGCGGGCCGGGCACGGCTCGATCGGGGGCGGCCCGCACCGCTCCGGGCCCGGGTCCCGCGTGGACCCGGGTCCTTTCCCGCCCCTCTTTCGGGGGCTGTCGATGTTGCGCCGACCGGGTGGCAGGACCTTAAGGCGACCTTAAGCCGGGCTTAAGATTTCTGCGGCGAACGGACCTCGTAGCTGATCGTCAACGACTCATCACTGCAGGTCATCGCAGCTTCTCGTAGGCGTTGAATGCCTTTGGCATATGCCTGTGCACGCTTGTGGAACCCTTCATTCCGCTCGGCGAATTCCCCCGGATCCACCCCGAACCGCTCGCTGTGCGGCCATGATGAACGCATGGCGGGCCGGGGAGCATCCGAGCAACCGCAGCGGGTGACCATCGCCGCTGCGGAGTGGCCGTCGGCGGTGGCCGACGAGAAGGCCGCTCAAGCCCTCGATCTGGTGGGGGACCCGTCGGTGGAAGAGGTCCGGCTGACCTCGCGCCCCGAATCCGCCTCGACCGCGCGCCGGCTCTCCGTCTCGGTGCTGCGCCAGTGGGCGCTCCCGCAACTCGCGGACACCGTCGAGTTACTCGTCTCCGAACTGGTCGGCAACGCCGTCCGGCACACCGGCGCCCGCACCTTCGGCCTGCGCATGCTGCACCGCCGCGGCTGGATCCGCGTCGAGGTCCGCGACCCCTCGCGGGCGCTGCCCTGCCTGCTGCCGGTCCGCGAACTCGACGGCAGCGGCCGCGGCCTCTTCCTCGTCGACAAGCTCTCCGACCGCTGGGGCGTCGACCTCCAGCCGCGCGGCAAGACGACGTGGTTCGAACTGCGCGTCCTGGACCGCTGAGAAGAACCCTCCGGCATGTCCCCGCACAACGCGAAGAGGCCCTCTGGTGTCGTTGTGCGACACGGGGAGGGCCTCTTCGTACCGCCGCGAAGCAAGGGGGGTGTGGTCCGCGGCGCCTGAGGAACGGCTCAGCCCGGGTCAGGGGGCCGTTGGCACCGACTCTGACACAGGGGGCAGGGAGCGGGCAAACCCTTATTTGGGACAATAGATACTATTAGCCACTAATCTCTTGCGTATAGGCGAGTGAACTGTGCCACTTGCCTTGTAAACAACGAATAAGAAGTGACTCGATCTTGCTTTCCAACGATTCGCTATGCAGTGGAGCGTATGGAATCCGTGAGCATCAGGGGGATCGCGGCCGCCCGCAGTTCGTTGCTGAGCGGGCTCGGGCGCAGGGTGGCCGGGTCCAGCTTGACCTGGGCCCGGCGTCCCGTGGCGTGCACGGTCGCGCGGTCGGCCGACAGCAGGCGGAAGCCGTACACGATGCTGGTGCGTCCCAGGTGTTCGATCCAGATGTGCACGGCCGCGTCGCCCGCGCCGAGGATCGGCGCCAGGTACTCGATCCGGAACTCGCGGACGGCGAGGAACGTGTCGTCGTACCGGGTGCGCTCGGCGGTGTACGACCACCCGCGGTCGACCCAGTAGGCGGTGATCGCGCGCTCGACGAACAGCGCGTAGCGGGCGTTGTGGACCATCCCCAGGGCGTCGAGGTCGTCGAAGTGGACCTGGACGGGGAAGATCTGCTCGGCCGGCGCCTCGGGGGCGGCCGGCGGCTGGGCGGTGGTCGTCATGGGTCAGCTCTCCGGGAGGATCGAAGGGTCGGTGCAGCAGGATCGGAGCCGTTCCAGGACGGCCCGGTGCGCCTGGGTGTGCACGGTGGCGCGGTCCATGAGGCGGGAGCGGGTGACGACGGCCTCGCCGAGCGCGTCGATCTCGAACGTCAGCTGGGCGGCGTCGACGTCCGCCCGCAGCTCGCCGAGAGCCATCGCCTCCTCGACGAGGTCCTGGATGTGCCGCACCCAGTCGGTGACCGACTGCGCGACGCGGTCGCGCACCGCGCCGGGCCGGTCGTCGAACTCCGTCTGCACGGCGGCGAAGAAGCAGCCGCCGGGCAGCACGTCCTCGGCGTAGAAGGCCAGCCGTGCCTCGTGCAGCGCCAGCAGCCGCCGCACTCCCGGCGGCGCGTCCTGCGCCGGCCGCATCACGAGCGCGCCCCACTGCTTGCGGGCCCGGTCGATCACGTCCAGCTGGAGCTGCTCCTTGTCCCGCCAGTGCGCGAACAGGCCGGACTTGCTCACCCCGAGCGCCCCGGACAGCCGGGCCAGGGAGAGCCCGTCGAGCCCGTCCACCGAGGCGAGGGCCACGGCCGTGTCCAGCACGGCCTGCCGCGTCCGCTCGCCGCGTACGCGCCTGCCGTCGGGCCGCTCGCTGTCTGCCATGGCAGCACCGTAACAGAAAGACGACCGACCGGTCGCACTTATTTATCGCCACGGAATTGCCGATCGGAATCCCCGATAATCTGGCCTCGTCAATCAGGCACAGAGAAGGGGCGGGTCACGTGGCGGACATCGAGGCAGCGAAGAGGGCTTTCGACCGGTACGACCTGGACAAGGACGGCCAGATCACGGCGGCCGAGTACAAGAAGGTCATGGCCGAGCTGGGCGACTTCTACACCACCGAGCCGGTCGCGCAGGCCGTGATCAACGCCGGCGACGCCGACGGTGACGGGCAGCTCTCGTGGGACGAGTTCTGGGCCAAGCTGCAGGGCTGACGTCCGTGCGTCGGGGACCGGCGCCCGTGAGTGGGGCCCGGCACCATGAGGTGCCGGGCCCCACTCGTTCCACCGGTCCCCTAGGGAGTGTCTTCACATCGGCGTCGTCCGCCCGGAGGGCGGGGTCGGCGGGGTCTGGTGCGTGCGATCGCAAGGCGGAGGAGGGAGTCCATG